>CAKTBC010000109.1 GCA_934533005.1 uncultured Oscillospiraceae bacterium | reverse complement strand
GTGAATCCGTAAAAAATGGCTCCCTCGGACGAGGGAGCCATTTTTTGCTCATTACGTTACATCCACGCGCTGTGGGAGACGAGATAGAGATACGCATCCACCAGCTCGTCCACGCTTGCAGCACGGGAGCTTTCCAGCCAGTGCTTTACCGTGGACACGAGGCAGATGGCGTTAAAGCGCGCCACCGTTTTGTCAGAAAGGAGTTCCGCATGCCCTACGGCGGGCGCGAGGGCGGCGTTTTTCAGCAGCAGACGCTGCACGGCGTCCGCGAACGAGTCCTCAAAGCCGTTCTGCCCCGTGACGGTAAACGCCTTGCGGTAAAAGGCGCTGTCCTCCACGAGCCCGGTAAAGATCGTGCGCAGCGCTCCGACGCCGTCGCCGCGGCGCAGCGGCTCGCCCGCCGGAGCGACCACATCCGTTTCCACGATCCACGCAAGAAGATCGTATTTGTCCTGAAAGTGGTTATAAAACGACGGGCGGCGGATGCCGGCCTCGTTCGTGATCATCATGATGGAGATCTTTTCAAAGGGATATCGCAGCAGCAGCGCCTTGAAGCCGTCGGCTATCAGGCGCTTGGTCATATCCTTGCGGCTGTCCATGTTTGCCTCCCTGTCAGAGCAGCGAGCGGATCAGCACGTCCGCGCCGGTCACAAGGAACAGCACGCCGCCGATCCAATACGCGGTGTTTTTCTGCGAATACCCGAAATGATAGCCCACCGACACGCCGCCAAACGCGCACACCGCCGTTACGCCGAAGAGCGTAGCAAGGCAGGAGAGCCAGTACGCATCGAGAAAGCGGGAGCTGACGCCCGCGAGCAGCGAATCAAGACTCGTGAGCACGGCGGTGCCGACGACCTTTTTGTAGGTAATCTCCGAGCGGTGCTCAAAAACGGTCTTTTTGCGGATTGCCTTCACGATCAGATACGCGCCAAGCACGAAGAAAATGAGCGCGCCGAGAAGATGCCACAGCCCCTGCGCCACGGTGTAGTACGAGGCGAAGCGCGGCAGCATGCCGAGAAGCCGCCCGATCCCCATCGCCGCAACCTGCGCTGCGCAGAAGATGAGACAGTACGCGGCAACGCGGCGGCGGCGAAGCTCGCCGAGCACCGCGCCCTGACACACGGCCGCGCCGAATACGTCCAGCGATATGCCCAGGCAGAAAACCAGAATTTCCCAATATCTCACAGTTGATCACCTCTTTATTTGCTGAGCCCATTATACCGAAAATTCCGCCGGAGGAAAGATACAAAAATCAGAAAATGTCAAACGCGCCGGAGGCAATGCTCCGGCGCGTTTGATGTATCGAAAAGAATCTATTCAGGTGTTGACCGTCTCGCGGCGGGATGTTACGGCGCGCAGCACGAAGAGCGTGGCGATCGTCAGCGCGACGCCGATGGCGAGGCAGACATACACGTTCTGCACGAACCCGGCGATGATGTAGCTCACGAACGAGATCGCGGCAACAGTGAGCACATAGGGGATCTGCGTGGAGACATGGTTGAGATGGTCGCACTGCGCGCCGGCGGAGGCCATGATCGTCGTATCGGAGATCGGCGAGCAGTGATCGCCCATGACCGCGCCCGCGAGGCACGCAGAGACGCCGATGATGAGGAGCTTGCTGTCTGCAGGGAACACGTCCGTCACGATCGGGATCAGAATGCCGAACGTACCCCAGCTCGTACCCGTGGAGAACGCAAGACCGCAGCCGACCAGGAAGATGATCGCCGGAAGCAGGTTATAAAGGCTCTGGGACGCGCCCTGCATCACGCCGAACACATATTCCGCCGCGCCGAGCATGCCGGTCATGTTCTTGAGCGTTACGGCAAACGTGAGGATAAGGAGCGCCGGGACCATGGCGATAAAGCCCTTGGTGGTGCATTCCATGGCTTCCTTGAAGCTCAGCAGGCCGCGGCAGATGTAGTAGATCACGGTGAACACGAGCGCGATGAGCGTACCCCAGGGCAGGCCGACGGAGGCGTCCGTCCCGGCAAAGGCCGCGGCGAACGACGTACCGGAGAAGAATCCGCCGACATACAGCATACCAGTGACGCAGCAGCCGATGAGCACGATCACCGGGAGCACAAGATCGATGACCCGGCCCTTCGGCGAGACAACCATGTCTGCCTCGTCGTCGCGCCGCTCGCCGGAGGTGAAGAGGTCGCCGTTGAGCTGCGCGTTCATTTCGTGCAGCTTCATGGGGCCGTAGTCAAACTGCAGGAGCGAGAGGCCAACGATGAACACCAGCGTGAGAAGGCTATAGTAGTTCCATGGGATCGCGCGCACAAAGAGCTCCGTGCCGGACATGACGCTCTCGTCCACAATGCCGGAAACCGCCGCCGCCCACGAGGAGATCGGCGCGATCATGCATACGGGCGCGGCCGTCGCGTCGATGAGATAGGCGAGCTTGGCACGGGAGATGCGGTGGCCGTCCGTCACGGGGCGCATAACGCTGCCGACGGTGAGGCAGTTGAAATAGTCATCCACAAAGATGAGCACGCCAAGAAGGAACGTGGCAAGCATCGCGCCCGCGCGGGTATGTACGTGCTTTTCCGCCCAGCGCCCGAACGCCGCCGAGCCGCCCGCGCGGTTCATGAGCGCAACGAGGATGCCGAGCAGGATGAGGAACAGAAAAATACCGACGTTCCAGGCATCCGCCACACCGGCGATGAAGCCGTCGTTGATGATAACGTCCAGCGTCTTGACCGGCGCAAACCCGGCCACGAGCGCCGCGCCCACAACAATGCCGAGGAAGAGCGAGGAATAGACCTCCTTGGTGATCAGCGCCAGAGCGATGGCGACGACCGGCGGCAGCAGCGCCCAGATGGTACCGTAAAACATGAGAAAACCTCCCGCGCATGCAAAAAGCCGTGATCCCCGGTGGAAGGATCACGGCTGTGCATACAAAATCAGTAATAAAAATATACCAAATTCGCAGCAATGACAGCTCTCCACCGAAGTGACAGTCCGCGGAATGTTTTCCCGCGTCCCAGGTATCCCCCGCCAGACAGCGGAGAAATCCTTCGGCAATCTCCCCTTTCCGCCTCCCCGGTGTCTGCCGGACAACGAAAGCGTACTGATGTTGATCGCGCCTCTATCATTGAGATTACTTTTTTATTATAATTTGCTAAAGAAAAAAGTCAAGCATAAACATGCATTGGGGCGAAAAAACTTACGCCGGAGCCGTTTCTCCCCCCTGCTCGGCCTCCCGCCGCCGGATATCACGCGAAACACGCACGGCAATCGGCACGGCAAGCAGCATCACGAGCATATCCGCCGCGCCTTGCACCGACGCAATGCCCCACACGCCCCAGAGCCGGATCATGACCGGCAATATTGGGAAAAAGCAGATGCCCTGCCGCGCCAGCCCCAGCAGCAGCGACGGCAGCGCCCGCCCAATGCCGGAACAGAGCATATTCACAATGATGCCGAAGCCGTGAAACGGCATGGCGAGGCATTGGATGCGCAGCGAGAATACGCCGATGCGCACAAGCTCGGCGTCGTTCTCGGTAAAGAGCAGCAGAATGGGCCGGGCAAATATCCCGACAACGAGCGCCACGGCGGAGATGCCCGCAACGCACGCGATCATGGAAAACCGGAACGATTCCCGCACGCGGTCGTACCGCTTCGCGCCCCACGAGAAGCCCGCCACGGGCTGGAAGCCCTGGCCGAAGCCGAGACAGGCGCTCGTCATGAACATGGTGATGCGGTTGGCAACATTGATCGCTGCGAGCGCGCTCGTACCGTAGGTAACAGCGATGCGGTTGAGCAGTATCCCGGCGAGCGTGCCGAGACCGTTGCGGAAAAAGCTCGCGCTGCCCATGGCGCAGACCTCTTTGGCGTCGCTCCAGCGCGGGCGGAACTGCCGGAAGCGGATCGTGAGCAGCGTTTTTTTGCGGAGATACGGCGTCATGAGGATGCACCAGCTCACAACCTTGGATATGGCCGTTGCGGCGCTCGCGCCCGCAACGCCCCAGCCGAACGTGAAGATGAAGAGCGGGTCGAGCCCCACGTTGAGCACCGCACCCGCCACCATGCCGATCATGGAAAACACAGCGCTCCCCTCGGCACGAAGGCACTGGTTGAGCACAAAGCTCGTTGCCATGAATGGCGCCGCGAGCAGGATATACCGGCAGTACTGCTCCGAATACGGGAGGATATCCTCGTTCGCACCGAGAAGGCGCAGTATCTGATCCTGATACGCAAAGCCGAGAATGAGCACGAGCGTCCCGAGCGCAAGCGCAAGGAAAAAGCACGTGGAGAGCACCTCGCGGGCGCGCTCATCCTGCTTCGCGCCGAGCAGACGCGATGTAAGGCTCGCCGCGCCCACGGCGAGGAGCGAGCCCGCCATCATGATGATGAGATCGATCGAGCCGTTCACGCCGACCGCACCCGTAGCGTCGGTGCCGAGCTGGCTCACGAAGAGCGTATCGGCAAGGTTGTAGGCGCTCGTAACGAGCATTCCCGCGATCGATGGCAGCGCCATTTTCGGCACAAGCTTGGAAATGGGCGTATTGAGCATGAAATCTCGTTTTTCGTTGGGGTCTCGGAACTGGGGCATGGATGGTATGCGTCCTTTCTCTTTATGTGTTCGGGTGCGCGGGTCAGAAAAAATCAGTAAGATCAGTAAGCGTATTTTCCGCCGCCGATGAACTCGCGCAGCAGGGAGTCCTTGGCGAGCAGGTCGGGCGAAACGTCCTCAAAGCGCTCGAACGCCGGGAGGATGCTTTGCAGCTCGCTGTAGCGCGGCGTATCGGCAGGCATGGCGTTGAAAAGGTCGGTGGCGGTGTTGTTGAGCACCGGCACTTCGTAAGCAAACGAGGAGTCAAACTGGAGATTGGCCTTGTCCTTGAACGGCGAAATATACAGCTTCTCGCCGCGGCGGATGTTCGCCCAATGGGCAAGCGTCTGCTGCGCGGCGGTGCCGCGGAAGAGATAGTCGCGCACAGTGCGGCGCATGAGGCGCATCCACGTTCCCTTGAACACGACCGCGCCGTTATCGTCCAGAATGTTGCTGCGCGCACTGATATAAAGCTTAAAGGCCTCGGGATGCACGAGCGTGATCGAGTCGTTGAGCGCGTGGATGCCCTCAAAAACAGCGACCTCGTTTTTCTTCAGGCGCAGCGAGGCGCTCGGCTCCAGATCGCGGCACTGGTGCACAAAGTCATAGCGCGGCACGAGAATGCGCCCGCCCTCGGAGAGGACGGAGAAGTGCTCGTTCAAAAGCTCCATGTCCATGCACAAGGGCGATTCAAGATCATAGCCGCCCTCGGGCGTGCGCGGCGTCGTCTCCGGGGAGACGGTTTTGAAATAGTTGTCCATGGAGATGCTGTGCGTGCGCACGCCGCGCCGCTCGAGCACCTCGCACACCTTCAGCGCGGTCGTCGTCTTGCCGCTGCCGGAGGGGCCAGAGAGCAAAACGATCGGGCTCTTTTCCATGTTTTCCATAATGCGGTCAGCGGCGAGCTCCAGCCGTTCGGCATAGATTTTATCACACGCGGCGATGAAGCCGGCGGCGTCCGCGCGGCAGCGCTCATTGATCTCGGAAAGATAATAGGCCATTTTCAGTTTGTCCCTTTCGGTTCGGAATTATAAAAGCGGACGATCTCG
>CAKTBC010000108.1 GCA_934533005.1 uncultured Oscillospiraceae bacterium | reverse complement strand
TCCGCAGCCTTGACGGGCTCGGCGTACCGGAAGTCGATCTCGTTCTGCCCCGGCCCCTGCTCGTGGTGGGAGCACTCTGGGCGGATGCCCATCTGCTCGAGCGTCAGGCAGATCTCGCGGCGGACGTTCTCGCCCTTGTCCTCGGGCGCGATGTCCATATACCCGGCGCGGTCGTAGGGGATCGTGGTCGGCTCGCCGTTCTCGTCGCGGCGGAAGAGATAGAACTCCATCTCCGAGCCGAACGCAAACGAAACGCCCATTGCCGCGGCATCGTCCACCGCCTTTTGCAGCAGAGCGCGGCAGTCGCCCTCAAAGGGCGTGCCGTCCGAGTGCAGGATGCGGCAGAAAAGGCGCGCCACGCGCCCGTGATCCGGCCGCCACGGGAGCAGACAGAGCGTTGAGGTGTCCGGCTGCAAAAAGAGATCCGAGTGCAGCTCGTCGCCGAAGCCGAGGACGGCGGAGGCGTCAAACGCGATGCCGGTGGAAAACGCGCGGTCGAGCGCGTCCGGTAGAATGGACATATTCTTCTGGTTTCCGGCCATGTCAAAAAACGTCATGCGGAGGAATTTGACGTCCTCTTCCGCGACGTATTGCCGGATCTCGGACTCGGAATACTTCATGCTGCTCCTGCCTTTCTCAATCGGAAACGTACATCTGCTTATAGGGGTTCTTGCTGTCCGGCGTGACGACGGTGTAGGGATCGCGGAGCATGGCCTCCGCGTCGCGTCCGAACAGGCGGCAGTACTCGCGCACATAGGGCGCAAACTCTGCCATGTCCGCCTCGGTGGCGGCGCGCGCCGTCACCTGGCTCGGGAACGGCACACGCGATACGTCGCCGCGGAAAACCATTTTTCCGCCGTGCATACCGGTGCAGGGGAAATAGCCGGTGACGGGCTTGCCGTCCGTATGCAGCGCAAGCACAAGGATGAGCCCGCCGGCCTGGTATTCGCCGAGAAAGCTCCCGGCGCGCCCACCAATGACGATGACGGGCTTATGCTCTTTGTATTCCTTCATGTGGATACCGGCGCGGTAGCCTGCGTTTCCCTCCACGATAATCTCTCCGCCGCGCATGGCGTATCCGGCGGCGTCGCCGATGTTGCCGTAGATGACGATCCGTCCGGCGCTCATCGTATCGCCGACGGCGTCCTGCGCGTTGCCGTGGACGGTGATGTCCGCGCCGTTGAGATAGGCGCCGAGCGCGTTGCCGGGGATACCGTCGATCTCAATGCTTTTGCGGGACATGCCGGCGGCAATGAACCGCTGGCCGAGACATGCACTCACGCGGCATTTCACCCCGGCGCTGCGGATGGTTTCGTTCAGCTCCGAAAAGGAGAGAGAGCCTGCTTCAATATAATCCATAATATCACACCTTTCCGCGGTTTTCCACCGTCATTCTCCGGCATGGGCGACGCCGAGAATTTCGAGTTCCTTCTCCGTGAGGCCGATGCCGCGGAGCATCACGCGGTTGCCGCGCAGCGCCTCGATGGAGTTGATGCCCATGCCGCCCATCATTTCCTTGATCTCGCGCTTCCAGGCCGTCACAAGGTTCACGAGCCGCTCCGCGCCGACGTCGGGATCGAGCCGCTTGACGAGCTCGGGATTCTGTGTAGCGATGCCCCAGTTGCACCGCCCCGTGTGGCACGAGCGGCACAGATGGCAGCCGAGCGCGAGCAGAGCAGCGGTGCCGATGTAGCAGGCGTCCGCGCCGAGAGCGATGGCCTTGACGACGTCCGCGGACGAGCGGATGCTGCCGCCCGCGATGAGCGAAACGCTGCTGCGGATACCCTCGTCGCGCAGGCGCTGGTCAACGGCGGCGAGAGCGAGTTCGATGGGGATGCCGACATTGTCGCGAATGCGCGTGGGTGCAGCGCCCGTGCCGCCGCGGTAGCCGTCGATGGCGATGATGTCCGCGCCGCTGCGGGCGATGCCGCTTGCGATGGCGGCGATGTTGTGTACCGCCGCGACCTTCACGATGACCGGCTTTTTATACTGCGTCGCTTCCTTGAGCGAGTAGACGAGCTGACGCAGATCCTCGATGGAGTAAATGTCGTGGTGCGGGGCGGGGGAGATGGCGTCGGAGCCCTCGGGGATCATGCGGGTCTTGGATACGTCGCCGACGATCTTTGCACCGGGCAGATGCCCGCCGATGCCGGGCTTCGCGCCCTGGCCCATCTTGATCTCGATGGCGGCGCCCGCGTTCAGACAGCGCTCCTCGATGCCGAAGCGGCCGGAGGCCACCTGGACGATCGTGTTCGCGCCGTACTGGTAGAAATCGCGGTGCAGGCCGCCCTCGCCGGTGTTGTAGTAAATGCCAAGCTCCTCAGCGGCGCGGGCGAGCGCGGCGTGCGCGTTATAGCTGATCGAGCCGTAGCTCATCGCGGAAAAGAGGATCGGCACGGAGAGCTCAAGCTGCGGCGGGAGCGTCGTGTCGAGCGTGCCGTCGGCGCGGCGGCGGATCGAGTCCGGTTTTTTGCCGAGAAAAACGCGTGTCTCCATCGGCTCGCGCAGCGGGTCGATCGAGGGATTCGTGACCTGTGAGGCGTTGATGAGAAGCCGGTCCCAGTAGCCCGGCAGCGGCGTCGGGTTGCCGCCGGAGGAGAGAAGGATGCCGCCGGTGGCGGCCTGCTTGTAGACCTCGCGGATCGTGTCGCCCTTCCAGTTTTCGTTTTCGCGCAGGCAGCAGTCGGTTTTCACGATCTTGATCGCGCGCGTCGGGCAGAGCGCAACGCAGCGCTGGCAGTTTACGCACTTCGATTCATCTGCGAGCATGATCTTTCGTTCGGCGTCGTAGGTATGGACGCCGTTCGCGCATTGTTTTTCGCAGATGCGGCAGCGGGTGCACCGCTCGTCGCGCCGGATGACCTCAAACGGCGGGTAGATATATTCGATAGCCATTTAGTATGTTCCCTCCTTCACGCGCACGATGACCGGCTCGCCGCCCATCGGCGCCCAGACATTGCGCGCGTCCGGCTCCATCGCACGGATGGCGGCCTCCTCGCTCGCAATGAATACGAGATCGTCCTTCTCCGCCGTGACCATGGAGCGGAGCTTCAGCCGGTCGTTGAGTGCCATCAGGCCGCCGTTGAAGCCGAGCACGATGGAAAACGGCCCCGTGATGAGAAGACTGGAGAAAACCGTGCGCAGATACGTGAGCCGGTCGGCCTCGGACGCGGCCTTGCCGCGGATCGTGCTCCAGAACGGCGCGGCGATGACGTTCGCTGCTTCCTCCAGCGACAGCCCCTGCCGGCGGAGCAGGTAGTCGGCGATGTAGGTGATGACTTCGGTGTCGGTTTGCAGCGTGCATTTGTAGCCGAACATCTCGATGAAACGGCGGTTCGCGTCGTAGGACGAAATCTCGCCGTTGTGGACGACCGTGTAGTCGAGCAGTGCGAACGGGTGAGCGCCGCCCCACCAGCCGGGGGTGTTCGTCGGGTAGCGGCCATGCGCTGTCCAGCTGTAGGCCTCGTATTCATCGAGCCGGTAAAACCGTCCCACATCCTCGGGATAGCCGACGGCCTTGAATACGCCCATGTTCTTGCCGCTGGAGAAAACATACGCGCCGTTGAGCTTCGTGTTGATCTCCATAACGGTGCGCGCGACAAATTCCTTCTCGTCGAGCTGGAGCCGCTTGAGCACCGACGGCAGCGGGGAGACAAAGTAACGCCAGATGTATGGTACGTCCGTGATCTCCGGGATGATGTGGATGGGGATCTGCTCGGCCTGTACGAGTTCGAAGCCCTCCTTGAGATGCGCCTCACACTCGCGGCGCGTGGTGTTGTCGTCAAAGAAAATGTGGAACGCATAATAATCCCGGTAGTCCGGGTAAATGCCGTAGGCGGCAAAACCGCCGCCGAGACCGTTGGAGCGGTCGTGCATCGGAACCATGCTCTTCATGACCGCCTCGCCGGTCATGCGCCGCCCCTCCCGGGAGATGACGGCGGAAATGGCGCATCCGGAGGGAATGCGGATCTCTCCTTCCCGCTTCATAAACTTCGCCTTCCTTCTGAAAAAATACGAAATACGAAAGGAGTTCATTCCCCGAGAGGATAGACTCCTTTCGGGGAATGAACTCCTTTGCTCATTAACGTGGAAATTATATCACCGAGTCAAAACCGCGTCAACGAAAAAAACCGCAAAAAATCGAAAAAAGGGAATTGACAAATCCGTGCAGGGCGCATATAATTTCGCCCATCGAAGGCAAAGGCGTCTTGGAGAGCAATCTCCGAGACGCCTTTTTCATTTTATCTTTCCGAAAAAGGAGTGGGATGCATGAGCACCGTACCGGAGTATTTTGGGAGTCTTGTGTTTGACGACCGCGTGATGAAAGCGAAGCTGCCGTATGACGTGTATGTCTCGCTGAAAAAGACGATGTATGAGGGCGGCACGCTGGATACGGCGGTCGCCAACGCCGTGGCCGACGCCATGAAGGAATGGGCAGTAGAAAAGGGCGCGACGCATTATACCCATTGGTTCCAGCCGCTCACCGGCAGCACCGCGGAGAAGCACGACAGCTTCATCTCCCCCTCGCCGGACGGCGGCGTCATCATGGAGTTTTCCGGCAAGGAGCTCATCCAGGGTGAGCCGGACGCCTCGAGCTTCCCGTCCGGCGGCCTGCGCGCCACGTTTGAAGCGCGCGGCTACACGGCTTGGGACCCGACAAGCCACGCCTTTATCAAGGATAGGACCCTCTGCATCCCGACGGCGTTCTGCTCCTACGGCGGCGAAGCGCTCGACAAGAAGACGCCGCTGCTGCGCTCCATGCAGGCGCTCAATAAGCAGACGCTGCGCGTTTTGAAGCTCTTCGGCATGGACGATGTGAAGATCGTCCGCCCACTCGTCGGCCCGGAGCAGGAGTATTTCCTCGTTGACCGCGCCATGTTCGATAAGCGCGAGGATCTTATGTTCTGCGGCCGTACGCTCTTCGGCGCGATGCCGCCGAAGGGACAGGAGATGGACGACCATTACTTCGGCGCGATCAAGCCGCGCGTCGCAGAGTTCATGGCCGATCTCAACGAAGAGCTGTGGAAGCACGGCGTGCTTGCCAAGACCGAGCACAACGAGGTCGCCCCCGCGCAGCACGAGCTCGCGCCCATCTTTACGACCGTGAATATTGCCACCGATCAGAACCAGCTCACCATGGAGCTCATGAAAAAGGTCGCGGCGCGCCACGGTCTCGTGTGCCTGCTGCACGAAAAGCCGTTCGACGGCGTGAACGGCTCGGGCAAGCACAATAACTGGTCGCTCTGCACCGATACGGGCGTCAACCTTCTCAAGCCCGGCGATACGCCGCACCAGAACGCGCGGTTTCTGCTGTTCCTCTGCGCGGTCATCCAGGCCGTGGACGATTATCAGGATCTTCTCCGGCTCTCCGTTGCAACGGCGAGCAACGACCACCGTCTTGGAGCGAACGAAGCGCCCCCGGCCGTTGTTTCGATCTTCCTTGGCGACGAGATCGCCGCGGTGCTCGACGCGATCGAAAAGGACGCCCCCTACAGCGGCACGGAAAAGATCGTCATGAAGCTTGGCGCGCACGTGCTGCCGCGCTTCGTGCGCGATACGACCGACCGCAACCGCACCTCGCCGTTTGCGTTCACCGGCAACCGCTTTGA
>CAKTBC010000107.1 GCA_934533005.1 uncultured Oscillospiraceae bacterium | reverse complement strand
TCAACCCCTCCGCCTGCGCGAGCGTCAGCTTGCAGCTGAGCTTTTCCTCCGTGGCGGGCATCTGGCTCCTTTCCGAGCGGATGTACCGTGCTCTCGGCCGGAGGATCGACGAAACGCAGATCGCCAAAAACCGTTTTGCGCGGCGGCTGCTCCTGTTTGCCGCTGGCTCGGTTTCGAGCAGCATCGGCGCCATGGCGCTTTCCGTGCCGCTCACGGCGGTACATTTCGGCTCGGTGTCGGTCGTAGCGCCGGTCTCCAATATCCTCTGCCTGTGGATCGTATCGGCGGTCTACATCGGCGGATACATCACCGTGGTGCTCGGCGCACTCCTTCCCGGCGCCGCGGCGCTGGCAGGAGGCGTCCTCGCGTGGGGCGTTCGGTATATCTATGCGGTGTCCGGCTTCCTCTCGCGCCTCCCGTGCGCGAACGTTTATGTGCGAAATCGGCTCTTTCTCGGCTGGCTTGCGCTCGTTTACGTGCTCTTCCTTGCCGCATGGCTGCGCTCCCGGAAAACCGGACGCTTTCGCGCGCTCGTGCCGGTGGGGCTCTCGCTCGCGCTGCTCTTTGCCGCCGCCGGGATCACGAAGCTCCATTGGAGCGACACGCTCCGCCTCACGGCGCTCGATGTCGGGCAGGGCGAATGCATCGTTCTCACGAGCGGCGAACACGCCGCGGTGGTCGACTGCGGCGGAAGCTGGGTCACGCATGACGCCGGGAAAAGCGCCGTGCAGTTTCTCGGCGGAGAATGCCGGAGAGACGTCGACGCGCTCATCCTCACGCACCTTCACACCGACCACGCCAACGGCGCGGCGCAGCTCCTGCAGCGCGTGCGCGTCGGTACGCTCTATCTGCCGCGCGAGACGGAGGGCTCGTCCCTGCTCGCGGAGATACTGGATGCGGCGGAGCGGCAGGGAACCAGCGTAGAGTATGTGAACGGGGACATGACGCTGCCGCTCGGTACGGCAGAGCTCACCGTATGGCCGCCGCTGCTGCCGGAGTCAGAGAATGCAAACGAAAACGGCCTCATCATCGAGGCTGCGCAGGGGGATTTTGAAGCGTTCATCCTCGGCGACGCGCCCTCTAAAGCGGAAAAGGCGCTCGTCGCGTCTGCTCCGCTGCCGGATGCCGAGGTGCTGTTCGTAGCGCACCACGGCTCGAACACGTCCACCTGCAAAGAACTTCTGGAAGCGATCACGCCGGAAACGGCGGTCATTTGCGTTGGATATAATACCTATGGCCACCCGACGCAGAAGGTTCTCGACCGGCTGGCCAAATACGATATCACCGTGCTGCGCACGGATACCGACGGCGAGATCACTCTCGCCGCCGGGGAGGAGTAAATACTATGGCAAAGCCGTCTTTCGGCAAAAAGGAAGCGCCGCTCGATTACGGCGCGCTTGTAAAAGATCTCCGCAATAACGGCCCGGAGAGGCTCTATCTTCTCTGGGGCGAAGAGGACTATCTTCTCACAGACTTCGTTTCGCGCCTGCGCGCCGCGTGCGTCGGCACGGAGGAGGACGAATTCAACGCAAAACGCATCGATTCTCCCGCCCCCGCGGCGAACGATATCGCCGAGGCGCTCGACGCCATGCCGTTCTTCGGAGAGAGGACGTTCGTGGAGCTGCGCGGCTTTGATGTGAACAAATGCCGCGACGAGCGCACCACGGCGCTCTTTTCGGACATTCCGGACTGGTGCACCGTTGTTATCACGCTGCCGACGGGCGTTGACCCGGACGGGCGGCTCGCCTTCATAAAGCAGCTCAAGGCCGCGGGCAAGGCCGTGAACTTCACGGCGCAGACCGGCACGCCGCTCAACAACTGGATCGTCCGCCGCTTTGAGGCCAACGGCAAGCGCATCGACCGCGACGCCGTGGATCGGCTCGTGTTCCTCTCCGGGGATCTCATGAACCGGCTCATCCCGGAGATCGCGAAAATCTGCGGCTATGTTCCCGGCGAGCGCGTCACGGTGCAGGACGTCGAGAAGCTTGCCCACCACATCCCGGAGGCAGACGCCTTCCAGATGACGGAGGAGATCGCCCGCCGGAACTACGACGGTGCAGCGGCCAAGCTCGCGGAGCTTCTGGCCGGAGACGCCGAGCCCATCGAGATCATGGGCGTGATCGGCTGGCAGGTACGGCAGCTTTATGCCGCGAAAATCGCCGAGAAGAGCGGCCGGGGAACGCCGTTTCTCATGGAAGTGCTCGGCACCTCAAGCGAGTACCGCGCACGAAAGCTTGCCGAAACGGCGGCAAAATTCTCCCTTCCAGCGCTCACAAACGGCGTGCGGCTGTGCGCGGAGTATGCGATGAAGCCGCGCGAGAGCGGCGCGATCACCGACGCCGAGGCGGTCAAGGAGTTTCTGATCCGCTTCGCGATGGAGGCGCGCCGTGCTTAAAATCAAGGAGGCCATCGTCGTCGAGGGACGGTATGACAAAATCGCGCTTGAACCGCTCGTCGATACCGCGATCTTCACGACCGACGGATTCGGTATCTTCAAAAATAAAGAAAAGCTCGCGCTGCTCCGGCGTGTGGCCGAGCAGCGCGGGCTCATCGTCCTCACGGACGCGGACGGCGCGGGGCTCGTTATCCGAAACCGTCTGCGCGGCGCAATATGCGCGCAGTATCTCAAGCACGCCTACATCCCGGATATAGCGGGCAAGGAGCGGCGCAAAAAAGCCCCCTCGCGCGCCGGAACGCTCGGCGTGGAGGGCATGAAGCCGGAAATTTTGGAAGAGGCGCTCCGCCGCGCCGGAGCGGAGTGCGATATGGAGACGCGCGAGAAAGTTGCCAAGGCCGATCTCGCCGCTCTCGGTCTCTCCGGCGGCGCGGACAGCGCCGCCAAGCGCCGCGTCTTGCAGAAAAAGCTCGCGCTGCCGGAAAATCTCTCGGCCAACGCGCTGCTCGATGCGGTGAACTCACTCTATACGCGCGAGGAGTTCCTATCGGCGGCGCAGGCTTTCGAGAACGAAGGCTGCGGCGTTACCGAGGAGGAGAAAGCCGCCGGAGGCGGTCTCGAGCTCGGCGGCGAGCCGGTAGAGAGCGTAGGTGCGCGGCGTGAGCGCGCCGATATGTAAAAGCACCATCACCGAGCAGAAGAGCATCACGCAGCTCACGCAAAGCGTATCGCGCACCATGCCGAACGCCTCCTCGCTGAGCGGGGAGAAAAGATACTTCATAAAAATCACCGCTTCCATTGTACCTGTGTGGCTTGCTATGCCGCAACGGACAATATATGGAAGCGGTGATTTCGTTTTCCTGCCTTTTTGTAACCGTATCTTGCCTTGTGGCGATGCGCGGCGTATGGTATAATATGTTGAAAAATGTTTCTTTCAGGGGGTAACACCGTATGAAATGCCCGTTCTGCGGCTATGCGGAAAGCAAGGTCATCGACTCCCGCCCGGCGGACGAAGGCGCGTCCATCCGGCGGAGAAGAGAATGCCTCGCCTGCCAGCGCCGGTTCACAACGTATGAGGTCATGGAGCGCCTGCCGCTCGTCGTCGTCAAGCGCGACGGCAGCCGCCAGACGTTCGATAAAAATAAGCTCATCAACAGCATGCTCAAAGCGTGCGAAAAGCGCTCCGTCGCCCTCGGCGATCTTGAGCGCATTGCCAACGAGATCGAGCAGGAGCTGCAAAACCGGCTCGAGCGCGAATGCCCGACGAGCGAGATCGGCGAAATGGTCATGAAGCGCCTCAAATCACTCGACGAGGTCGCCTACGTCCGCTTCGCCTCGGTCTACCGCCAGTTTAAAGATATCAACACCTTCATGGAAGAGCTGACGCATCTTCTGGAGGATAAAGCTTAAAATACGCTCTTGAAGCTCACGTGCTCCATGGAGTCGATGCTGTGCAGATGCGCTTCGAGACATTCAATGGCGCTCTCGGCGGCGTCGGCGTCCCCGGTGAGGATGGTTTCGAGCGCGGCGTAAAAGGCGTCCGTGGTGGAATCCACCTCCGAATGGCGGATCATGATGTGCGTATAGCTCTCTGAGGCGTACCAGAGCTCGATGGCCTCGCGGAGCTTCTCCTCCGCGGCGCCGTAATCTTCCGTGCGGCAAAATTCCAGCGCTTCTTCCGCAAGCGCCGTGAGATTGCCGGTGAGAGCATCAATGTGCGCAATGTTCCACGCCGCCGCGCCGAAGAGCAGCGCGAGCAGCATGGCGGCCGCAATGGCTTTTTTCATGGGCGTTTCTCCCGTTTGGCAAAATAAACGTTCCCGGCCTTGTCGCAGGTGAGAAGAAACACCTGCTCCGGGCTTTTCACGCCCTGCCGGCGGCACTCCGCGCGCAGCCAATCCTCGGTTTTGCCGCATTTGCGAAGATTTTCGTGCAGCACCGTCCCGTCACTGATGAGAATGTAGGGGTAGCCCGTCTCCGGCTCGGCACAATGGAGCTGCCCGGCGGTAACGGGGCGCTCTGCGGGCGTGAGGATAACGTTGAGCGTGCCGTCCGTTTCGAGAATGGCGTATTCCACCGTGGAGAGATCGTTGACGCTCTGGGCGCGCAGTTCCTCGGTCAGCTCGTCCACGGAGAACCGGCAGCGGTGCATCTCTTTTTGATTGATCTTTCCTTTCTCGATGAGAAAGCACGGCTTGCCGAAAAGCGCTGTGCGCAGCTTCTGGCTGCGGAGCGTGGCGCCGGAGAGAATGAGCTCGAGACAAAAGAGCGTCAAAATGGAGACGAGGCCGTTCATGAGCGGGATGCCGATATCCTGCAGGGGGAGTGAGGCCAGGTCTGCCACCAGCACGGAGACGACGAGCTCGGAGAGCTCCAGCTCGCCAAGCTGCCGCTTTCCTAAAATGCGCATACACAAAAGCAGCACCGTGAAAATGATGACGGTGCGAAACATTACAATAGCCATAGAAATATTTTGACCCAAGGAGAGTAAATTATGAGCGAAGAAAAAAAGATCGGCGGGCGCGCCTTCGGTGAGACGCTGAACGTCGAAAAATTCATCGAAGAGCAGATCGCGCTCATCCGTGAGCAGGTCGGCGACGGCAAGGTGCTTCTGGCGCTTTCCGGCGGCGTGGACAGCTCCGTTGTGGCGGCGCTGCTGCTCAAAGCCATCGGCGATCAGCTCTACTGCGTGCACGTGAACCACGGTCTCATGCGCAAGGGCGAGAGCGAGCAGGTCATCAAGGTCTTCCGCGAGGAGCTGGGCGCGAATCTCACCTACGTGGACGCGACCGACCGCTTCCTTGATAAGCTCGCAGGCGTTTCGGAGCCGGAGCGCAAGCGCAAGATCATCGGCGAGGAGTTCATCCACGTCTTTGAGGAAGAGGCCGCGAAGCTTCAGGGCACCCATTTCCTCGGCCAGGGCACGATCTATCCCGACATCGTCGAGAGCGACAAGGGCGTCAAGGCGCACCACAACGTCGGCGGCCTGCCCGAGAAACTCGGCTTTGAGCTCGTCGAGCCGGTGAAGTACCTCTTCAAGGACGAGGTCCGCCAAGTTGGCGAGGCGCTCGGCCTGCCGCACAGCATGGTGTGGCGTCAGCCGTTCCCCGGCCCCGGTCTCGGCGTCCGCTGCGTCGGCGCGATCACCCGCGACCGTCTGGCCGCCGTGCGTGAGTCCGACGCCATCCTCCGCGAGGAGTTCGCGAAGTCTGGCATGGATGCGAAGGTCTGGCAGTATTTCACGATCGTCCCCGACATCCGCACCACCGGCGTCGTGGACGGCAAGCGCACCGAGCTCTGGCCGGTCATCATCCG
>CAKTBC010000106.1 GCA_934533005.1 uncultured Oscillospiraceae bacterium | reverse complement strand
AGCGTGAGCGTCCCCTCGCGCGCAGCGGCGATCATGCCCTCGTCCTCCGAGACCGGGATGAACGCGCCGGAGAGTCCGCCGACGTGGCCGGACGCCATCACGCCGCCCTTTTTCACCGCATCGTTCAGCAGAGCGAGCGCGGCGGTCGTGCCGTGGGTGCCGCACACCTCGAGCCCCATGGTCTCCAGAATGCGCGCCACGCTGTCGCCCACCGCCGGGGTCGGCGCAAGCGAGAGATCGACAATGCCGAACGGCACGCCGAGCCGCCGGGACGCCTCCCGCGCGACGAGCTGCCCCATGCGCGTCACCTTAAACGCCGTGCGCTTGATCGTCTCGGCCACAACGTCAAAGCTCGCGCCCTTGCACTCCTGCAGCGCCTGATAAACGACGCCGGGGCCGGAAACGCCGACATTTACCGCGCTCTCGGCCTCGCCCGCGCCGTGGAATGCGCCCGCCATGAACGGGTTATCCTCCACCGCGTTGCAGAACACGACGAGCTTCGAGCACGCCAGCCCGTCCGTATCGGCGGTGAGCGCCGCGCACTTTTTAATGATACGTCCCATCTCCGCCACGGCGTCCATGTTGATGCCCGCGCGCGTGGAGCCGACGTTCACGCTCGCGCACACGCGCTCGGTGCGCGCAAGCGCCTCGGGGATGGAGGCAATGAGACTGCGATCGCCCTTCGTAAAGCCCTTCTGCACCAGCGCGGAAAAGCCGCCGATATAGTTCACGCCGACCTCGCGCGCAGCGCGATCCATCGCCTCGGCAATCGGCACGAGATTTTCGCCGCACCCGCCCGCAATGAGAGCCACGGGCGTGACGGATACACGTTTATTCACGATCGGGATGCCAAACTCCCGTTCAATAGCCTCGCCCGTCGGGACAAGATCGTGCGCCTCGCGGCAGATTTTTTCGTAGACCTTATCGGCGGTTCTCTTGATGTCGCCGGTCGCGCAGTCGAGAAGGCTCAGTCCCAGTGTGATCGTGCGCACGTCGAGGTGCTCCTGCTCGATCATCCGGATGGTCTGGACGATCTCGTCGGTATTGAGGAAATAGCTCATGGCGTGCCCTCCTCAGATCCTGTGCATGGCATCGAAAATATCCTGCCGCTGCACGTGCACCGCGAGCCCCCGCGCCTCGCCGACGGCACGCAGATGCTGCGAAAGCTTATCGAACGGCATTTCGCACTCGGCAAGATCGACGAGCATGATCATCGTGAAGTAGCCCTGCATGAGCGTCTGGCTGATGTCGAGAATGTTGATGTTCTGCTCGGCAAGCGCGGCGGTGATGTACGCGGTGATGCCCTTGGCGTCGCGCGCGAATACGGATACAATGGCTTTCATGGGCGTTCCCCTTCTCCGGTTAAATTAATAAAGAGTATTATACACGGTTTTTGCAATTTTTCAATGTCCGTCCTGCATGGAAATTGTGCTTGCTTTTTTCCGCCGCGGGTGATATGATGTACCGACCGAAAACAAATGCTTTTCACGGAGGGACATATATGGCAAACAAAAATCTCCCCACCTACTATCTGGTGGAAGCGGACATGCTGCCGGAGATCTTTCTCAAGGTCATGGAAGCGAAAGAGCTTTTGCAGACCGGCGAATGCGGCACGGTCGGCGATGCGGTCAACCGCGTCGGCATCAGCCGGAGCGCATTTTATAAGTACAAGGACTCGATCACGGCGTTTCAGGATCTGCGCCACGGCCACATTCTGACGTTCCAGGTCATGCTGCGCGACCAGACGGGTCTGCTCTCGGCGGTGCTGAGCGTTTTCGCCCAGTGCGGCGCGAACATTCTCACGATCAACCAGAGCATCCCGGTGAGCGGCTGCGCCACGATCACCATCAGCGCCGAGACCGCCGGGATGAGCGAGAGCATGGAAACGCTTATGAACCGCCTCGTCGCCGCCGACGGCGTCATCCGCGCGGAAATACTGGCGGGCTGACGCCGTCAAACGAGACCCGCTTCGCCGGGCTCTCGTTTGAGGGGATAACGGCTCGCCGCAGCGCACTCACTGCGTTCGCACGTTTGCGAGCCGAGAGGAATTTTCTCCGACGCACATGTCGCCGGAGAAAATGATCCCATTTTATTTGCTCTCGCGGGAGCAAACTCTGTGAGGCAGTTCAGGACAGGCAATCGCCTGTCCTTTTTTCTTTGTGCCCACGTTCGGCGCAGCGGAATACAATGGAGTGTCAAATCCCATTTTGCCATTCCGGAGGTTTTATCGATATGCTGATCGTGGAAAAATTCGGCGGAAGCTCGCTCGCCGGGGTCGAGCGCGTCCGCTGTGCGGCGCGCCTCATCGCCGACACGGTGCGCGCCGGGCACTCCGTTGCGGCGGTGCTCTCGGCGCAGGGGAAAACAACCGATGCGCTCTTGTCTACCGCCGCGCACTACAGCCCCAACCCCTCCAAGCGCGAGCTTGACATGCTGCTCGCGACGGGCGAGCAGGCAAGCGTTGCGCTCATGGCGATGACGCTCGAGGAAATGGGTCTTCCCGCCGTGTCGCTCACCGGCTGGCAGGCGGGCGTCGGCACGGATGAGACATACGGCGATGCGCACATCCGCCGTCTCTCCATGGATCGCGTGCGCCGCGAGCTGAACGAGGGGAAGATCGTCCTCATCGCCGGTTTTCAGGGCGTGAGCCCCGGAAACGACATCACAACGCTCGGGCGCGGTGGCTCGGATACGACCGCCGTAGCCGCGGCGGCGGCGCTGCGCGCGGACGAATGCCGCATCTACACCGATGTGGAGGGCGTGTTCACCGCTGACCCCCGGCTCATTCCGGAGGCGCGGCGGCTTCCCGCCGTAGACAGCGAGGAAATGCTTCGCCTCGCCTCGCTCGGCTCACAGGTGCTGCACGAGCGCAGCGCAGCGCTCGCGCTGCGCTTTGCCGTCCCGCTCACAGTGCTCTCGAGTCTCGTTCCCGCGCCCGGCACCGTCATCCGGCCGCTGCCGCTGCCGGAAAACGAGGGGCGCCTCACCGCCGTAACGCGCTCCGGCGCGCTCGTCTCGCTCGTCGGCACGCACCTGCACACGTTCGATTCGCTCCCCGAACAGGCGGTCGCAGCGCTGCGGGAGGCAGGTCTCTCCCCGGACGCCGCACTGCTCACCGATGGGCGGCTCACCGTGCACGTCCCGGAGGAGCAGAGCCTTGAAACGCTCCGCTGCCTGCACACTGCTTTTCTCGCGCACGAGGATCATTCATAATTCCCGATACTATTATCGGGTTTCTTGACGAAACAAGGCAAACGTGCTACCCTCTTGGGGAAGAATATTTCCGGGAGGGAGTTTTTTATGATCTATCTCGACAACGCCGCCACATCGCTCCGCCGGCCGGAGGGCGTCGTGCGCGCGGTGAGCGAGGCGCTGTGCTCGCTGGGCAACGTTGGCCGCGGCGCGAGCGAGAGCGCGCTCAGCGCCGCGCGCGTCGTATACGGCGCGCGCGAAAAGCTCTGCGCCTTTTTCGGCGGAGCCGATCCCTCGCGCGTTTGCTTCACGCAAAACTCGACCGAAGCGCTCAACACCGCCATTTTCGGCCTGCTGCGCCCCGGCGACCACGTGATATCGACCGATTTGGAACACAACAGCGTTCTGCGCCCGCTCTACCGGCTGGAGAGCGAGGGCGTGGAGACAACGTTCCTGCACGCCGACACGCGCGGCTGCATCGATTACGATGACTTCTCCCGCGCGCTGCGCCCCAACACCCGCGCCATCGTCTGCACGCATGCTTCCAATCTCACCGGCAACGCGCTGGACGTATCGCGCATCGGCGCATTCGCGCGCGAGCACGGGCTGCTCTTTATTCTCGACGCCTCGCAGACGGCAGGCAGCTTTGACCTGAACGCGCAGCGAGACGGCATTTCCGTCCTCTGCTTCACCGGCCACAAGGGCATGATGGCGCCGCAGGGCACCGGCGGGCTCGTCGCCGCGCCCGGCGTGGAGATTCGCCCGCTCAAAACCGGCGGCACAGGCGTGCAGTCCTACCGGCGCTCCCAGCCGGAGGAATACCCGACGCGGCTCGAGAGCGGCACGCTCAACGGCCACGGCATCGCAGGGCTTTCCGCAGCGGTGGATTTCCTGAACGAGATTACCCCCGCCGCCATCCACGCGCACGAGACGGCGCTCATGAGCACATTTTATAATAAAGTATCCGCCCTGCCGGGCGTGACGGTGTACGGTGACTTCACACAAGACCGCGCGCCGATCGTCTCGCTCAACATCGGCGACATGGATTCCGGCGAGGTGGCGGAGATTCTCTCGGACGATTACGGCATCGCCGTGCGCTCCGGCGCGCATTGCGCGCCGCGGATGCACGAAGCGCTCGGTACCGTCTCGCAGGGCGCGGTGCGCTTTTCGTTCGGCTGGTTCAATACGATGGAGGAAGCGGAGCAGGCGGCGGACGCCGTCCGCGATATTGCCCTATGAGAGTACGCGAAAAGAAAGAATACGTGATCTTTACATTCCACACGACCGCCGCAGCGATGGCGACGGAAAAGCTCTGTCAGGAGCGAAACATCCCCGGGCGGCTCATCCCCGCGCCGCGGAGCATCACCGCCGACTGCGGCATTGCCTGGGCGGCGCCGCCGGAGGAACGCGAGCGCATTGAAAACGAACCCGGTCTTCCCGAGATCGCGGGCGTATACCTGCGCGAGCTTTGAGAGGAGAGAGCCATGCAGACACTCAATCTCAAACAGCTCGAAGCCTTCTGCGCCGTGGTAGAGCGCGGCAGCTTCACCGCCGCGGCGGAGGCGCTCTATCTCGCGCAGTCCACCGTGAGCGGCCACATCCTCTCGCTCGAAAAGGACATCGGCGTGCCGCTGCTCATCCGCTCCGGCAAACGCCGCATCTCGCTCACGGAGGAAGGGCGGCGTGTATATGACCACGCAAACACCATTCTCCAGAGCTGCACCGAACTCTCCCGCGAGCTGGAGGAGCAGACCTCCCGCGAGGTATCGCTCGCGGCGTCATCCATCCCGATGCAGTACATTCTCCCGCAGCTCATCACCGACTTCCACCAGGAAAACCCGGACTTCCGCTTCCTGCTCCGCGGCGGCGACAGCGCGGGCGTTCACCGCGCCGTATTGCAGGGCGAAACGCACATCGGCTTTGTCGGCGCGGTGATGAACGCGCGCGAGCTCGTCTATGACTGCATCGCCACCGACCCGCTCGTGCTCGTCGCGCCCGACACGCCGCGCTACCGCGCCATGTTCGACGCCGGAGAGACTGGCAACGCGCTTCTGGACGAGCCGCTCATCTTCCGCGAAGGCGGCTCCGGCACACAGCTCGCCGGGCAGAAGTTCTTCACCGAAAATGGCATTGACTCCGGTAAGCTCAGCATCGTCGCGCGCATGGATAACAGCGAAGCGGTGCTGCGCGGCGTGGCGTGCGGGCTCGGCTGCGCGGTCGTCTCCGGTCTCGCCGCGGGCGCGACGAAGGAGCTTTTATCCTTCCCGCTCGTCGGAAAAAACAACGAGCGCGAGATCTACATGATCCGCGCCCGCGACCGCCGCCCGACAAAGTCCGCGCGCGCGTTCATCGACTTTCTGCTCGGCCGCCGGGCGCTGCATTGACCGGATTTTCTATCTGTTTTACCGATAAAACAAAAGGCGATATCCGATTTACCGGCTGGCATTTTTCGACAGAGCGCCGTATAATGAAGTTGTTAAAACACAGTTTTGAGAGAGAGGAAAAACCTGTGAAAAACAACTGGTTCAAAAACAACTGGCTGATCCTCGTCACCGGACTTGTGATCGGTCTCGCGGCGCTCGTCCTGGGCGCGCACGGCAACCCCGGCAA
>CAKTBC010000105.1 GCA_934533005.1 uncultured Oscillospiraceae bacterium | reverse complement strand
ACGTCTATGCCTTCCGCGACATCAATCCCCAGGCGCCGACGCACATTCTCGTCGTGCCGAGAGAGCACATCGGCTCTGTGGCGGAGCTGACGGAGAAAAACTCCGCGGCCGCCGCGCGCTGCCTTGTGGCCGCGGCGAAGATCGCCGAAAGCGAAAAGCTGACCGGCGGCTACCGCATCGTCTCCAACGTCGGTCCCGACGCTGGACAGACCGTGAAGCACCTCCACTTCCACATCCTCGGCGGCAAGCGCCTGGACGATACCATGGCATGAAAAAATCGCCTCCCTTGAGAAAAGGGAGGCGATTTTATATGCCGAATAAAGCGTCGATTAACAAGAGCACACACGTCGGGCAGCCAGTCTTTTCGGTGCTTTTTGCCCTTTGTTCCTAGGCGGGCGACAGCCCGCCGTCGTCGCAAAGGACAAAAATCCCTCGAAAATCCAAGGCTGTCCGATGCGAAGCAGTTCTGCCGGAGCAGAAATGCTCGCAGACAAGGAAAAGTCCGCAGAGAATACTTTGTGTATTTTCAAGGGCTTTGACGCAGTATGGGGGCATTTCCCCGCCCGGCAGAACCGCGTGTGCCCTTGTCAATCGACGCTAGCGAAAAAGCAGTCAATGAGAAGTCAGCATTGACACATTTTCATGCGTTACCCGCACTTTGCCGCGCGGCGGAGCGTGACAATGCCGACGAGATTGGACACCGCCGTGCCGAGATCAAAGGCGAACGTCACATAGTTTTTGAAAGCAAAATCGTAGACCGCCCAGCAGAGCACCGTGACGATGATGACGATCTTGAGCTGCACTTCATCCTTGAGATCAAGGAACCACGTGTACGCGCATGTGGCCGCAGCGGGCAGCAGCCCAAACCAGCCGTCGGCGTTGAAGGCGAAGAACAGCGCGAGCTGCGCGGCGATGAATACGAGCTTCCACGGCGTGGTGAACTCTCTTTTCATGCAGAAGAGATTGCGCGCGATGCCGACCACGTTGGCTGTGATGCCCGTGAACGCGCCGAGAAGGGCGTTCGAAGCGCTCAGCACGCCATACTGAAAGCATTGCACGGTGAGGATCTGTTTTTTCGTTTTCAGAAAGCCAGTCGAGACCATGATGGCCGCGCCGATGAGCGCAACGATGTTGCCGAGAAGTACCGTATTCATCCAAAATCCTCCGAAGAAATGCCCCCGTCCTGCTTGCGGCAGGATGGGGGCATGGGTTTATGCCTTGAAATCCAACGCTCAGAAACTTACTCGCCGCGGACGGAGGCAATGTGAGCGAGCAGACGCATCATGTTGCAGGTGAAGCCGTACTCGTTGTCGTACCAGGCGCAGAGCTTCATGAAGTGGCCGTTCAGAGCGATGCCGGCCTGCGCGTCAAAGATGCTGGAGTGGGTCTCGCCGATGATGTCGGAGGAGACGATGGGCTGATCTTCGTAAGCCATGACTTCCTTCAGCTCGCCTTCGCAGGCGGCCTTCATCGCGGCGCAGACTTCCTCGTAGGTGGTCTCCTTGGCGAGAGACACGGTCAGGTCAACGATGGAGCCGTCCGGAGCGGGGATACGCATGGACATGCCGGTCAGCTTGCCCTGCAGCTCGGGGATGACCTTGCCGACGGCCTTCGCGGCGCCGGTGGTGGAGGGGATGATGTTGTCGTAGGTGCTGCGGCCGAGACGCCAGTTCTTCTTGGAGTATTCGTCAACGATGCTCTGCGTGGCGGTGGCGGCGTGAACGGTCGTCATGAGGCCTTCGACGATACCAAAGTTGTCGTGCAGGACTTTCGCCATGGGGGCGAGGCAGTTGGTGGTGCAGGAAGCGGCCGAAGCAGTCTTGAGGGAGGGGTCAAACGTCTTGTGGTTGACGCCGTAAACGAACATCGGGGTCTTGTCCTTCGCGGGGGCGCTCATCAGCACAAACTTTGCGCCGGCGTCCAGATGGGGCTGCACGCTCTCGGCGGTGAGGAACTTGCCGGTGCACTCAACAACGTAAGGAACATTCAGCTCACCCCAGCCGAGGGTGGAGGGATCGCGGCTGCTGAGGAGCAGGATGGGTTTGCCGTCAACGATCAGGTGATGCTCGTCGTAGGAGACGGTGCCTTCCCACTTGCCGTGGACGGAGTCATGGGAGAAAACGTAAGCGATCTGCTCAGGAGTCTTGTCCGGAGCGTTGATTGCAACGACCTCCATGTCGCCGCGGCGCAGAGCCACGCGGGCCGCCAGACGGCCGATGCGTCCGAATCCGCTGATACCAATTCTAATCATGTGTGTATCCTCCTGTAAAAAAATTTTTTGATCTCTTCTTCTAACCGGCTGCATTTTACATCATTTCTGCGCGCGGAACAAGTGTTTTTTTTAAACAATATTAAATTATTCTCGACATTTAGTTAGTGAATATGTATAGAAAACGGCGATGAGGCGTTTGACTGCGCAAAAAAAGTAAAATCAGGGTATCCGCGCCGCGAAATTTGTGCTATGATACGATCAATAATATCCGGCGGAAAGGGAAAACTGCTGACATGGAAATAAATGATAAGTCCGGCGCGGCGATCGCGCCGCTGTTCCGGTTGAGCCGGGATGCCGTCTGCGGCGCTGCGAAGGGCAGCGTTGTGTTTGCCAACCCGGCGGCGTGCCGTCTGTTCGGTGCGGACGTCACGGGCGAGCGTGTGGAAAAGCGTTTCCCTGGTCTGGAAGAGGACGTCTGGGGCGACAGCTTTGCCACATCGGTCACTGTTGACGGCGCGGCGCGGAATGTGACCGGCGCGCGCTGCGGCGACATTCTCGTTCTCACAATCCAGCTCGAAGAGCAGTCCCTCCCGCCTGTACCGCCGACGGCGCTCCGGCAGATGCGCACGGCGGCGTTCAATCTCCGTCTGGCGCTCGACCGCGTTACGGAGAGCGAGCCGGAGGACGATGACGACGCGATGTACGCCTCGATCCTTTTCCACAGCTACTATTCGATGCTCCATCTCACCAACCAGCTCGCAGACGTGAACGCGCTTGCCGCCGGGACGATGGCCTGCCGGATGCAGGCGGTCTCGATCAGCCATCTTGTGGACGATCTCATGGGCTCCGCGGAGTTTTTCCTCCGGCGGAAAAATATCAAATTCCGCTGGGAGATATCGGGGGATAACCTCTTCGTGGTGGGCGACCGCGACAGGCTCGAGCAGCTTCTGCTCATCCTGATCGCCAACTGCGTCATGCACACCGGCGAGGGCGGAACGATCGCCGTCCGGCTCAAGCGCGTCGGCCACCGCTGCCAGCTCACGCTCTGCGACGACAGCCGGGGCATGACGGAGAGCGAGCTTGCCGAGGTGTTCACGCCCAACCGGGAGGACTCGCTCACCAACGTGCAGGACTCGGGACTTGGCCTCTCCATCGCGCAGGGAATCGCACAGCTTCACAACGGCGTGCTCGTCATCCAGCGCGGCGAGAACGGCGAAACGAGCATGCACCTTCAGCTCCCACTCACGGGGAAGCTGCCGCTGCGCGACACGCTGCGGCACGACAGCGGCCCCGAGCTGATCCTGACGGAGCTCAGCGAAGTGCTGCCGACGGAAGCCTACCAGAGGAAATACAGAGAATAAAAAACTGCCGCCGGGGAGAGCCCGGCGGCAGTTTTTATGCGTCGATGCCGAACAGACGGCAGCCGTTTTCGCGCGTGATGCGCGTCATTTCCTCCGCCGTCACGCCCTTGGCAGCGGCGATCTTTTCAAGCACGTATACGAGAAGCGATGAATCGTTGCGCTTCCCACGGCACGGCTCGGGCGCCATGTACGGGCTGTCCGTCTCCACGAGAATGCGCTCGAGCGGCGTTACGGCGAGCACCTCGGCGGCCTTTTTGTTGTTTTTATAAGTAACGGGGCCGTCAAAGCCGAGATACCAGCCGCGCCGGATAAGCTCCTTTGCCATTTCCGCGCTGCCGGAGAAGCAGTGGAACACACCGCGCGCCTCGGGGTAGTTCATCACGGTCTCCAGCGAGTCGCCGTGCGCCTCGCGGTCGTGTACGATCACGGGCAGGTTTCGCTCGATCGCGAGCGAGAGCTGCCGTTCAAACATCTCCTTTTGCAGCGCCTTGTGCTCGGTGTCCCAGTAATAGTCCAGCCCGATCTCGCCGATGGCGACGACCTTCGGCTGCGCGCAGAGTGAGCGCAGCAGCGCCATGCTCTCGCCGTTCCAGCTCTCCCACTCCTCCGGGTGCCAGCCCACGGCGGCATAGACGAACGGGTATTCCTGCGCGAGCGCGCACGCCGCGCGCGAGCTCTCGCCGTCGCAGCCGGGGTCGATAATAAGTGAAATGCCCTTCTCCGGCATTGAGGCAAGGACATCGTGCCGGTCGGTGTCAAATTTTCTGTCGTCGTAGTGGGCGTGGGTATCAAAGATCATGCGGCGCACCTTCCTCTCAAATCCATTCTACCATGCCCGCCCCCGCGCGGCAAGTTGCTTTCCCATGAGGGATATGGTATACTTTTAAATAAATAATGGAAGCCCCCCTCTGACGAGGGAGATGGCTCGCCGGAGGCGAGACGGAAGGAGTAACTCCCTCAGCCTCGCAAGCTCGGCAGCTCCCTCGAGGAGGGGGCCTTTTTAAACATACATAACCAACCGTATGGTTGGAAAACCTGAGTTAAATGCAACCGTTTGGTAGCATCAGCTCGGGTGATTGTATGTATTTTCCACGTCTGTATGAGCTTCGTGAAGATCACGATCTTACACAAAAGAAGATCGCCGAATATCTGACCATGCATCCGGAGGTCTACCGCCGGTACGAAGCCGGTATCCGGGAGATCCCGGTTTGGGCGGTTATCCGGCTCGCAGAGCTCTATCATGTCTCCACGGACTATCTGCTTGGCCTGACGGACGAAAAGAACGGCCATGCGTAAGGCGGCGCTGCTCTGCGGAGCGTTTTCCTTTGCCATTTTTGTATCCTTCTACCTTCTGCCGGAGAGCGTTCTGCTCCCGGCGGCGGGTGTCTGCACGCTTCTTTCCCTGCTCACGCTGTTTCTCCCTCGCGGCAAGAGCCGTACCCGCGCCCATCTTGCGCTTCTCGGCGCGGCCATCGGGCTTATTGCCTTTTTCGTGCAGGAGCATTTTCTCGCCGCACCCTCGGACGCGCTCGCGGGGGAAAAGCGTGTGATCTCCGTGCGCGTAGCGGATTACCCGGATATTTACGATACGAGCGAATATGTAACGGTGTGCGTCACCGACCCGGCGCTTCCGAATGTGAAGTGCCGCATCGCCTCCTACGATACGGAGAATTTCTCCGCTCTCACACCGGGCGATGAGCTTTTGATCCCGGTAAAGCTGCTCCCGGCACGGGAGCGCAACGGGCAGAGCGTGGATACGTATGCCGCGCAGGGAATTTTCCTGCGTGCCACGGCGACCGGCGCGCCGGAGGTCACCGGACGCTGGGCCTTTTCGTTTTTCTATGCGCCGAAGGCACTCTGCCGCGCGATCGGCGAGATATGCCAGAGCGTGTTCCCGCCGGATGTGCAGCCGTTTCTTACGGCACTTCTCACCGGCGACAAGACCGATCTTTACGACGACGGCGCGCATTACTACGCTCTCGCAGACGCGGGGCTTGCGCACGTTGTGGCGGTGTCCGGCATGCACATCGCCTTTCTCATGGGTTTTCTCTATCTGCTGATCGGGCGGCGGCCATGGGCTGTTGCGGTGAGTCTTCCGGTGCTGCTGCTCTTTGCGGCGATGACGGGCTTCACGCCGTCGGTGACGCGCGCGGCGGTCATGCAGTTCTTTCTTCTCTCCGCCCCACTCTTCGGCCGGGAGAGCGACGGGGTCACGTCACTTTTGACGGCACTTGCGCTCCTTCTGCTGTTCAACCCCTCCGCCTGCGCGAGCGTCAGCTTGCAGCTGAGCTTTTCCTCCGTGGCGGGCATCTGGCTCCTTTCCGAG
>CAKTBC010000104.1 GCA_934533005.1 uncultured Oscillospiraceae bacterium | reverse complement strand
GACGGCATGTACGATCTCGCGACCGTCCAGTCCGACGTTATGACCTACGCCTACAACGGCACGAACTCCTTTGCCGATTCCGGCAAGATCGACGGCTTCCGCGTTCTGTGCGCGCTGTATCCCGAAACGGTGCAGATCGTCACGACCGATCCCTCGCTCAAGACGGTGGAAGATCTGCGCGGTAAGCGCGTGTGCGTCGGCGACGTAGGCAGCGGCACCTACTTCAACGCCATCGACGTGTTCGCCGCCTACGACATGACCATCGACGACGTTTCCCCCGTGTACCAGTCCTTCGGTGACAGTACCGAAAGCCTCAAGGACGGCAAGATTGACGCCGCGTTCCTGTGCGCCGGCGCTCCGACCCCGGCCGTTACCGAGCTCGCCGCTTCCAAGACCGTGTATCTCGTCGGCTTTGACGATGCGCACATGGAAAAGCTGCTCGCGAGCTGCCCCTGGTACGCCAAGCTCGTTCTGCCCGCCGGTACCTACGCCGGGTTTGACGAGGACTGCGCCACCATCACCGTGAAGGCCACGCTCGTCTGCCGCGCCGATCTCGACGATGACACTGCTTACACCATCGTCAAGACCATCATGGAGAGCAAGGACGACATCGCCGCTCTGCACGAAAAAGGCAACAGCCTTGATCTGACCTTCGCCACCGAAGGCATCGCCGTTCCGTTCGCCGCGGGCGCTGCGAAGTACTTCGCCGAAAACGGCATCACCGTCGAGACCGCCGGCTGATCCTCCCGGCTGTCTCCTCTCATCCGGGGTGCAGACCCCGGCGGGCGGAGCAAGCCCCGCCCCTACAGGATAGCTTGATTTTCTCGTAGGGGAGGGGCTCTGCTCCTCCCTTTTGCGTATACAAAATCTTTTTCGGGAGGTAAGTCCCATGTCTCACGACGCGACAAAAAATCTCAACGAGGTCATGCGGAAATATGACCGCGAATCGAATACCCGAGCCTGGGAGGGCAAGCCGAAGATCGCCGTGCAGGCGTATCTTGCGGCGTTCGCGATCTTTGAGGTGTATGTTACGCTGTTCGGCACGATGCTCGACGAGGTGCGGCTCACGTCGTTCGTCGGCGGGCTGCTGATCGCGGGCTTCCTCATCTTCCCCAGCCACAAGCACGAGTTCCGCGTGAACTTTGTCCCCTGGTACGACTGGGTCATCATGGCGCTCGGCGCGGCATCATTTTTCTATTTCTGCTTCAACGCCAACACCATCGTGCAGCAGCTCCCGGCGCTCAAAACGTACGAGGTCGTGCTCGGCGTGATCGGCATTGCGGCGCTCTTCGAGCTCTGCCGCCGGAGCACCGGCGTGCCCATTATGATCGTGGCGGGCATCTTCATCGTGTACGCGCTCTACTATTACGGCGTCAAGCGCGGGCTCGGCGCGGGAGCGTTCAAATCGCTCGTCTGCTCGCTCTTCTATAAAAAGACGGGCATCCTCTCCACGCCGATCAACGTCTGCTCCAAGTACATCGCGGTGTTCATCATCTTCGGCGCATTTCTGGAGCGTACCGGCATTTCGGACTTCTTCATCAAGCTCGCAAACTCTCTCGCCGGATCGTCCGCGGGCGGCCCGGCAAAGGTCGCCGTCATCTCCAGCGCTCTGTGCGGCATGGTGTCCGGCTCCTCCGTCGGCAACACCGTTACGACCGGCAGCGTCACGATCCCGATGATGAAAAAGACCGGGTACAAGGGCGAGTTTGCCGGCGCGGTCGAGGCGGCGGCGTCTACCGGCGGGCAGATCATGCCCCCGATCATGGGCGCGGCGGCGTTCCTCATGGTAGACTATGTAAGCCTTCCGTACTCGAACATCGTCGTCCGGGCGATCCTCCCGGCGGCGCTGTACTTCACCGGCATTTTCATCTGCGTGCATCTCGAGGCGAAGAAGTCCGGCCTGCAGGGCGTGCCGCGCAGCGAGCTGCCCCCCGTGAAGCCGCTTTTGAAAAAGACGTATCTGCTGCTGCCGCTCGTGATCCTTGTGTATCTCGTCTCGTCCGGCAGCCGGACGATGGCGTTTGCCGCTGCGGTCGCAACGGTGGCCGCGATCGCCGTGAGCATGTTCTCCAAGGACACGCGCATGACCCCGAAGCGTTTCTTTGAAGCACTCGCCGCCGGAACGCAGGGATGCATTTCCGTCGGCGTTGCGTGCTGCGTGGCAGGCATCGTGGCGGGTTGTCTCACAATGACCGGCCTTGCCAATCAGATTCTGCACGCCATCATCGGCGTTAGCGGCAACGCGAAGCTTCTCGCACTGTTCCTCACGATGCTCTGCTGCATCGTGCTCGGCATGGGCGTTCCGACGACCGCCAACTACTGCATCATGGCCACGACCTGCGCGCCCATTCTCGTGCAGATGGGCATCCCGACGGTCGCGGCGCACTTCTTCGTGTTCTACTTCGGCATCGTTGCCGACCTGACGCCGCCGGTCGCGCTCGCGGCCTACGCCGGAGCGGCGATCGCGGGTGCCAATCCGATGAAGACCGCCTTCAATGCGACGAAGCTCGCCATTGCGGCGTTCATCATCCCGTACATCCTTGCCTACAACCCCGCGATGGTGCTCGTGGATACCACCGCCGTGAAGGTCATCATGATCGCCGCCACGTCGCTCGTCGGCATGTTCGGTCTTGGCATGGCGCTCGAGGGCTATTACCGCGGGAGCATCCCCTGGTATCTGCGCATCCTCTCCGCCGCGGGCGGACTGTGCCTTGTTGACCCCGGCACCGTGACGGACATCATCGGCATCGTCGTTGTCGGCGGAATCGTGGCGATGCAGGTTCTCAAGGAGAAAAAACGCTGAAAACGGCGTGAAACTTTTGGGCGGAGCAGCGCCCCGCCCCTACGATATCATTTGAATAACGACCTGTAGGGGAGGGGCTCTGCCCCTCCCGCAAACAGACGCAGCAAAATTAAGCTGCGTCTTGTTTTTTCGTTAAAATTCAACGAAAATTCACGCATTCGCCGGAGCGGGGTGCTATCATGTACGAAATGACCGTTTTTCGGAAAGGATCCTGCTCCATGACCTCCTTCAGTGTAAAAAAACCGTTTACCGTGTTCGTGGCGGTGGTCGCCATTTTGGTGTTCGGCGTGATGTCGTATGTCAAAATGACACCCGATCTGATGCCGAACATGGACTACCCCTACGCCGTCGTTGTGACGACGTATCCGGGCGCGGCGCCCGAGGAGGTCGAGGCCGTCGTAACGAAGCCGATGGAGCAGAGCATGGCAACGCTCAACGACATCAAGACCGTTACCTCCACCTCGGCGGAGAACTACTCCATGCTCGTCCTGGAATTTGAGCAGGACACGAACATGGACAGCGCCGTGGTGGATATATTGCAGAAAACGCAGATGCTCACCGGCAGCTGGGACGATTCCATCGGCACGCCGAGCATCATCCGCATCAACCCGAACATGATCCCCGTGATGGTCGCGGCGGTCGACTCGTCGGAAATGGACCGGTACGAGCTCTCGCGCTTTGCCAAGGACACCGTGATCCCCACACTCGAGGGCACGACGGGCGTGGCAAGCATCACGACCGGCGGCATGATCGAGCGGACGATGACCATTGAGGTCAACGAAACGAAGCTCGACAAAATGAACGAGAAGATCGCCGGGGCGATCAACAACGCGATGGAGGATGCGCGGCAGCAGCTTGAGGACGCGCAGAAGGAGATCGACGAAAACCGCGGCGCGGTGCAGGCCGGGAGGAACCAGCTTCTCAACGCCTCCAGCGGCATCACCGACTCCGTCAAGCAGGGCGAGAGCGATCTTGCCGACACCGTCACCGCCGCCGGAGAGAGCGCAGCCAAGCTTGCCGCGGCGCGCGCCGCCATCGATCTTTTGAACGAGCAGCTCGCGCAGGCGGAGGAAGCTCTCGCCGCGGCGGAGGCGCAGCTTGCCGAGACCGACGCGCGCATCGCCGCGCTCGAGGCGGACAGCGCGCTTTACGCCAGGGCGCTCGGCGAGCCCTACGATTCCATGGACGCTTCCACGACGCTCGAGGATGCCGGGCTGGACGCGGACACCGTCGCCGCGCTCAACGCCAAGGGCTGCACCGATCTCGGCAGCGTCCGCACGATGAACAACTTAAACGACGTGAATCTCTCCGCGCAGCGCACCGCCCGCGCGGCGCAGGCCGTCGCAGTGGAGACCGCGCGCGTGCAGGCCGAGGAGCTTCGCACCCAGATCGCCGCAGCAGAGGAGAACTATGCCGCGCTGGAGGCCGACGCCAAAAAGCAGATGGAGTCGCTCGAAAATCTGCAGAAGCAGCTCGAGGAGCTGCCCGCCGAGCTCATGGGCGGCGTGACGCAGATCTCCCTTGCGGGCGGCCAGCTCGCCGCGGCGCAGACCGCGCTCACGAGCGCACAGGCGCAGCTCGACGCAGCGGTACAGACGCTCGAAGAGCAGCTCGCCTCCGCGCTCGACGCCGCCGACCTTCACAACGTTGTGACGCTCGAAACGGTGAGCAGCCTCATCGCCGCGCAGAATCTCGACATGCCCGCGGGGTATGTCTACGACGAGAACGGCAACGGCATCATCGTCACCGTCGGCGACGGCATTGCCGACGGCGAGGAGCTGGAAGATCTCGTGCTTTTCGATCTCGGCATCGAGGGGCTCGACCCCATCCGCGTGTGCGATGTGGCGGACGTTGTCCGCGCTGACAACGCCGGGGAGATCTATGCCTCGCTCAACGGCAACAACGGGCTCATCCTCATGTTCTCCAAGCAGTCGAACTACGCGACGGCGAAGGTGTCCGACAACATCCGCGCCGCGTTCGATGAGCTCAGCGCACAGTATCCGGGCCTTACGTTCACCGCGCTCATGGATCAGGGCGATTATATCTACCTTTTGCGCGACTCCATTCTCTCCAGCCTTCTCTGGGGCGCGCTGTTCTCGGTCATCATTCTCTTCCTCTTTTTGCGCGACTGGCGGCCGACGGTCATCACGCTCTGCTCGATCCCGATCAGCCTGCTCTTCGCGTTCACGCTCATGTACTTCACCGGCGTTTCCGTCAACATCATGTCGCTCTCGGGTCTTTCGATATCGGTCGGCATGCTGGTGGATAACTCCGTTGTCGTCATCGAAAACACATACCGCCTGCGCGCGCTCGGCGAGTCGACGGTCAAGTCCGCCGTTTCCGGCGCACGGCAGGTCGGCGGCGCGATCGCAGCCTCCACGCTCACGACGATCTGCGTCTTTGTCCCGATCGCGTTCGTGGAGGGCCTTACGCGCGAGCTCTTCACCGACATGGTGCTCACGCTCAGCTACGCGCTCATCGCCAGTCTCATCGTAGCGCTCACGCTCGTCCCCGCACTTGCTGGCAAGCTCCTTGCGCACGCGAAGCCACAGAGCGAAACGGCGTTCACGCGCTTTATGCCGAAATACAGAAAATCCGTCCTCTGGGCGGTGAACCACAAGGCCGTCACGCTGCTCACCGCGGTGGCGCTGCTCGCTGCGAGCGGCGCGGCGGTGCTCACGAAGGGCTTCACGTTCCTCCCCGATATGGAGATGGAGCAGATGATGGTAACGCTCACAATGCCGGAGGGCAGCTCCTTTGCCGACACGACCGCCGCGGCGGACGAGGCGGCGGCGCGGATGCTCGCCGTGCCGGGCGTGGAGACCGTCGGCGGCGCCATCGGCGACAGCGCCGGATCCAGCCTTTCCATGATGACCACCGAGGGCGACGTTTCGTTCTATGTCCTGCTCGAAAAGGGATATAAGGCGAGCCGCGTAGCGAAGGAGATCAACGAAAAGTGCGCCGACATGGACGCGGACGTGAACGCGGATGCGAACTCGCTCATGTCCTCGATGACGCAGATGCTCACGAGCAGCGGCATCACGGTGCGCGTATACTCCAACGACCTCGACGATCTCCGCGAGACCGCCGACGCCGTGGCCGAGGTGCTGCGCGGCGTGGA
>CAKTBC010000103.1 GCA_934533005.1 uncultured Oscillospiraceae bacterium | reverse complement strand
CTCTTGCGCTGTAACGGGCGCAGCCCGCCGGGGATTGGCCGGCGCTCACGGGCGAACCAGACAAAACCGTTTCCGCGGGGCGCTTTCAGCCGGCGACGCCCTTCTCTGCTGCGGCGGTATTCCGTCATTTTCCCGATCAACGCGAAATAACATACTCTTTTATACCATAGTGCGCGCCGGTTCGCAAGAATAAATTTGACGAATGCCGCGCGGGAATCTATAATGTAATTTGGAATTTTATCGGAGAGGGTGAAAGCCGTGGCCGGGAATATGCCGGAGATACAGCGCGTATACTGGGATCGCGGCGGAGTGTCCGTGCCGCGGCGCAAACCGGAGACGCACAAAGGGGATTACGGAAAGCTTCTCATCGTCGGCGGGAGCGTCGGGTATACCGGCGCGCCGAATCTCTGCGCAAAGGCAGCCGTTCGCTCCGGCGCGGGGCTCGTATATCTCGGCGTGCCGCGCGACATCTGGAATGTGTGCGCCGTGAAAAACGACGAAGCCATGCCCTTTCCCTTGCCGTGCGACGATTCCGGCAAGCTCACCGCGGACGCACTCTCTCTGCTGCGGGAATATTTTGCCCGCTGCGGCGTGCTCGCGCTCGGCCCCGGTCTTGGCCGGAGCGACGGTACGGCGGCGCTCACCGCGGCGCTCGTGCGAGAATTTCCCGGAAAGATCGTTCTTGACGCGGACGCGCTCTGGGCGGTGTCGCTCACGCCGGATATTCTGCGCGAAGCGCAGGGCGAGATCGTCGTGACACCGCACGAGGGGGAATTTCTCCGTCTCGGCGGCTCGCTGGAAAATGGGCGTGAGCGCGGCGCCTGGGACTTCGCGCAGCGGTACGGCTGCGTCACGGTCTTAAAAGGCCACCACACGATCATCGCGCGCCCCGCCGGGCGGATGTACTCCATCGAAGCGGGCAATCCCGGCATGGCGAAAGGCGGCAGCGGCGACGTGCTGACCGGCGTTACCGCAGCGCTGCTCGGACAGATGGAGACGGAAAAGGCGGCCGTCACCGCGTGCGCCGTCCACGCTGCGGCAGGCGATGCGTGCGCCATGGAACGCGGCGAATACGGCATGACACCCTCGGACATCATTGAAGAGCTGCCGTACATTTTCAAAAAAATCACGGAGTAAGGATCATGAAGCGGACAATTTTGTTCGCACTGATGATACCCCTGCTGCTCACCGGCTGCGGTGCGCAGCGGGACGCGGAAAACTGGAAGACCTTTGCCGCGGCGGTCGAAACCGCGGAGCGGATATCGTTCCACGCGGAGATCGCCGCGCATTGGGAGGAGTCCTCCGTCTCGTTCGGCGCCGATGTCGCGCATGAGGGCGGCGAAACGCGCATCACGCTTACTGGGCCGGAGACCGTCTCTGGCATATCCGTCCGCGCGAAGGACGGGGAAACGACGGTGGAGTTTGATGGCGTGATCCTCTCGCTCGACGCCGGACGGAGCGAAACGCTCTCCCCCTGCGGCGCGCCGCAGCGCATGCTCGCCGCACTCACGCAGGGCGCGATGGAATATTGCGCCTCGTTCTCGGCGGCATTTACTGCCCCAGACGGTGAGAGCGTGACGCTCTGGCGGGACGAGGCCGGTGCACTCACTGGCGCGGAGATCGCCCGCAACGGGCAAAAGGTTCTGACGCTGGAAATTACCGAGTGGGTGCTGGAATGAGATCCGCTGCGGCGGGGCACTCCTTCCGTCTCGGCACAAAGCGCCGAGCTACCTCCCTCCACGAGGGAGGCATCTACATCTATAAAGAGTTCCGGCTGGGCCGGGACACATTTTGAAAAGGCTCCCTCCAAGAGGGAGCTGTCAGCGGCACAGCCGCTTACTGAGGGAGTTTTTCTCTGATACCCGAAAGGAGCATCCTTTATGGATACACGAAAGACAAGAACATGGGCGGAAATTTCGCTCGGCGCGCTGCGGCACAACGTTTCGGAAATGCAGCGCGCGCTGCCGGACGGCTGCGGCCTGCTCGGTGTCGTAAAAGCCGACGCCTACGGCCACGGCGCTGCCGAGATCGCCGCGGCGCTGCGCGAGTGCGGCTGCCGGTATCTCGCCGTCGCCTGCCCGCAGGAGGCGCTCGCTCTCCGGCAGGCCGGGGAGACGGCGCCCATTCTGATCCTCGGCGCGGTGGACGCTTCGTTTGCGTCCGAGATGGCTGCAAACGGCATCACGCTCTCCGTCGAGTGTGAGGAAAAGGGGCGCGCCCTCTCGGCGGCGCTCCGTCCCGGTGAGCGGCTGAAGATTCATCTGAAGCTCGACACCGGCATGGGACGGCTCGGCTTTCGCGCGCAGGACGAGGCCGCCCTTCGCGCCGCGGCGGCGGTCGCGCAGCTTCCGAATCTTGACGCTGAGGGCGTATTCACGCACTTTTCCGTTTCCGACACGCCCGGCGAGGAGGACTATACCGCCGCGCAGCTCACGCTGTTTCTCTCCGCGGTCGAAGCGCTGGAAGGGCTGACAGGCCGCCATTTCCCGCTGCGCCACTGCGCCAACTCCGGCGCGGTGCTCTCATGGCGCGATAAGGGCGCGGCGCTCGATCTCGTCCGTCCCGGTCTTCTCACCTACGGTGTTTACCCGGACAGCGAACGCGGCGGGCTCTCGCTCACGCCGGTCATGACGCTCAAAAGCCGTGTGAGCGCGATCACGCACCACAAAAAGGGCGATTCGATCAGCTACGGACGCACGTGGACGGCGGAGTGCGACTGTACTCTTGCGGTGATCCCCGTCGGCTATGCCGACGGATTGCAGCGCTGTCTTTCCGGGAAGATCGAGGTGCTGCTGCGCGGAAAGCGCGTGCGCCAGGTTGGGCGCATCTGCATGGACATGTGCATGCTCGATGTGACCGGCATTCCCAACGCCGCCGTGGGCGACGTTGTTACGGTATTCGGCCGCGGAGACGACGGCGCGCCGACCGTTGCGGAGCTCGCCGCGCTCGCCGGGACGATCCCCTATGAGCTGCTCTGCGGTGTATCGCTGCGCGTGCCGCGCATATATACAGAAAGCTGACCGCCGGGGTTTTCTCCTGCGTCTTTTCCGCAAAATCAGCCGTTTGGTTTTGTCCACAAAACCGGGCGGCTGATTTTTCGTTTTTTCGCCGTTTTTTCTTGCGGCAATCGTCAAAAAGCAACAGAAATGGTCGATCGTGCTTTTGTTTCCGATACTAAATCGTGCTATAATCTGAACCGTAGAAAAGCCTGTATATAGAGTGATTTTGTCTGAAGGACGAGAAAAAATGACGGACAAAGAATTGCGGCATCTCAGCCATCTGGAATTGATCGACATTATTTACGAGCTGCAAAAGCAGAACGACGCTTCCGCCGCGCAGATCGAGGCGCTCCAAAGCAAGCTGGCGGAAAAAGAGATCCGTATCGCCAAGGCCGGTTCCATCGCGGAGGCCGCCATCGGCATAAACGGTGTTTTCGAAACGGCGCAGGCGTTGTAGCGCAAGGGCATTATCGCTGACCGCTGCGAACTAAACCGTCAGATCAAGGCAGACAACGCTTTGCTGCGGGAGCTGAAAGCCGAAATCAAGAAGCTGGCCACATTAGTTGCCCGCACCGTCCCTGCCATAGCGGAGGAGCTGGAAAAGCTGCGCAGCCGGGTGCTGATTTTCTGTTATCAGCTCTCTCATATTCGCAGCGGCAAAGCGCATATTCAAAAATCTCTCGCCGTATGGAAGCCGGAGATGGAGCGTTACACCGGTCTGGTACAGCAAATCAAGGAAAAGAGCAAGGAGCGCAAGGTGCCGGTTGCCGAGAAAAAGGAATTGCCAGTATACCGTGTGAAGCGTCACAAAGCGCTGGCTGCCCACATTGCCGAGCTGACGGAGGAATTGGAAGAACTGCATTCCGAAAAGGCGCTCCTTTTGCAAAAATTTGAGTATGCAGAGGATACAGGTGCGGAGACATTCCGCAAGGATATTGCCGTAATGGAAGCTGGTCTGAAAAAGCTGGAGGTGCAGGAACAGAAATATTCCGCCGAACTGAATAAGGTTTTGGACGAATATGCAGAACTGAAAGCACAGGCTGCGGATTTTGATTCGGTGGAGCTATAGGTAGCACGGCAGGCCATCCGTCCTGTGCAGGAAAAGGCAGCAGAACAGCAAATAGAGGATGCCATGCATGAGAAGCCATCTCTTATTATGCTGCTCAGTGCCAAGCAGGAAGCGTCTCGACTGCTTGGGTCGGATGCGGAAGAACGGCAGGCACGGCAACTTCTTATTCGCAGAAATCAGAAGCAACACACGGACTCTCACAGCGAGAGAAAAAGAAATGACCCTGCGCGGTAATCATGTAAAAGGCGGCGGCTCATACGAGTCGCCGCCTATATACACGGGATATATTGCTGATTGTTAGCGTCGATTGATAAGGGCACACGCGGTTCTGCCGGGCGGAAATGCCCCCCATACTGCGTCAAAGCCCTTGAGAATACACAAAGTATTCTCTGCGGACTTTTCCTTGTCTGCGAGCATTTCTGCTCCGGCAGAACTGCTTCGCATCGGACAGCCTTGGATTTTCGAGGGATTTTTGTCCTTTGCGACGACGGCGGGCTGTCGCCCGCCTAGGAACAAAGGGCAAAAAGCACCGAAAAGACTGGCTGCCCGACGTGTGTGCTCTTGTTAATCGACGCTATCGCTATTGTAGCAGACACAAAGGAAGATGCAAGGATTCAGACAGCGAAATGCCAAGCGTTTTTTCTCACCCTTCTAAAACCCTCTTGCGTTTGCGTATGACTATTGTTATAATATACTTGCATAACTCCTGCGGAGTTGCATTGGTATGAAGATGCAACTCCACGGGAAAACTACCTATAAGGAGGTGCTTGTATGGCAATCGTAAGCGATGAGCAGGTCATCAAGGTATTGCGGCAGTACAATCCCTGGTGGCGCAATCCGCTGGTAATCAAAGAGGAAAACAAGCCGCAGAAAAGGCTTGCCTACTACGAAGCATTGAGAATGATTTCGCATAAGACGATTCGGCGATTTGCCGTTTTATCCGGAGCAAGGCGTGTCGGCAAGACTACGATCATGTATCAGATGATGAACAGCCTGATCGACGAGGGCGTGAATCCTAAAAACATCCTGTATGTATCCTTCGACAATCCGATTGTAAAGCTCGTCAATGTGGAGACTGTCCTTTCCATCTATGAGTCCCTTTACCCCATTGAGGGAACAAGATATATTTTTCTCGATGAAATTCAATATACGGAGCATTGGGAGCTTTGGATGAAGGTCATCTATGACAGCAGGAAGGACATACGGCTTACAGCGACCGGCTCGGTCAGCCCGATATTGGAAAAAGGCTCGACCGACAGCGGGACGGGGCGATGGAGCATTCTGAAGATTCCCACCATGTCGTTTTATGAGTATTGCCGGCTGCTGCAAATTGAAGAACCGATTCTTCCTGACAATTTGCGGCTCACAAGGCTCGTAAAAATGAGCAGAGCGGAGCTTGGCGATTTGATGGATCGGTTTGCGCCGCTGGAAAGTCATTTCAATCGTTACCTTATGATCGGCGGTTTTCCTGAGCTTGTATTGTCTGATGACGATGTGTATGCGCAGCGGATGCTGCGGGAAGATGTGGTGGACAAGGTTATCAAGCGCGATGTGCTGACGCTCTTCAATATCCGGAGTCCGCTTCTGATGGAAAAACTGTTTTTGTATCTCTGCATGAACTCAACAGAAATTTTCAGCGTGACCACGGCGGCAAAGGAGCTGGAAAACACCTCCGTCGCTACGATAGACAGCTATATCGAGGCTCTTGAAATGTCCAATCTGATTTATCTGTCGAAGCCGATGGATGTGGGCAGCAAGGGCGCTTTGAAGGGCAAGCCGAAAATATATATTGCCGACGCCGCCATACGCAACGCAGTTCTGATGATAGACGATGTTCTTTCGGATGAGCGAGAGCTTGGGGCGATGGTGGAAACGACGGTATATAAGCATATCGTATCCTTCTATCAGGGCAGCACGGC
>CAKTBC010000102.1 GCA_934533005.1 uncultured Oscillospiraceae bacterium | reverse complement strand
GCTCCGGCCATCGTGAAGAGCGGCGCGGTGTACATCGACAACAGCTCCGCCTTCCGCATGGATCCGGCCATCCCGCTCGTTGTGCCGGAGATCAACGGCGAGGACGCAAAAAAGAATTCCGGCATCATCGCCAACCCCAACTGCTCCACAATCATCACTGCGATGGCCGTCGGCGCGCTCAACCGCCTCTCGCCGATCGAGAGCATGGTAGCGTGCACGTATCAGGCCGTGTCCGGCGCCGGACAGGGCGGACTGGAGGAGCTGGAGCACCAGATGGACGCGCTCGCCCGCGGCGAAAAGTGCAAGGTGAAGGTATTCCCCGCGCAGATCGCGCTCAACGTCATCCCGTTCATCGGCAGCATGCTCGATAATCTCTACACCGACGAGGAGATGAAAATGCAGAACGAAGGGCGCAAGATCCTGCATCTCCCCGAGCTGCGCGTCACCTGCACCTGCGTGCGCGTGCCGGTCATGCGTTCGCACTCCATCGCCGTCACAGTGCGGACAAAGGAGAAGATCACCGTTGCCGAGGCAAACGAGGCCATCCGCGCCTTCCCGGGCTGCCGTCTGATCGAAGACTACGAGGGCCGCTGCTACCCCACCCCGCTCGACACGAGCGGACAGGATCTTGTCTGGGTCGGCCGTGTGCGCGAAGACCTCACGCAGGAAAACGCTCTCACGCTCTGGTGCTGCGGCGACCAGATCCGCAAGGGCGCGGCGAGCAACGCCGTGCAGATTTTGAAATATCTCCTGTAACCGTTTTTATTTCTATGCAAATATCCGGCAGGCTTTCCGAGGGAAGCCTGCCGGATATTTTTTCATTCAATGCGTACAAATATGCACAAAGTGTTCGGATAATATTCTTGCACCGGTGGTTATTATCCATAATATTGAAATTTCTATGAATTTTTTCTCGTTTTTTGTATTGACGAGCGTGGATAAGTATGCTAATATTCGCGCCATATTAAATAAAAATTCATTTCGCAATGGAGGAACACAACAATGAAAAAGAAAACATTCGCTAAAGTACTTTCCCTCGCTCTTGCCGCAATGATGCTCTTCGTGCTTTGCGCCTGCGGCGCGGCAGCGCCCGCCGCGGAGCCCACCGCAGCCCCCGCGGCTGACACCTCCGCATCCGAAGCTCCTGCCGACACTGAGACCCCCGCCGAGACCGAAGCTCCCGCTGAATCCCAGGGCGTGCTCGGCCAGATCAAGGCCGATGGCGTTCTCTACGTCACCCTCTCCCCGGACTTTGCCCCGATGGAGTTCGTCGACTCCTCCAAGGACGGGCAGGAACAGTACGTTGGCTTTGACGTGACGCTCGCGAAGTACATCGCCGATTACATCGGCGTGGATCTTGTTATTGAGGCGATGAGCTTTGACGCCTGCCAGACCGCCGTTTACACCGGCTCCGTGCCGATGTCCATTTCCGGCTACTCCTGGACGGCGGAGCGCGGCGAGAACTACGAGATCTCCGATTACTACTACGCCGGTGAAAACGAGACCGAGCAGGTCATTCTCATCAAGAAGACCGACGCGGACAAATACACCTCTGCCGAGGACTTCGCCGGTGTGGACGTCGGCGCGCAGAACGCCTCGCTCCAGATGAATCTTCTCACTTCGCAGCTGCCCGACGCGAACCCTGTCACCATCGGCGATCTCGGCGTTGGCGTTCTGGAGCTGCAGAACGGCAGCATCGAGGCGCTGGCCGTTGCAAAGGGCAACGCCGAAATGATCATCGATTCCAACCCCGATCTTATGATCTGCTCCTGGGAATTTGAAGTTGCCGCCGAATATGAGGCGAACGTCATTCTCATCACCAAGGGCGAGACCGCGCTGCTGAACGTTGTGAACGAAGCTCTCGCCAAGGCCTACGCCGACGGTGTGTACGGCACGTGGTACGAAGACGCTGTCGCGCTCGCCAAGTCTGAAAACGCTGCCGAAGTCAGCGTCGAAGACTGATTACAGATAACAAACCGTCCGCCGGGGATCTCTCCGGCGGGCGGAGGGGAAGGATCCATCCATGAGCTTTATTAAATTTGAAAACATCGTCAAGCTGTTCACCAAGTACTGGGAAAAGTTTCTGGTGACCGGTGTATCGTATACGCTGCTGCTCGCCGCGATCACCGTGGCGTTCGGCGCGGTGATCGCCTGCCTGCTCGCGGGAATGAAGCTTTCCAAGATCGCGCCGCTGCGGTGGCTTTCCACGATCTACATTGAGGTCATCCGCGGCACGCCGATGCTTCTGCAGCTTTACTTCTTTTATTTCGCCCTGCCCGCGCTCATCCCGGCGCTCAATAAGCAGAAGTTTCTCTGCATCGCCATCGCGCTCATCTGCAACAGCGCCGCCTACGTCTCCGAGGTCATCCGCTCGGGTCTGCAATCGGTAGACGCCGGACAGAGCGAGGCCGCCATGAGTCTCGGCATGAATTCGTTCCAGCGCACCTGGTACATTCTCGTGCCGCAGGCGCTCAAAACGATCCTCCCCGCGCTCGGCAACGAGTTTATCATGATCGTGAAAGACACCTCGCTCGCGTCCACGTTCTTCATCGGCGATCTCATGACGCAGTATCTGATCGTGCGCGGCGCGAGCTACCTGCCTCTCGAGCCGCTCGTGATCGTCGGCGTCATTTACTTTATTCTGACATTCCTTCTCAGCAAGCTGTTCGGATTCTTTGAAAGGAGGATGAGCCGTGCAGACCGGTGAAATGCTCATCGAGGTCAAAGACCTCTGCAAACACTTCCGTGACGGTACGGTCAAGGCGCTCGACGGCGTGAGTCTCACGATCTGCAAGGGCGACGTGATCGTCATCATCGGCCCCTCCGGCAGCGGCAAGTCTACATTCCTGCGCTCGCTCAATCTGCTCGAAATGCCGACCTCCGGCAGCGTTATCGTGGAGGGGACAGACATCATGAAAAAGAAAAATGCCCAGGGAAAAAAGATCGATCTCGATCTTCATCGCCGGAAAATGGGCATGGTGTTCCAGCATTTCAATCTCTTCCCGCATAAAACGGTGCTCGACAACCTGACCATCTCCCCCATTCTCGTTAAGAAGGCGGACAAGGCAGCCGCAAAGGAAAAAGCCATGGAGCTTTTGGAGCGCGTAGGTCTCGCCGACCGCGCCGACGCCTACCCCTCGCAGCTCTCCGGCGGGCAGAAGCAGCGCGTCGCCATCGTGCGCGCGCTCGCCATGGAGCCGGACGTGATGCTCTTTGACGAGCCGACAAGCGCGCTCGACCCCGAAATGGTCGGCGAGGTGCTGGATGTTATGAAGCGGCTCGCCCGCGACGGCATGACGATGGTCGTCGTAACGCATGAGATGGGCTTTGCCCGCGAGGTGGGCAACCGCGTTGTATTCATGGACGAAGGGCGCATTGTGGAGCAGGGTACGCCGGAGGATATCTTCCAGCACCCGCAAAGCGCCCGTTTACAGGATTTTCTCTCCAAGGTGTTGTGATATGAACGAAATCAAAAAAGCCGCGCTGCATACGCTCGACGAGAACGCGCCCTTCTTCACCTCGATTTCCGACGCGATCTGGGACGAGCCGGAGCTCTCGCTCAAGGAATTCAAAGCCGCGGCGCTTTATACGGACGCTCTGGAAAAGCTGGGCTTCACGGTGCAGAAAAATCTCTGCGGCATTGAAACGGCGTTTTCCGGCTCTTACGGCTCCGGCCATCCGGTGATCGGCATTCTCGGCGAATTTGACGCACTCTCCGGCCTTTCGCAGAAAAGCGGCGTCGCCGTACCGCAGAGTGTCACCCCCGGCGGAAACGGCCACGGCTGCGGCCACAACCTGCTCGGCGCCGGTTCGCTCGCCGCCGCCGCGGCGGTGAAGGAATACCTTGCCGCGAGCGGAAAGCCCGGCACCGTCATCTTCTTCGGCTGCCCCGGCGAGGAGGGCGGAGCCGCCAAGGCGTATATGGCGCGCGAAGGACTCTGGTATGGGCTCGACGCCGCGCTCACCTGGCATCCGTCCGATACGAACGAGATTTCCACCGGCACAAACAATTCGTGCATTCAGGTGCTTTATAAGTTCAAGGGTGTCGCCGCGCACGCCGCCGGAGATCCGCACAACGGGCGCAGCGCACTCGATGCCGTGGAGCTCATGAACATCGGCGTGCAGTTTCTGCGCGAGCACATGACCGACGACTGCCGCATCCACTACGCCATCACCGACGCCGGCGGCGTATCGCCGAACGTTGTGCAGGCAAACGCCTCCGTGCTGTACATGGTCCGCGCTAACAAGGTCGCCGATTCCGTAAAGCTCCAAAAGCGCGTGGACGCCATCGCGGAGGGCGCAGCGCTCATGACCGGGACAAGCTATGAGCGTGTGTTCATCGACGGCACAGCGGAAACGCTGCCGAACTTCACGCTTGAAGCGCTGCTGCATGCGTCTCTTGCCGAGACCGGCGTGCCGCAGTATACCGAAGAGGATCTCGCCTTTGCTTCGGCGCTTTGCCAAACGTTCCCGGCGCAGACGCGCGCGCCCGGCATCGGCGCGAAGTTTGACAGCACTATCGCCAAAGAATCCCGCGCGCTTTCGGAGAATATGACAAAGTCCATGAACGACTTTCTCCTCCCGCTCTACTCCGGCGAGGGCTTTCTCCCCGGCAGCACGGACGTCGGCGATGTGAGCTGGCAGACGCCGACAGCGCAGGCGCTCATCGCCGCATGGCCGGCGGGCGTGCCTGGGCATTCGTGGCAGGTTGTCTCCTGCGGAAAAACCTCTCTCGCGCATAAGGCCATTCTCTGCGCCGGAAAGACGCTGGCAAGTGCCGCTATTGCGCTCATCGACGATCCCGCGGCACTGCTGAAGGCGCAGGAGGAATATACCGTTCGCTCCGAAGCCGGCTACGTCTGCCCCATCGAGCCGGACGCCGTGCCGGTCGCGATCTGACACAATGAAACGTTTTCAAACAAATGTCCGCCGGTTCTTCCTCCGCCGGACATTTGTTTTTTATTCATTGTCACAATCCACAGTATATTCATTTTTATTTCGGTCTTCCCGTTCATGATTCATAAATTCCACAAATACGTGAATTTTATTCGTAAATTGACTTGACTTTGCGAATGATAAGCGCTAATATCCATCCATACTAAATAATAATTCATTTGGAGGAAGAAACAATGAATACCGTTCCCAAGTACATGTCCAACGCCATCACCGCCATCCAGTGCGCAACGATCGTTGCCCTGATCGCGCTGTTTGCTCCGCTCTTCATGTAAAAAAACAGAACTCCCGGGTCTCCCGGTGAGACGTGAAACCCCCGGCGCACCTGCTGCGCCGGGGGTTTCGCATCTGTCGAGAAAGAAAAACGCTGCGCGAACTTTTGTTCGCACAGCGTTTTCTTATTTTACCGGCAGACAAGCTCGTCGTTTTCGACATCCACCGTGAGCGTGCTGCCCGCGGCGAGGTCACCGGAGAGGATGGCTCTCGCCAGCAGCGTTTCCACGCTGCTCTGGAGATACCGGCGCAGCGGCCGCGCGCCGTAGAGCGGGTCGTAGCCGCGCTCAATGATGAGCTCCTTCGCCTTGTCGGTGATGCAGAGCTTGAGCGAGCGGTCGGCCAGGCGCTTCTTGAGCCCTTCGACCATGATGTCGATGATGCCGGTGAGGTTATCCTTCGTGAGCGGCTTGAAGAGGATCGTCTCATCGAGACGGTTCAGGAATTCGGGCCGGAACGCGCGGTGCAGCTCACCCATGACAGCCTCCTTCGCGGAATCCGTGATGTTGCCGTTCATGTCAATGCCTTCGAGCAGGTACTGGCTGCCGAGGTTCGAGGTGAGGATGATAATCGTGTTCTTGAAGTCTACCGTACGCCCCTGCGAATCGGTGATGCGGCCGTCGTCAAGAATTTGCAGCAGGATGTTGAACACATCCGGATGCGCCTTTTCGATCTCGTCGAACAGCACAACGCTGTAGGGTTTACGCCGCACGGCCTCGGTGAGCTGGCCGCCCTCGTCGTAGCCGACGTATCCCGGAGGCGCGCCGATCAGGCGCGATAC
>CAKTBC010000101.1 GCA_934533005.1 uncultured Oscillospiraceae bacterium | reverse complement strand
CGCGTCCGCCGTGATCGAGACCGACCCGGCGAGCGTGCCGACGACGAATTTGGCCGCCGCCAGCAGGATATTGAGCGCGATGGCGACCGCCGAGCACAATGTGCCGTAGGCGGCGCGGACGCGGGGATCGTCCGTATGGCGGCTGTCTCGAATGAAAAGCCGCGCAAGAAGCTCGATCAAAGCGCGCTTCCTCCTTTATCCATTCGTTGCGCCGACGGTCGGGTCAAGGATCCACGAGCCGCCGCCGAACGTCCACGTCATCTGCGGCACAAAGCGGAGCGTACTGTCGATCTTCTTCTCGGTAAAGAGCGGCGCGTCGTCGCTGTAGGTCTCGGTTTCAATGACGAGCCGGTCGTAGACCTTGAGGAAGTTGTCCATCGACTGGCCGTTATCGGTGCCGGTCGTGAGCACATCGTGCGGCACGCGCGCGCTCAGATGAACGCCCTTATCCTGCAAGGTTTTGTTGATCGCGTCGCGCACGGCGATGGAGAAGTTCATACAGAACGCCTCGCGGTTGAGGTTGGAGGCAATTTCGCGCGTGTACATGACCTCGGCGAGCGGATGCTCCACACGGGAGAGGATGATCTCGTCCACACCCATCGCCATGAGATCGGTGCAGAGCTCTTCAATATACGTGCGCACGTCGCGGTTCCAGAGATCGACCCAGCCGCCGGATTCGTCCACATAGGGCGCGCCCGTGCGGTCGCGCAAGGCAACGTCGGGGTTGGCCGAGGCGAGCAGCGTGTCCACAGCGCAGCAAATCTCCGCTGTAATCGTCCAGCCCTGCGCCTTGAGCTCGCTCAGATACGCCGTCGGGTCCCAGGTGCTGTTCGCGGCGTTGGACGACGCCGTCGCCACGCCGGACATCCACGCGAGCTTGCCGCTCTCATCCTTCATTTCCAGCACGAGCCCCTTCACGCCGCTGCGCTCGGCCTCCTTGACCGCCGTGTCCAGTCCCGTGGCGTTCACCTTGGAGAACGGGACATAGTACCCGTTCAGATACTTGAGCCCCGCGCTGCTCGCGAGCGAAACGTTGGTGTAATCCGGCTCGGCGACCTGAACGGTAGCCGTAGCGTCCCCGGCATAGGGCACAGGGGCGGAAATGCCCTCCACCGTATACCCCTGTCCGTTCTCCTGCAGCATCGGCACGACCATCTCCACGCCGTCGCGGTGGTAGACAACGTACTCCGGCAGCAGCGAGAACGTGAGCAGCAGCCCCAGAAACACCAGCACAAGGATCGTGAGCAGGATCGGCGAGCCGCTGCGCCCTGCGCCGCGGTGGCCGCGGTATACGCGGTGGCCCTTAATGATCATGGTTTTCGAGCGCGGTGATCATGTCCACGCGCGCGGCATGGCGGCCGCCGAGAAACTCCGTTGTGAGGAAAAGATCGACCATGCGCTTGGCAAGCTCAGGGCCGGTAACGCGCCCGCCGAGCGCGCACATGTTCGCGTTGTTGTGCGCACGGCACATCTCCGCGCTGAAGCAGTCGGACAAAAGCGCGCAGCGGATGCCGGGGATCTTGTTCGCCGCAAGCGACATGCCGATGCCCGTGCCGCACACGAGAATGCCCTTCTCATATTTCCCCTCCGCAACGCCGCGCGCGGCGCGCCCGGCGTATTCGGGGTAGTTGCAGCTCGTCTCGGAATAGGTGCCGATGTCCTCAAACTCGACGCCCTTTTCCTTCAGATGCGCCATCAGCTCCTGCTTGAGAGCGTAACCGCCGTGATCGGATGCAATGACAATCATGTTGTATATATCTCCTTTGCTTTATCTTTTAAATTCTTCCAGTAAATTATTCCAGCGGCAGGAACGAAGCCTTTCTCTGCTCGAACACCGTGTAGTACCGAAAGCCGATGCTCCGCAGCAGCTCCGCACCCTCACGGATGCCGATGGAAGCGTCCTTTGCCTCGTGGGCGTCGCTGCCGAGCGTGATGATCCCGCCGCCGAGATCGTAATAGAGCGCAAGCGCCGAAGCGTTCGGGTTGCTCGTGTGGCCGGTGCGCAGGCCGGATACGTTGATCTCGATGCCGCGCCCCTGTGCGATGAGCGCTTCAAAGATTGCCGCGAGCTCGTCGTGGCAGTTTTCCGCCGTGATCTCGGCGGCAAAGCCGTCGCGGTGCATATACCGGGACGTATACCCGATGTGCGCCATCACGTCAAAGTACGGAAACTCCGTCAGCTCCAGGAGCTCTGCGAGATACTCCCGGTTGAGCTGCATGCATTGCTCTTCGGATTCGTACGGATACTCGTAAAAGTCCGGCTGCCCGCGCAGATTGTGCAGCGAGCCGAGAACGAAGTCCAGCCCCGGCTCCATCGCGGCTTCCTTCGCCGCTCCCGGGTCGTGGTTCGCCTCGCCGAGCTCGATGCCGCAGCGGACGGTAATGCCCTCCACGGGGTTTTCGCGCACATCCGCCCAGGCCGTGCGCAGCACGTCCTTTCGCGTCTCCCAGCGCAGATCCCCGAGATCGCCGAAATCCATGTCGATATGGTCGGTGAAGCACACGGCGCTCATGCCGTGGTCGCGCGCCGCCGCCGCCATTTCGCGCAGCGGCGTGTGCGAATCCGGCGAGCTCTGGCAATGAATGTGCTGATCGATATAAATCATGATTTTTTCTCCTTTTCACGAAGCGCGCGGGCAAGCGCGGCGCGTCCCGCCGCGAGCCGGTCGCTCCACTGCTCCGTGCCCGGCGCTTTCGCCTCGATTGCCGCTTCGAGTGCGGCGGCAATATCTCCGCCTTGTTCCGCGGTTCGGTACGGCATGCCGCACTCAGCGGCAAACGCCGCGATGCGTCCGTCGCCGTCGATGCCAAGCACGGGCGTTCCAGCGAGATACGAGAGCGTAAGCGCGTGCAGCCGCATGGATACCGTGAACTGCGCCGCGGCAAAAAGCCGTGTGAGCGCCGCCGTGTCCTCCGGTGCTTCGATCGCCTCGCCGCCGGTCTCTTTGGCCAGCGCGCGGCAAAGCGGCAGATCCTGCCGGACGTTCATGGCAACATAGCGCACCTTCCAGCCCCGCTTTGCACCCAGCGCCGCGGCGGCGCGGGCATACTCCGCCGGGAACGGCGGCGCGCCGCGGCCCTCCCGGGGGCAGACGAACAGGACATCCTCCTTCGGCGCAGCGGATACGTCCGTTTCCAGCGCGCCGTCCGCGCCGAGCACGAGCTCCGGCGCTTTCACGCCGTGTTCTCTCGCCGCGGCAAGGCTCTCTCTCTCCCGAAAGACGATCGTATCGGCGCATTCGTTCAGCGCCGCAGCGCATTTCTCCCAGCCGTGCGCTGAGAGCGGGCCAAGCCCCGCGCCGTATAAAAGCGTGCGGCAGCCGCGGCGTTTTCCCTGCCGCAGCAGCGCGAGATAGTAGGCAAGCGAACGGCGGGACGTCGCGTCCTGCAAAAGATTTCCGCCGCCGAAGATAAGTGCGCGCGCATTTTTCATCCGGTGCGCAATGGCGGGAAAGCGCAGAAAATACAAGCTGTCAACATCAGACCGGCGCGCCGTCTCCTTCGCGCGGCGCGAGAGCACCGTGACGGCACACTCCGGCGCCGCGGCGCGGACATCGCGCAGAAGGTTTTCGAGCATCAGCTCATCGCCGCGGTTGCCGCCGCCGTAGGCTCCGGCGATCACGACCTCCCGCCGGGGCGAGAGGACGGCGCGGCATATCTCTCTTTCTCTCTCCGCCATGGCGGAGAGAGAAAACTCCTTTGCCGTCCGGTCGTGGAGCGCCGCACCGAGTTTCTTTCGCAGCGCCGTGTCCCGGGAAAGCGTCAAAATGTCTGCCGCGAGCGCGGCGGTATCGCCGGGGGCAAGGAGAAGGCCGTGAACGCCATCCTCCACAAGCTCCGGTACACCGCCCACGGCGGTCGCGATGACCGGGACGCAAAATTTTGCCGCGTCGGTGAGCGCGTAGGGAAATGTCTCCGAAAGGGACGTGAGAAGGCAGATATCCAAACTCGCGTAAAGCGCGTCTGTGTCGCTGAGCCAGCCGGTAAAGTGGACGCGATCGGAAACGCCGAGCTCCCTTGCGAGCGCGCGGAGCGCTTCCTCCTCCGCGCCGGTTCCGGCAAGGATAAGACGAAGCCGCGGCTCCTCCTTTGCAGCGGCGGCAAAGCCGCGCAGCATCGTGGAAAGATCCTTCACCGCATCGAACCGTGCCGCGGTCCCGGCGAGAATATCGCCCGGCGCGGCGGCGATGCCGTGCGCGGCGAGAAAGTCCTCCCGGCTCGCCTCCGGGAACGGCGCATTCATATCCACGCCGTTATAGATGAAAAAGAGCTTCCCGCGCCGGAACCCGCGGGCGGCGTACGTATCGCGCATCGCTTTTGAAACACATACAAGTGCGTCCATGTGCCGAAGCGCCAGAGCGTTGAGCGTGCCATAGACAAGGCGGGAGAGCGGGCGGTGCAGATAGTCGAGCCGGTGATCGCTGTGGATCGTCGAGACGACCGGCACACCGAGAGAGCCCCGGAGCAGCGCCGCCGTCAGATTGGCGCGGCTTCCGTGGCAGCGGACGAGATCGAATCCTTCGGAGCGGATGAATCGCCGCGCCTCGCGAAGCTGCGCGAAAAAGCTGCCGGTGAGCGTTTTGCAGGGAATGCCTCGCTCGCGCGCGCCGTCGGCAAGGACGCCGCCGCCCAGACAAAGAAGCGGCGCTTGGCCGGTTTTGTTCAGCTCGCCGAGCAGCCGGAGCACGTGGGTGCGCGCGCCGCCGGCGTCGCCGCCGCTGATGAGATGTACGGTTTTCACGCTCGGCTCCTTTCGCCCTCCCGGACAAATTCCGCGGCCTGTTGTCTTGCCCCGCAGCGGTAGTCTGTGCTATACTAACATGGAATAAATATTATAACCCATTTCCAAGGGAGTGGCAATACATGACCCAAATATTCCTTGTCCGCCACGGCCAGTCCGAGGGCAATCTTTTTCGCCGCGTGCAGGGGCAGACCGACGTGGATCTCACCGCCGACGGCAAAGCCCAGCTTCCGTATCTCACGAAGCGCTTTGCCGAAACGCCGCTCGCCGCCGTCTACACCAGCCCCCTTCGCCGCGCGGAGGAAACCGCCGCCGCCATCGCGGGCGGGCGGGACATCCCCGTTTTTGTGGACAAGCGCCTCATCGAAATGTGCTTCGGCGCGTGGGAGATGCGGCCCTGGGGCGAGGTGAATTTCGAATCGCCGGAGCTCAAGCGCGCGTTTCTCCACGATCCCGAGCGCTGGCATGTGCCGGGCAGCGAAGCGCACACCGCGGTGCAAGAACGCATGCTCGCCGCCATGACGGACATTGCCCGCGCGAACGACGAAAAAACCGTCGCCGTCGCGTGCCACGGCATGGCGATCCGCGCTTTTTTATCGCGCATTCTCGGCGTGCCGAGCGAACGCATCTCCGAGGATGTCCCACTCGTGAACAACACGTCCGTAACGCTGCTGCGCTTTGAAAACGACACATTCTCCGTTATCTACGTGAACGACACGACGCATCTTCCCGCCCCGCCGTATACGCCCTTCCGGGAAAACGGCGAGGCGGACGGCCCGCGCTGCTACGATCTGCGCTATCGCCCGTTTGATCTCGCTGCCGGGCAGGAGCGCTACATCGCCTGCTACCGCGATGCCTGGCGCTGCGCCCACGGCACGACCGAGGGCTTCGACGCCTCGGCGTGCTATTTGAGCGCGCAGCTCCACAGCGCCGAAGCGCCGGGGTGCATTACGGAGGCTCTGTTCGAGGACGAATTTGCCGGCATTCTCTCGCTCGATGAGCGCCGGGGGCGCGAGCGCGGCATCGGCTGGATCGCATTTTTGTATGTTGTGCCGGAGCTGCGCGGCCACCACTGCGGCATCCAGCTTGTCGGCACCGCGGCCATGCGCTTCCGCCAGCTCGGACGGCGAGCGATGCGCCTCACCGTTGCGCCGGAAAACCCCGCGCTCGGATTTTATGAAAAGGCGGGCTTCACGCGCGTCGGCACGGAGGCCGGGGCGCTCGGCGACCTTTTGGTGATGGAATGGACTTTATAACGCATTTTTACGATAATCCCGCTTACCCTAACAACACCTATACCGTCGCGCACCCGACGTTTGACGATCATTCCCGCGTCATCGCCATATCGGACATCCACGG
>CAKTBC010000100.1 GCA_934533005.1 uncultured Oscillospiraceae bacterium | reverse complement strand
TTCGGCGCGCTCTCGCTGAAGGGCTCGGCAAAATTGCGGTTGCGGTACATGCCCTCCGGGAGGATGCCGATCTCGGCGAGCGAGAGCACTTCCGGCAGAAGCGGCACGTTCGCGCTCTCGATGACGGCGGTGACGTTCCCGCCGTTTGCCATTTCCCCGGTGTGCCCCATAAGGCCGAAGCCGGTCACGTCGGTGATGCTGTGGACATCGTACTTCCCGGCGATCTCGCTTCCGGCGCGGTTGAGCTCCGCCATTTGCGCAACGGCCTTGGCGTACGTCTCTTTGGAGACCATGTCCGCCTTGTTCGCCGTGGAGATGATGCCGGTGCCGAGGGCTTTCGTGAGAATCAGCACATCGCCCGCGTGCGGCGTGCAGTTGAGCCGGATCTTGTTTGGATGGGCAAAGCCCGTCACGGAAAGGCCGTATTTCGGCTCGGTATCGCGGATGGTATGGCCGCCGGAGATGATAACGCCGGCCTCTGCGGCCTTCGTATAGCCGCCGCGCAGCACCTCGCGCACGGCCTCGTCCGGCATCTGCGGCGAGACGGCCATGATGTTCAGTGCGAGCTTCGGCTCGGCGCCCATGGCGTAAATGTCGCTGATGGCGTTCGCCGCGGCGATCTGGCCGAACATGAAGGGATCGTCCACGATCGGCGGGAAGAAGTCCAGTGTCTCCACAAGCACAAGATCGTCCGAAATTTTATAAACGCAGGCGTCGTCGCTCGTGTCGTAGCCGACGAGCAGGCGCTCATCGTATACCGAAGGCAGACCCTTCAAAAGCTTTGTGAGCGTTCCCGCGCCGACCTTTGCGCCGCACCCGGCACAGCTCGCAAGCTTTGTCATACGAAGCTCATTTTCCATAGTCTTCTCCTCGTTTCTCCGGTTTTCTTGCCGTACCGACGGCAGAGGTGAGCATTAAAACGGCTTCCAGCACGCCGCCGCCGACGGCGAGCGCCTTATCGGACGCGGTGAAGCAGTGGAAGAGCTGGCAGCGGGGATCGACGTCTGCGCTTTTAAAGTGTTCGCGGGGCACCTCAAAGCCCTCCGGCAGGATACCGCGGAGCGTGCCGGTGATCTTCGCGTACAGCGGCTCGCCGCCGACGGTGGCGACGATCTCCCCCGCCTCGACCGTATCGCCGATCTGGCGCAGGGCGTGGAACTCTCCCGCGCAGGGCGAGTGCATCACGCGCTCGATCGTATAACCGCCGATGCTGCCGGGCACGCCGGTGTTCGGAACGGCGCTGCCCGACCAGATCACCCGACCGAGCGTATGGCCGCGCATCGTCTCCACGACGGCGTGGCAGTCCTCCCCGGCGGTGAAGCCGGGGCCGACGCCGATAACGCCGGGCGCATCGGTGATGGCGGTGCCGAGATTGTCCTTGGCGAGAATGGCATCCACGATCACGTCCGGGCAAAGCTCCTTTGCGCTCTCCGCCTTCGGATCGACGATGACGGGCAAAATGTTTTCCTTCAGCATGCAAAGCGCCTCCGCGGCGTTTTCGGCAAGCCGGGCGCGCACCTCCTCCACCTTCGTCTCGCCGTGGTACACCGCCTCGGAAAAGCAGACGCTGCGGCGGATGGACGAGGGCCTCGGAAGATCGGTCATTACAACGTTGATCCCTGCGCGCCAGAGGCGCAGCGCGATGCCGGAGGCGATGTCTCCGGCGCCTTTTATCATTACAAGCATGATTTATTCTCCTTGGAATAGGTTCTGAAACCAGTATAATATGGAATATCGCCTTGTCAAGGCCATTGGCTCTTGACTTTTTATCGATCTTTTCATATGATATTCATATAATATCGATATATAAAGAGGAAGTGCCCTGTCATGACGCTCAAGCAGCTCGAATACTTTCTTGCCATTGCCGAAAACGGCAGCATCACCAAAGCCGCCAACTCTCTGCGCATCTCTCAGCCACCGCTGAGTCTTCAGCTCAAGGGGCTGGAGGAGGAGCTCGGCTGCCAGCTTTTTATTCGTGACAAGAAAAACATGATCATCACGCCGAAGGGCATTCTGCTGCGCGAGCGCGCCCGCGAGATCATGGACAAGGTGAACGAGACGCTGCTGCTCATGCAGTCGGCCAACGAAGAAGAGCGGTACACCATCCATCTTGGCACGATCTCCTCGATCTGCAACCGCGTACTGCCGGACAAGGTCCTCAAGCTCAAGGAGCGCTACCCGCACGTGGAGTTCGTCCTCCACGAGGGCAGCACGACGAGCATTCTCGATATGCTTGCCACCGGTGTGGTCGATTTCGGCATCGTGCGTGAGCCGTTCAACGTCGGAGCATTCAGTTCCCGTCCCATCCGCGACACCGCCCTCGGCGAGAGCGGACAGGATTACTTCACCGCCATCGGCAAGCCGAACTTCTTCCCTGCCGACGATGCGCAGGTCGTAGCGCTCACCAGCCTGCAGGAGACCCCCATCATCATCCATCGGCGGTACTACGACCTCTTTACCAACGCCTGCCGCCGCCAGGGCTTCATCCCCAACATCATCTGCCAGAACGACAATATCGCCTCGTCGCTGAGCTGGGCGGCGTCCGGGATTGGCGTGGCCATCGCGCCGTATACCTCCGCGATCCAAAACTCCGACCCCACACTCATCATGAAGCGCATTGACAGTCCGGAAATCGTCTCCAAGGCGCATCTCATCTGGAACCGCAGCATTACGCTCACGCCCGAGCAGAAGGCGTTTGTGCATCTGTTCGACTGATATTTTCATACACAAAGAGAGCCGGTTTTCCGCGGAAAACCGGCTCTCTTTTTGTCCTTTATTCTTGGATCAATACCCGTGATCGACGTGCTGCCACGCCCCGCCGTTCGAGCGAACAAGGATCCACATCCAGTTAGTGTACGTCTGCCCCGGGTTGAGCGTGGGGTTTGCGCCGGACTCGGCCACATCAAACGTCGATGTGAGGACGAGCACCTCGTCGGCCCCGTTCCGGTCCGCCCAGTCCTGATGCTCGCGCGAGACCTCGTCTCCGGCGTAGGAAATTTCGGTGAGCGTGCAGCCCTTCCAGCTGCGGGAAAAGTCTTTCTTTATGACGTCGATGGCGGCGTCGATCTCGTTTTGCGTGTACATTTCCGACGCCACGGCCTTCGTCCGCACATCTTTCACGCTGCCGCCGCAGGCGGCGAGCGCGAGCAGAAGCACTCCGGCCAAAAGCAGGGATACAAAGCGTTTCATTTTGGTTTTTCTCCTTTGGGTTTGTTCTATAAGCTCAGACGTTCAGCGTCCCTGTCCGGTTCACCTTATTTGAAACGCGCGAAAAATTCCGCGAGTGGCTGCATAACGGCGAGCAGCTCCGTGACCGCCGTATTGAGACCCTCCACATCAAGCTTCTCCGCAGCGTCGTTCACGGCGGTGAGCGCCTTTTCCGCCTCGGTGAGGCTCCGCTGCGCCTGACGGAGCATGTCGCCGGTGCTCTGCTCAAGCGATGCCCAGTCTACCTTCTCAAGCTGCGCGGCGATCGTGCGCAGCGAATCGAGCGTATCGGCGAGCTGCGCCGCCTCCAGCTGCTCCGTAAGGCCGTTCACAGTGTCGACGAGCCGCTCCGTATCGAGCGCATCAAGCTCCGCCGTTACGGTATCGAGCCGCGAGACGATGTGCTCGATGCGCGGGGCGTACCGCCGCACACTGATAAAGGCCAGTGCCGAGCTCGCCGTCACAACAATGAGCAGCAGCACGCACACGATCGCCGTCACCTTCTGCCAATGCAGACGTTTTCTTTCCAACTCCTCCATCGAAAGCCCTCCCCCTTTTTTAATCCTCGCCGCAGAGATAGAGATACATGAGCTTGAGCGTTGCCTCGAGTCCCTTTACGTGCGTGCGCTCCATGCCGTGGCTGGCGCAGACGCCGCTGCCGATGAGCGCGCCCTTGCAGTCCACGCCGGCGTGCCAGGCAGCGCCGACGTCCGAGCCGTAGAACGGGAAGATATCAACGGTGTACGGCAGCTCATGCTTTTTCGCGAGCGCGATGAGGCGATTCGTGAGTTCGTAATCGTACGGCCCGCCGGAATCCTTCGCGCAGATGGACACCGCGTATTCGTTGCCCGCAAGATCGAGCCCCACGCAGCCCATGTCCACCGTAACGAACTCGTCGATATCGCGCGCGAGCGCGCTCGCGCCGTGGCCGACCTCCTCAAACACGACAAAGTATATGCGCGTCGGATGGCGGAACGCCACCTTTTTCTCGCTGCACCAGCGCAGCAGGAGCAGCAAAAGCACCGCACTCGCCTTGTCGTCGATGAACCGGGACTTCAAAAAGCCCGATCCGGTCATCGTGAACTTCGGATCGATGAACACAAAGTCGCCGTTATCGATGCCGAGCGCCTTGACGTCCTCGGCGCTTTTCACTTCCTCGTCGAGCCGGACTTCAAGATGGTCAACATCGCGCGGCATCGTTGCGGCGTCCGGGTAGACGTGCACCGCCGGGGCAAGCGAGAGGATCGTGCCGCTGTAGCGCTTGCCCTCGCGCGTGAGCACCGTGCAGTATTCGCCGTCGAGCGTCGGGCAGATCGGCCCGCCGACCTTTGTAAGAGCGAGCGTTCCGCCGCCCTTCACGCTGCGTACCATCAGCCCCAGCGTGTCGACGTGCGCCGAGGTCGCCACGGTTTTGCTGTTATCGAGTCCCGGCACATCCACTTCGAGCGTTCCCTTGTTGTGGATGCGCGTCGTGTAGCCGAGCTCCTCTACATATTTTTTGATGAGTGCGATCCCCTCGGCCGTGCAGCCGGAGGGGGAGTCGGTCGTGAATACGGCGCGGGCATATTCTTCAAATTGACGGCGGTCAAATTCGATCATGGAAATTTCCTCTTTTCTATGAGATGGCAACATCATAAGCCCCCGGCGCGCGTTTGTCAAAATGTACGTGCACGGTACGTTTGTTCTATTGACAGGCGCAGCGCGCGGCAGTATACTTGCATCAAGTTTTTTATATAAATAATTTTAACTATCCACATTGTTAAGGAGGGTCCTTCCATGGGACAGGTCGCGATCGTCACGGGTGGCAGCTCCGGCATCGGCGCGGCGGCGGCGGAATATCTTGCCGCGCACGGCTGCACGGTGTACGAGTTCTCCCGCCATGAAAGAAGCGGCGGCAGCGCCTCCGTCCGCCATGTGACGGCGGACGTGACGGACGAAGCGTCCGTTGCGGCAGCGGTGCAGACGGTTCTTGAGGCCGAGGGGCACATCGACATTTTGCTCAGCAATGCCGGCTTCGGCATTTCCGGCGCGGCGGAGTTCACGTCCGTTGAGGAGGCCAAACGCCAGCTCGAGGTCAATTTCTGGGGCATGGTGCGCGTCACGCGCGCGGTGCTGCCCGTGATGCGCGCGCAGCGCGGCGGGCGGATCGTGAATACGAGCTCCGTCGCCGCCGTGACACCCATTCCCTTCCAGACCTATTATTCCGTTTCCAAGGCCGCGATAAACTCGTTTACGCTGTCCGTCGGCAACGAAGTTCGCCCTTACGGCATCCGCATCAGCGCCGTGATGCCCGGCGACACGCGCACCGGCTTCACCGACGCCCGCGCGCGCAGCTTTGCAGGAGACGGAGAATACGGCGGGCGCATCTCGCGCAGCGTTGCGAAGATGGAAAAGGACGAGCGCGGCGGTGTTCCTGCCTCGGTCGTCGGCGCGGCGCTGGGCCGCGCGGCGCTCTCGAAGAGCCGGAAGGTGTTTTACACCGTTGGGTTCGTATATCAGCTTGTCATCTTTCTCATGCGGCTGCTGCCCTCGACGGCGGCCAACGCCATTCTCGGCAAAATGTACGCCGACTAAAACCACCCCGAAAGGAGTTATCCCATGAACGAACAGGAAGCCAGACGCCTTGGCGAGCTGCGCGAGCTCGTGCGCGAAACGTTCGCGCAGACGCTGATGATCGACACGGACGCGATCTCCGACACCGCCGACTTCTTTGACGAGCTCGGCGGCGACAGTCTCGACAGTCTCGATGTGGCGGTGCATCTCGAAGAGATCTGCGGCGAGCGCGTGCCGGAGGAGGAATACGCTCTCTGCCGCTGCGTGGAGGACGCCGCGCTCTTGCTGCTGCGCCTGGAGCAGGGCGGCGCGCCGGAAGCCGCGCCGGAGGAGCAGGCCGCCGTCACGCCGATCACGCGCTTTGAGGACACGCCGGAGTACGCCGCTTTTCAGCAGCGCCTGCGCACGGCGGACGAGACCGGCAACCCGTACTTTCTCTGCAACGATTCGCCGCTGCGCGATACCTCGCTCCACGA
>CAKTBC010000099.1 GCA_934533005.1 uncultured Oscillospiraceae bacterium | reverse complement strand
GCGCTCGCCGCGCGGATGGCGCGCACCGAGCCGAAGGCCTTCAAAAGATCGTTTCTCCGTTTTTCCCCAACGCCGGGAATCTTATCGAGCGTGGAGCCGCGCACACTGTCGCGCAGCGAGCGGTGGTACTCAATGGCAAAGCGGTGCGTCTCCTCCTGGATGCGCCCCACGAGCGCGAACGCCGCGGGATTTGCCTGAATGCCGATCTCGTGTCCCTCCGGCGTTATAAGCGCGCGGGTGCGGTGGCGGTCGTCCTTCACCATGCCGAACACCGGCAGGCTGAGCCCCAGCGCTTCAAGCGCTGTGCAGGCCGCGGAGGCGTGCTCCGCGCCGCCGTCGATGAACAAAACGTCCGGCCGCGCAGAGAACTTGCCGTCCTCCTCGAGATAGTGCGTGAACCGGCGCGTGATGACCTCGCGCATGGAGGCATAGTCGTCCGGCGTTTCGGTGCTGCGGATGCGGAATTTCCGGTAGTCCCGTTTGAGAGGCTTTCCGTCCACGTGCACCGTCATGGAGGCGACGATGCCCGTACTGCCGGTATTCGAGATATCATAGGCTTCGATCCGGTGCGGGAACTCCGTGAGCTGAAGCGCCTCCTGAAGCCATTGAAGCGTCTTGCTCCGGCGCTGCTCGGCGGTCGTGGAGCGCAAAATCTCCTCGCGGGCGTTCACCGCCGCTTTTTCCGCAAAGCGGGCGCGGTCGCCGCGCTGCGGCACCTCGAGATACACGCGCCGCCCGGCCATGTCCGAGAGCCAGCGTTCGATGTCCTCCTTATCCTCCGGCTCAAACGGCAGGAGGATCGTTTTCGGCCAGCTCGATCGATTTACATAATATTGACGCAGTAAGGCGGACAAGGCTTCTTCGTCCGTCTCCGTCGGGTCGTCGATGAGCGATACGTCCTTGCCGGAGAGGTCGCCGTTCGTATAGTGCAGCACAGAAAAGCAGCTCTTTGCGCCGCGCACAAAGCCTACGGCGTCCGTGTCGGCGCGGGCGGCAGCGATGACACGCTGGCGGTTTTCTAGCGTGGACACCGCGCGCATCCGGTCTCGCAGCCGCGCGGCCTCCTCAAACCGGAGGTCTTCGGCGGCGGCGTTCATCTCCGTCTCAATGCGCCGGACGAGCTCCGCGCTGCGCCCTTCGAGGATATCCACGGCTTCGTCGATCGCGCGGCGGTACTCCTCCCCGTCCGGCTCGCCGCGGCACCAGCCGCGGCATGCGCCCATCTGGTATTGAAGGCAGGGACGGTCTTTCCCAATATCGCGGGGAAACATCCGCCGGCATGTGGGGAGCCCCAGCGTTTTGCAGAGCGTGTCGATGATGCTCGAGGTCTGCCCCCGGCCGCCGTAAGGGCCAAAGTATTTTGCCCCGTCCGGGTTCGCGCGGTTGGATAACGTGAATCGCGGGTACGGCTCGCGCCGGTCAAGACGGAGGAACGGATATCCTTTATCGTCTTTGAGTAGAATGTTGTAATGCGGCTTGTGGCGCTTGATGAGCGAGTTTTCGAGCACAAGCGCCTCAAACTCCGTCTCGGCAATGATGACGTTGAAGTCGTTCACGTGCGAGACCATCGCCGCGACCTTCGGCAGATGGTCGCCGCGGAAATAGCTTGTCACGCGGTTTTTGAGCGCCTTGGCCTTGCCGACGTAGATCACTTCGCCGGAAGCGTCCAGCATGATATAAACGCCCGGCAGCAGCGGCAGGCGGTTGGCTTTCTCGCGCAGCTCCTCGATCTTGGTCACGGTTTCAAAACTCCCTGAATGCAAAAGCAAGGGCGTGTCTATAACACGCCCTTGTCCGTTTGTTTGCTTTTGCCGATCACTCCGCGAAGTCCGAGGCGACCAACGCGGTGAGCGCTGCCACGGCCTCTTCCTCGTCCGAGCCGTCCGCAATGATGGTGATGGGGGTACCCTTTACGATACCCAGAGAAAGAACACCGAGAAGAGACTTGGCGTTGACACGGCGCTCGTCCTTCTCCACCCAGATGCTGCACTTGTACTCGTTCGCCTTCTGAATGAAGAACGTTGCAGGTCTGGCGTGCAGGCCTACCTGATTGCTGATGACTACTTCTTTGCTGACCATATTCGCCGCTCCCTATCATCAAAAATTGGTTAATTTCGCTATGGATCGCCTGACATGGATATGCTTTTATACGGCTATATTTTAACAAAGCGCGCCGGGGACGTCAACCTTTTTCCTCGGTTTTGGAAAAATGCACAGCAAAAATCACCGCTTTAACGCGCTGTTACTTCAATTCCACAACGGTCACGCCGGTTTCGCCCTCGCCATAACGGCCAAGGCGGAACGATTTTACCTGCTTGTTGCGGCGGAGCGACTGCTGCACGGCGGCGCGCAGTGCGCCGGTACCCTTGCCGTGGATGATCGTCACCGTTTCGAGCCGCGACTGCACCGCGGAATCGATGTACCGCTCCACGACCGGGATGGCCTCGATGGTCTCCATGCCGCGGATATCGAGCTCGGACGATACGGCGCTCTGCCGGAGCGTTGTGCCGCGGCTCTCGGCGCGGATTGTCACCGCCGGCTTTTCGTTTTCCAGGAGCAGCACCTCGTCCTCGCGTGCCGTGACGCGCAGGATGCCCGCCTGCAGGGTAAGCGTCCGGTCGGCCGAGATAGCGAGCACCGTCGCCTTCACGCCCATGGAGCGGATCTGGACAACATCACCCACCTGCACGGCGCGCGCGGACTTCTTTTCCTCCGGCGCGGGCTCGTCGCGCCGCAGGGAGTCCTGCGTCTCGTTGAGCTTCCGGCGCATTTCGGCGCGCGCGGCGTTGATGCGCTGGTGGTCGTTTTCCTCGTTCTGGGCAGAGCGCATCGCGTCCAGCTCGCGGAACGTGCTCTCGGCCACAGTGCGGGCATCGGCGAGGATGCGCTCGGCCTCGCGCCGCGCCTTCTGCTCGGACTTTTCGAGCCGGATTTCAAGCTCGGCGCGCAGCTGCGCGGCCTTTTTCCGCTCTTCTTCCGCCTGGCGGAGCTGCCGGGCGGACTCGGTGCGCTCGCGGTCGAGGATTTGGCGGGTCTGCTCAAGCTTTTCGATCGTCTCTTCGAGCTTCGCGCTCGTCATGCCGACGCGCCCCTTGGCGTCCTCGATGATCTCCTCCGGCAGGCCGAGCCGCCGGGAAATGGCAAAGGCGTTGGATTTGCCCGGGATGCCGAGGAGCAGCCGGTACGTCGGGCGCAGCGTGTCCACATCAAACTCGCAAGAGGCATTCATGACACCGGGCGTGTTCGTGGCGTATACCTTGAGCTCGGCATAGTGCGTCGTGGCGGCGATGACGCAGCCGCGTGCACGGGCGCTCTCCAGAATCGACACAGCGAGCGCCGCGCCCTCGACAGGGTCAGTACCTGCGCCAAGCTCGTCAAAGAGGAGGAGCGAGCCGTCGCCGCATTCCTGAAGCACGTTTACAATGTTCACCATGTGCGCCGAGAACGTGGAGAGTGACTGCTCGATGCTCTGCTCGTCACCAATGTCGGCGAGGACTTTATCAAAGATGGGGACACAGCTTCCCTCCGCCGCGGGGATGTGCAGACCGCATTGCGCCATCAGGCAGAGAAGGCCAATGGTTTTGAGCGTAACGGTCTTGCCGCCGGTGTTTGGGCCGGTGATGACAAGCGTATCATAATCCTCGCCGAGCTCCACATCGATGGGAACGGCCTTGTCCTTATCGAGCAGCGGGTGACGCGCCCGGCGCAGTCGGACACCGCGCTCGGAGAGCTCCGGCGCACCGGCATTGAGCTTGAAGCTGAGTTTCGCGCGCGCAAAAATGCCGTCGAGCCGCACAAGCGCGGAGAAATCGGCGTCGATATCCTCGCGGTGCGCGGCGCACTCGGCGGAAAGTTCCGCCAAAATGCGCTCAATCTCCGCCTTCTCCTTCGCTTTCAACTCGCGGATCTCGTTATTCGCCTTGACCGCCGCCATGGGCTCCACAAAGAGCGTAGCGCCGGAGGCCGATACATCGTGCACAAGCCCCGGGACGCTGCCCTTGCACTCGGCCTTGACGGGAACAACGTAACGATCCGAGCGCGTCGTGATGATGGGATCCTGCAAAAACTTTGCCATGGACGGTGCCGAGATGATTTTTTGCAGGCTATCGCGCACGCGCGCCGCGGCGGCACGCATTTTCCGGCGGATGTCGGAAAGCTCGCTGCTCGCGCTGTCAGCGATCTCATCCTCGCTGGGGATAGAGTTTACGATCTTGTCCTCCAGGAATCGGTTTGTCTGGAGCATTTTGAAGAGATGGTCGATGCACGTCTCTTTCTCGGCACTCATGCCGTAGGAGCGCACGGCGCGGGCGCTTTGCAGCACGCCCGCGATCTCGAGAAGCTCGCGCGGATTGAGAACGCCCCCCATGTCGGCACGGGCGAGCGAGCCGCGCACATCGCGCAGTCCTGAAAGCGACGGGCTCCCCTTATAGACCATCATATCCTTCGCGGCGCTCGTCTCGGCGAGCAACTGTTCAACCTCCGCGCGGTGGACGCTAGGCACGAGCGCGAGTGCCTCGGCCTTCGCCGGTTCGGACACCGCCTCCCCTGCAAGCATTTCCAGTACTGCCGGAAGCTCGAGAGTATTTCTTGATTTTTCCAGTAAGTCCATATATGTCTCCGTTTGTTTTGTATGTTTACATAATTTGTTTTACGCAATATTGTTTACATAAAGTTTTTTACGTAACTTAGTTTACGTATTTCGGTTTACGCAATTTTATTTACGTAATTTGGTTTACATAAATATATTATCGTCTACTTCGTTTGCAGCGAACGCCAGTAATCGAGCGTACCGAAGCCGCGGTCAAGCTGCGCGAGGGTGTACTCCTCGCAGGCGGCGCAAAAGCGCTCGTCGGAGGGCTCGTCCAGCGTGAAGGAAAAGATCTTTTTCTCCCCCGCCGAGCACACGTGGCGCATGGCCGCGAGCGACGCGCCGCAGAGCAGCACCGATTTTCCCGGCGCGCCGGGCGCGCATCCGGTGCAGTGTACGCCGCCGCCATAAAGGCTCAGGCGCGGCTTTTCGGGCGTTCGCGTGCCGCAGTCGGTGCAGCGGTCGAGCTGCGGGGCAAAGCCCGCGAGACACATGAGCCGCAGCTCAAAAACGGCTTTGATATGCTTGGACGGATAGAGCTGCCGCGAGAGCGCGAAGAGCGCATTCAGCCCCAGATGCAAAAGCGCCGTACTGTGGCTGTCCTCGTCCGATACGGCTTCCAGGAGCTCCGCCATGTAGCAGCCGAGCGCGTAGTCGCCGAGATCAGCACGCAGCGATGCGAAGTCTTCCAACACGCTCCCTTCGGTCAGCGTATACCGGCCGCGGTTTTCAAAAAATGTCAGTTCCGACCACGTGAGCACCTGCGACGCCGCCGAGCACTTGGAGCCCTTCCGCAGCGCGCCGCGCGCCTCCGCGGTGATCTTTCCTTCCTCTTCCGTGAGGATCGTAAGGATCTTGCTCGACTCCTTGTATTTTACCTCGCGCAGCACCAGTCCGTGCAGGGTTTTGTACATTATGTAAACCTTTCATGCTACGACAGAGGCCGCGCGGGCGCTCTGTCGTTCGTCTGTTCTTTTTTCTTTCCGTCCGCCGGGGGAATGCGGGTCAGCAGCCAGCAGATCGGGTCGCCGGTGTCGCGGAACACATCCCAGAAAATCTTCGTATCCATACGGGAAGTTTTCCCCCGCGCGTTTCGGATATGACCGGGAAAAACCGGGCGCGGCGGTAAATATTAGGTATCGGTATAGCCGAAGTTGCGCAGCAGGGAATTGGAATCGCGCCACTTTTCCTTGACCTTCACCCACGTCTGCAAAAAGACCTTTGTTCCCATGAATTCTTCAATGTCCTTCCGGGCATCCTCGCCGATCTTTTTGAGCATCGCGCCGTGCTTGCCGATGATGATGCCCTTGTGGCTCGCCTTTTCGCAGTAGATCGTCGCTTCGAGATCGATGATGCCGTCGTCCCGCTCGGAAAAGCGCGTGATCTCCACCGCCGTGCCGTGCGGCACCTCGCGTTCGAGATTGAGCAGTAGCTTTTCGCGGATGAGCTCGGCGCAGACCTGCTTTTCGGGCTGATCGGTCGTCACCCCCTCCGGGAAGAGTGCCGGAGACTCCACGGCAAATTTGTCGAGCTCCTTGAGAAGCTCCTCCACACCGTCGCCGGTTTTGGCGGAGATGGGGACGATGGCGTGGAAGGCATACGCCTCACTGTAGAGCGCGATGACGGCGAGGAGCTTTTCCGGCTCCACGGTATCGAGCTTGTTGATAGCGAGCACCGCCGGGCAGTTTGCCGCTTTGATGCTTGCGATCAGCTCGCGCTCCTGCGGCCCGATGGAGGCGACCGGCTC
>CAKTBC010000098.1 GCA_934533005.1 uncultured Oscillospiraceae bacterium | reverse complement strand
ACATTATGAAAAAAGGTATGAGCTTGAAAACGGCGCTGACGGCTCTGGCGGCGTCGTTTGTATGGGGAACCGCGTTCGCCTTTCAGCGCATGGCCGCGGGACATATCGGAGCCATCACATTCAACTTCTATCGCAGCGTGCTGGCCGCGCTGTCGCTGGGGGTTCTTCTTTTTGTGTCGAACCGGCGGAAGAAGCCGGAGGAGCGGAAGAAGAGCGATCCGAAAAAGCTCGTGGCCGGCGGCATTGTGTGCGGCGTGCTCGTGATCGCCGCCTCCATTGTGCAGCAGTACGCCATCGCGGACGTTGAGGCGGGCAAGGCGGGCTTTTTGACGACGCTCTATATCCTGCTTGTGCCGCTCTTCAGCGTTGTGGTGCTGCATAAGAAGGTCGCGCCGAGTCTCTGGGTGAGCGTGCTGCTCGGCCTCATAGGGCTCTATTTCATCAGCGTGAAGGACGGCTTCACGATCTCGCCGAGCGACGCGCTGATCCTTTTGAGCGCGGCGATCTATGCGGTGTACATTCTCGCGGGCGATTACTATGTCGGTTTTTGTTCGCCGACGGAGCTCAACTGCGCGCAGTTCATCGTGGCGTCCATCGTCTGCCTCATCGGCATGTTTGCCGTGGAAAAGCCGACGTTTGCCGAGCTTTGCGACAACATCATCCCGATTTTGTATCTCGGCATCTTTTCGAGCGCGCTCGCCTATACGCTCCAGTTCGCTGCGCAGCGCAACGGGAACCCCGTCGCCGTGACGCTTTTGCTGAGCATGGAATCGGTGTTCAGCGTGCTGGGCGCGGCGGTGCTGCTGCACGAGTTTCTCTCCGCCCGTGAGCTTTTCGGCTGCGGCATCATGCTCTGCGCCGTCATTCTCGTCCAGCTGCCGGAGGGCTTCTGGAAACGAAAAAAGAAACCGAATAATGAGTAACAGCAACTCCCCGCACCGGTGCACTGCCGGCGCGGGGATCTTGCTTTTCCGGCGCTTTGCCGGAACGGTCTGCCGCACCCGAATGGATTGCGGCAGCACCGGGAATGTGGTATGCTGTAGCCGACAAATTTATTACCGCTGCGCGCGGAACGTTTCCACCCGCGCACGAAAGGAGCTTTTCCATGCGTCTCAAACCGATCGCCGTTGATGATTTCTGCGCCGTCCGCTCGCTGGCCAACGTCACGTTTTCCCCCGCAGGGGCAAGCGCCTGCTTCACCATGAGTCAGGCGAAAAAGGAAAAGAACTGCTACGAATCCCGCCTGTATCTCCTAAAGGACGGCGCCGTCCGCCCGCTGACCGGCGGCGGAAAGGAAGCATCCTTCTGCTATCTGGACGAAAACACCGTCCTTTTCGCCGCAGACCGCGAGGGCGGGAAGGAGCCCTCGCTTTCGAGCCGCTTTTATAAGATCGCGCTCGACGGAGGCGAGGCCGAGCTCGCGTACACCTTTCCCATCCCCGTTTCGCAGGTATTCCCGCTGCCGGGCGGCGACCTTCTCGTTACCGGCTCGACGTTCCCGGGCTTTGAAAACCTGTACACGGGGGACAAAAAGCTTGCAAAGGCCTACCTTGCCGACAAAAAGGAAAACGAGGATTACGAGGTCGTCACACAGCTCCCCTGGTGGTGGAACGGCGGCACCTATACGCGCGGCGCATACGAGAGCCTTTTCTACTATGACGCAAAGAAAAAGGCCCTCACCCGCCTGACGGGAGTTGGTCTCGCCGTATCCGATGTGCAGCTCACGGAGGATCGGAAAACGGTTTATTACAGTCTTCTTGACGTCTCCGTGCCCCGCCCCGCATACTTCGGCGGTGCGGATCTTTACCGCATGGATCTCACATCCCGCCGGGAAGAGGCCGTTGCGAAGAGCCGGACGGACTTTGAAATTGCAACATATGCTCTCGGCCGCTCCTTCCTGCTTTTGCTCGCCGCCGACGGGAAATACGGCATGAACACAGACTGCGATTTCTACAAGCTTGACTATGAAACGCTCGCCGTTTCGCCTTACGCCGTCTATGGCGAGTCCATCGGCTCATCCGTCGGCAGCGACATCCGCCACGGCGGCGGGCGAGCCATGAAGATGGACGGCGACGTGCTGTATTTTATTTCCACCCGCTTCGACAGCGCGGGGCTCTACAAGCTGGAAAACGGTGCTGTCGCGCCGGTGATGGTGCGCGATGGCTCCATCGACTGCTTCGATCGCCGCAGCAGCAAAATGCTTCTCTGTGCGCTCTGGGATATGCGCGCGCAGGAACTCTACGATGGTACCGGCCGCCGTGTTACGCATCTCAATGATGCTGCGCTGCGGGGAAAATACGTCGCCCGACCGGAAGTGCTCAACTTTACTGCACTCGATCACGAGGTGCACGGCTTCGTGCTCAAGCCGATGGGCTTTACACCGGGGAAAAAGTATCCCGTCATCTTTGATATCCACGGCGGCCCGAAAACCGTTTACGGCCCCGTATTCTACCATGAGATGCAGTACTGGGCGGGCAGGGGATATTTCGTCATCTTCTGCAACCCCACAGGCAGCGACGGACGCGGCGCGTTCATGGACATCCGCGGCAAGTACGGCACAGTGGATTTTGACGATCTCATGGCCTTCTGCGACGCGACGCTCGCCGCCTACCCGGAGATGGATCGCGACAATCTCTTCGAGGCCGGTGGCTCCTACGGCGGTTTTATGACCAACTGGATTATTGGGCATACCGACCGCTTCCGTGCCTGCGCCAGCCAGCGTTCCATTGCAAACTGGACGAGCTTTTACGGCGTATCCGATATCGGTCCCGACTTCTCCGAGGATCAGTGCGGCGCAGCCATCTGGCCGGATGTCGAGAAGTTCTGGCAGCACAGCCCCATGAAGTATGCCGACAGAGTCAAAACGCCCACGCTCTTTATCCACTCGCTGGAGGACTATCGCTGCCCCGTCGACCAAGGGTATCAGATGTACTCCGCGCTCGTGGCGCACGGTGTGGAAAGCCGCCTTGTTCTGTTCCGCGGCGAAAACCATGAGCTTTCCCGCAGCGGCAAGCCGAAGCACCGCCTCCGCCGGCTGAACGAGATCACCGGCTGGTTTGACGGTCATCGGAAGTAAAGATGTAAATGGAACGGCGGCTCGTTATAACGAGCCGCCGTCTTTTTATATTGGGTTATTTCTTTTTTATGTACTTCCGATAGTGGACTCTGCCGGTGATGAGAAGGATCAGAAGCAGCAGGAGAAGGAGCCACAGCCAGAGGTACTGCCCAAAGCCGCGCTTGCCGGTATTGCCGCCGGTATCGGGCTCTACGCTCGCGTCGGTATCGGGCTCCAGATCCGCATTGGCGGTCACGGCGTCTTTCTCGCCGGTTTCGCTGCCGGTTTCCGCGCCGGGTTTGGCACTTGCGCTTGCGCTGGGTTCCGCGCTTGGGCTGGTCGTAGGCGTTGCGCTGGGAGTCGGCGTGGCCGTGGGCGTGGGGGTAGGCGTCGCCGTAGGTGTAGGTGTAGGCGTAGGCGTAGGTGTCGGGGTCAGCGCGGGGATCGCTGCGGTCTCCCGATACCCGCAGACGCCGCAGCTGTGCGCTTTTTCTCCGGCAGCGGTCGTCGTTGCCGCCCGGATGACCGTCCAGTCGCCGAAAGTGTGCCCCTTCGCCGGGATCACCGTGCCGGAGGTCAGCTTCGTCTCGCAGCCTTTGCAGAAGGTATCGCCGGTGTAGCCATCCTTAACGCAGTCCGCGTCCGTTTTGCCGCGCACCTCCGTGCCGCCCACATGATTGCTGCCGTCCTTCTCGCCGAAAGCGAAGGTCTCCGTTCCGGCCGCACCGCAGACGGAGCAGGACTTGCGGTACACGGCCGGGGACTGACAGTTGGCCTCCGACTGCCGGTACTTTGCCTCGGCAGCTTCCGCCGTGAAGTCGTGAGCGATAAGATCACCGTATTCCCCGCCGCATGCCGCACAGACAGCCTTCGCTACGCAGCTCGCCGTGCCGCCGGAGCAGTTCGCCGTTTCGGTGTGGCTGGCATCCCGGGAGCAGATGCGGGTGTGGGTCTTGCCGTCATCGTTCTGCGTCCACACGCCCCAGTCGTGATCGAGCGCCGAACCGGTCTTCGTGAAGGTCTCGGTGCCCGCTACGCCGCAGGTACAGCTCTTGCGGTAGACCGCGTCATTGTCGCAATCCGCGGCACTCACCAAGTACCGATCATCGGCGACCTCTTCCGTGAAGCTGTGCGCCTCAAAAATGGCCGTCACGGTCACGTCGCCCGCGGGCATGGTAAACTTATTCTGATAAATCTGCACATCGGGACGGTTTACGATCCAGCGGCTGAAGTGATGCCCCTCGGCGGGCACCGCGGTCAGGGTGATCTCGGTACCTGCCGGTGCATTCGCGGGCGTCGCGGTCGCCGCGCCGCTGCCCACAACATCGAACGTGACAGCATACTGCCGCACAGCAAGATAGAGCTTCTTATCGGTTGTATTATACTCTGCGCCGACGGATGCATCGTCCGAAGCGAAATACGCCTCGTAATTGGCGTCATACGTGCCGGAGAATGCCACAGGGTAGCTCTTGTTCGCGGTGGTGACACCGACGAGTGCGCCATCCGTCATCGCGCCGGCGATGGAGAGCGTTTTTCCGCTTGGCAGATAAACGTTGTTGGCTGCGCCGGAAACGGTGTTGCCCGTCACAACGGGACTGCCGCTCAGATTCAGCTTGCCAAAGTTGTTCGAAGCCGAATTGATATAAATACCGCCGCCGCTGCCGCCGGCTTTGTTATCCCGGATCGCGCCGCCGGAGAGATTGTAGATTGAACCGGTGCGGAAAATATAGATGCCGCCGCCGTTGCCCGTTGCGGTATTCCCGCTGATGACGCCGCCGGTCATGTTCAGCACGGACGGTTCACGGTTGAGGTAGATCGCGCCGCCATCCTTGGAGGAGTTGCCGGTGATGCTGCCGCCGGAGAGATTGAACGTGGATGTGCCGTACACATGTACTGCGCCGCCCTCTGATCCGGCTTTGTTATTGGTGATCGCGCCGCCGGTCATGGTCGCTGTCACACCGTTGTAGAGATAGATTGCGCCGCCGTACCGGCTGGACGTATTGCCGGTGAGCTTTGCGCCAGAGATGGTGACCGTACCGCCTGCCATGTTGATGACGCCGCCGTCGCCCTTCGTGGCCTTATTGCCGGTGATCGTGCCGCCGGTCAAGTTGACTACACCGCCGGATGTAGCGTAGACTACGCCGCCGTTGTTTGCTTTGTTGCCGGAGATCGTGCCGCCGGACAGATTGAACGTGCCGCCGCAGGCGGAGTAAATCACGCCGCCGTTGGTCGCCGTGTTGTTGGCGATAAGGCCGCCGTACATGTTCACGGTGCCGCCTTTTTTGTCCTTATTGTTCAGGAAGATCGCGCCGCCGGAGCTTTTGCCGTTGTTGCCGGAAATCTCGCCGCCGTAGATGTTCAGCACACACTTGCTGTCATCCAGCGCGATCGCGCCGCCGCCGTTGCCGGAAACCTTACCGCCGGTGATCTTGCCGCCGAAAATGTCCAGCGTGCTCTGGTAGAGATACACGCAGCTGCCGCCCCAGCCCTTGGTAGCGCCCTTGATGGCGCCGCCGCCGGCACAGTCACAGAGGACAAGGCGTCCGCCGTTTTTGATCTGGATCTTGCTGGAACCGTTGCTGGCAAAGGAATGGCCGCTCAGGCAGAGGCAGAGCGTCGTGCCGTCCACCACCAGATTGCTGCTGATGGTGGCGTTCTGCGAAAGATACACATACGCCGTTTTGTTCGCATACGAAATGGCACTTTTTCCGTCCCATGCGGTGAACACAACGCCGGCATGCGCCGTATGATCGCCCAACGCGGTATCGCCGCCGCAGATGCAGTGCTCGTGGATGAATGTCCAGTGGGCATAGAGCGTGTGGTTCTCGCGCGTCGCCACAACGGTGGTCTCCTCCACCTTCGCGCCGCCGTCCTTCTCGGTGAACCAGCCGTCGAAGCGGTAATTGACGCGTTTCGGCGTGGGCAGGGTGCCGTAAGGTGTGTCATACTTGACGGAGATGCTCCCATCGCCTTCGGTCAGTGTGCCGCCGTTGGGGTCAAACGTGACGGTGGATTCGGGAATGGTATTGAGCAGATACAGATTATAGTATTCATCATCGTTTTGTATCTTCAGTTGGCCATAATCCGGGTTGTCGCAGAAGATGCGGTCGAGGTAAAGCTTTGCCGAAGACTCCGTATTAACTTGCAGAGAATTCAAAAGAACAGACGCGCCGTTTTGGGTGATGCCGGTAAAGTAGACGCCGATCTTTGCGTTTCCGCCCATGTTTATGCGGGCAGTAAATACAATCTGCGTGTCCGGATCGCTGAGATAAAGGTTGTTCTGGGCAGAATTGACCGTGTTGTCATAGATATACGGAGCGATCTCGCCGCCGCCTCCATATACGTTGCCCATGTATATTATCTTTGCAGACGCAAACGGCTCCAGATAGAGGCCGCCGCCCGCTTCGGTGGCGGTGTTGCCGGT
>CAKTBC010000097.1 GCA_934533005.1 uncultured Oscillospiraceae bacterium | reverse complement strand
TCACCTGCTCTCTTCCCTTACGGACAAGCTGGTTAAATGTGGGCATGATTTTCCTCCTTTCCTCAAAAAAATGCTCTTGTGCGGGCACCAGCCCACACGATTTCTGATTCTAACAGAATGCACAAGAATAGTCAAGAAAATTCTGTAATTTTTCCGAGCAAAAAATTATCATACCGTCGGAGTCCGGCGGAAAAATTCCGGGGTGCCAAAGCACCCCGGAACTTATTTTGGCTTAAAGCGCGTTCGTGAGCTTCTTGAGCTCGGAAAGGTCAACGTAGTCAGCCTCATCTTCGATGGACTCGTCCGTCTTCATTTCGAAGTTGCGGTACATGTCCAGACCGGAGCCGGCCGGGATGAGCTTGCCGATAATAACGTTTTCCTTCAGACCGATCAGGTGGTCGACCTTGCCCTTGATGGCAGCCTCGGTCAGGACCTTGGTCGTCTCCTGGAAGGACGCGGCGGAGAGCCAGCTCTCCGTGGCGAGCGACGCCTTCGTGATGCCCAGCAGAATCGGCGTGCTGGTGGCAAGGGTGAGCCCCTCTTCCCCGGCAGCGATGCGGGCCTTGACGGCGTTGTTGGCATCCTTGAGCTCGTTGACGTCCACGGTGGAGCCGGAGAGCAGATCGGTGCTGCCGGCGTCCTCGATGCGCACCTTGCGCATCATCTGGCGGACGATGACTTCGATGTGCTTGTTGTTGATGTCGACGCCCTGCTGACGGTACACCTTCTGGACTTCCTGCACCAGATAGTTCCGGACGCCCGGACGGCCGAACTCGTCGTCGTTCACGCCGCGGATGCGGAGCACATCGTGCGGGCTGAGCGCGCCGCGGGTCAGTTCCTGACCCTGATCAATGTGGTCGCCGTTCTGCACGATGATACCGGCGCCCAGAGGAACCTGGTACACGCGGGTCTCGCCCTGCTCGGCGTTGGTGACGGTGAGCGCCATCATGTTCTTGCGGGCCTCTTCGATCGTGAGAGTACCGCTGATCTCGCTGAGGACGGCCATCTTCTTCGGCTTGCGCGCCTCGAAAAGCTCTTCGACTCGCGGCAGACCCTGCGTGATGTCGTCACCGGCGATACCGCCGCTGTGGAACGTACGCATGGTAAGCTGCGTGCCGGGCTCGCCGATGGACTGCGCGGCGATGACGCCGACGGCCTCGCCGGAGTTGACCGGCTTGCCGGTGGCAAGGTTCATGCCGTAGCAGCGGGCACATACGCCGCAGCGGGATTCGCAGGAGAGAACGCTGCGGACCTCGACGCTCGTGATGCCGTGGGCAGCGAGGAATTTCGCATCGCCCGACATGAGGAGATGGTCGGTATCGAACAGCACCTCGCCGGTCTTGGGATCGACAATGGGCTTGGCCGGGAAGCGGCCGTGGATGTTCTCACCGAAGGAGTGGATATACTCGTCGTACTTCGGATCCTCTGGGTCGAGGACAAACACGGCGTAGCCGCGGCTGTCGATCGCGGTAGCAGGGACGCCCTCGGTCGTGCCGCAGTCCGGCTCGCGGATAATGACATCCTGGCTGACGTCGACCATTCGGCGGGTCAGGTAACCGGAGTCAGCGGTACGAAGCGCCGTATCGGCCATGCCCTTTCGGGCGCCGCGGGTGGAAATGAAGTATTCGAGAACGCTCAGACCTTCGCGGAAGTTTGCCTTGATGGGGATCTCGATGGTCTTGCCGGCGGTGTTCGCCATCAGGCCTCGCATACCGGCGAGCTGACGGATCTGGTTGGCGCTGCCTCGCGCACCGGACGTCGCCATGATGTTGATGGGGTTGAACTCGTCAAGGTTGTCCATCAGGGCCTTGGCAACTTCGCCGGTCGTCTTTTCCCACTCGGAAACGACCATGCGGTAGCGTTCGTCGTTGGTGATAAGACCGCGCTTGTACTGCTTTTCGATCGCAAGAACCTTCTTCTCGGTCTCGGCGATCTTCGCCTTCTTCGCCTCGGGGACGACCATGTCCGCGATGGAGATGGTCATACCGCTGCGGGTGGAGTACTTGTAGCCCTGCGCCTTGATGCTGTCGAGCACTTCGGCGGAAATGGTGAAGCCATGCTTCTGAATGCAGCGGTCGATGATATCGCCGAGCTTTTTCTTATCCACGCGGAAGCCGATCTCGTAATCAAACGCGTGCTCGGGATCGGTGCGGTCCACAAAGCCGAGATCCTGCGGGATGGGCTCGTTGAAGATGATGCGGCCGACCGTCGTTTCGACGGTCTTGTTGGTCTCCACGCCGTCGATCGTCTTGGTCACGCGGACCTTGACAGGGCTGTGGAGCGTAACTTCCCCGGCCTGATATGCCATGAGCGCTTCCTCGGGGCTGCAGAACGCCATGCCGGTGCCCTTCTCCTCGCGCACATAGGTGAGGTAGTAGGAGCCGAGGACCATGTCCTGCGTCGGGATGGAGTGCGGGTGGCCGTCCTGCGGACGCAGGAGGTTGTTGACCGAGAGCATGAGGATACGGGCTTCCGCCTGCGCCTCGGCGCTCAGGGGAACGTGGATAGCCATCTGGTCGCCGTCGAAGTCGGCGTTGTACGCGGTGCAGGCCAGCGGGTGCAGCTTGAGAGCGCGTCCCTCAACGAGCACCGGCTCGAACGCCTGGATGCCCAGACGGTGCAGCGTCGGCGCGCGGTTGAGCAGCACCGGGTGCTCCTTGATGACGACGTCGAGCGCGTCCCAGACCTCCGCCTTCTGGCGGTCCACCATTTTCTTGGCGGATTTGATGTTGTTGGCAACGCCGTCCTCGACGAGCTTCTTCATCACGAACGGGCGGAACAGCTCGATGGCCATTTCCTTCGGCACGCCGCACTGGTACATCTTGAGTTCCGGGCCAACAACGATAACGCTACGGCCGGAGTAGTCAACACGCTTGCCGAGCAGGTTCTGGCGGAAGCGGCCCTGCTTGCCCTTGAGCATATCGCTCAGAGACTTGAGCGCGCGGGAGTTCGCGCCGGTGACAGCGCGGCCGCGGCGGCCGTTATCGATAAGGGAGTCCACCGCCTCCTGCAGCATGCGCTTTTCGTTGCGCACGATGATGTCAGGGGCGCTGAGCTGGATGAGACGCTTGAGACGGTTGTTGCGGTTGATAACGCGGCGGTAGAGATCGTTCAGATCGCTCGTGGCGAAGCGGCCGCCGTCGAGCTGGACCATCGGGCGGATCTCCGGCGGGATGACCGGGAGAATGTCGATGATCATCCAGGACGGCTTGTTGCCGGACTGGCGGAACGCCTCAACGACTTCGAGACGCTTGACGATCTTCGCCTTCTTCTGGCCGGACGCGGATTTCAGCTCCTCGCGGAGATCGTGGGAGAGCTGCTCGCAGTCGATCTCCTCGAGCAGCTTCTTGATGGCCTCGGCGCCCATGCCCGCCTGGAAATCGTCCTCGTACTTCTCGCGCATGTCGCGGTATTCCTTCTCGGAGAGAAGATCGCAGCGCTTGAGCGGCGTGGAGCCGGGGTCGGTGACGATATAGGAGGCAAAGTAGAGCACTTTCTCCAGCGTGTGCGGCGTCATGTCGAGCAGCAGGCCCATGCGGGACGGGATGCCCTTGAAGTACCAGATGTGGCTCACAGGTGCGGCCAGCTCAATGTGGCCCATACGCTCGCGGCGTACCTTGCTCTTGGTGATCTCGACGCCGCAGCGGTCGCAGATCTTGCCCTTGTAGCGGATCTTCTTATACTTTCCGCAGTGGCATTCCCAGTCCTTCGTAGGCCCGAAAATGCGTTCGCAGAAAAGGCCGTCGCGCTCGGGCTTGAGCGTGCGGTAGTTGATGGTCTCCGGCTTTTTTACCTCGCCGTGGGACCAGGAAAGGATCATTTCGGGAGAAGCAATGCCGATCTGAATGGCGTCAAACGGGGTGTAGCTCATTATTCTCTCTCCTCCACTTCATCCGAATCATCGTCGCCGAAGGACTCTTCGTTCTCCGGCTCATCGCCGAACACCGACTGGCTGCGGTCGATGCTGAAGCCGGCGTCGCTGAAGTCCTCCTCGCTCGCGCGGTAATCGTCGCGCATGCCGGGGATGTAATCGTCCTCGTCGTCCTCTTTGAGTTCGATCTCCTGTCCGTCCTTGTCGAGGACCTTGATGTCCAGACACAGGGACTGGAGCTCCTTGACCAGAACCTTGAACGATTCCGGCACGCCGGGCTGCGGGATGTTGTGACCCTTGACGATGCTCTCGTACGTGCGGACACGGCCGGTAACGTCGTCGGACTTGACGGTCAGAATCTCCTGCAGGGTGTGCGCCGCGCCGTAGGCCTCGAGCGCCCAGACTTCCATTTCGCCGAAGCGCTGGCCGCCGAACTGCGCCTTGCCGCCGAGCGGCTGCTGCGTGACGAGGCTGTACGGGCCGGTGGAACGGGCGTGGATCTTATCGTCCACGAGGTGGTGCAGCTTGAGGAAGTATACCCAGCCGACAGTGACGTCGTTATCGAACTTGTCGCCGGTACGGCCGTCATACAGAACGCTCTTGCCGTCCTCGCGGAGTCCGGCCTCGCGGAGCGTTTCGCGGATGGTGGTCTCGTTCGCGCCGTTGAAGATCGGCGTGGCGACCTTCCAGCCGAGCGCCTGCGCCGCATAGCCCAAGTGGACTTCCAGAACCTGTCCGATGTTCATACGGGACGGAACGCCCAGGGGGTTCAGCACGATGTCGAGCGGGGTGCCGTCCGGCAAATACGGCATATCCTCACGCGGCAGGATGCGGGAAACGACGCCCTTGTTGCCGTGGCGGCCGGCCATCTTATCGCCGACGGAGATCTTACGCTTCTGCGCAATATACACGCGGACGACCTCGTTGACGCCGGGGGACATTTCGTCGCCGTTTTCACGGGTAAACACTTTGACATCGACAATGATGCCACTCTCGCCGTGCGGGACCTTCAGCGAAGTATCGCGCACTTCGCGCGCCTTCTCGCCGAAGATGGCACGGAGCAGACGCTCCTCGGCGGTAAGGTCGGTCTCGCCCTTGGGCGTGACCTTGCCGACGAGAATATCGCCGCTGCGCACCTCGGCGCCGACGCAGATGATGCCGCGCTCGTCGAGGTATTTGAGAGCGTCGTCGCCGACGCCAGGGATATCGCGGGTGATCTCCTCGGGCCCAAGCTTGGTGTCGCGGGCGTCGCACTCATACTCCTCCACATGGATGGAGGTGTAAACGTCGTCCATGACAAGGCGCTCGTTGAGAAGAACGGCGTCCTCGTAGTTGTAGCCTTCCCACGTGGTGAAGCCGACGAGAACGTTTTTGCCGAGGCTGATCTCGCCCTGCGAGGTGGAGGGGCCGTCGGCGATAACGTCGCCCTGCTTCACACGCTCGCCGACCTTGACGATCGGGCGCTGGTTGAAGCACGTGCCCTGGTTGCTGCGGGCGAACTTGATAAGCTTGTAATCCTTGCTCTCGCCGCTGTCGTAGCGGACGGAGATGCTGTCCGCGCTCACGCGGGTAACCATGCCGTCGCCCTCGGCAAGGACAACGACGCCGGAGTCGACCGCGCAGCGGTGCTCGATGCCGGTGGCAACGATGGGCTGCTGCGTCGTCATCAGAGGAACGGCCTGACGCTGCATGTTCGCGCCCATCAGAGCGCGGTTCGCGTCGTCGTTCTCGAGGAACGGGATCATCGCGGTAGCGATGGAGATCATCATGCGCGGAGACACGTCCATGAAGTCGACCTTCTCGCGGTCTACGTCGATGATCTCGTCGCGATGGCGGCAGGTGACACGCTTGTTGATGAGTCTTCCCTGCTCGTCCAGCGGCTCAGTCGCCATGGCCATGACATACTGATCCTCGACGTCGGCGGTCATGTAGACAACTTCCTTGGTGACAACGCCGGTCTCCTTGTCGATGCGGCGGTACGGCGTAATAAGGAAGCCGTACTCGTCCACGCGGGCGTAGGAAGACAGGTAGTTGATAAGGCCGATGTTCGGACCTTCCGGCGTCTCAATCGGGCAGAGGCGCGCGTAGTGGCTGTAGTGAACGTCTCGCACGTCGAAGTTGGCGCGCTCGCGGCTCAGGCCGCCGGGGCCGAGCGCGGAGATACGGCGCTTGTGCGTGAGCTCGGCCAGCGGGTTCGTCTGATCCATGAACTGGCTCAGCGGGCTGGAACCGAAGAACTCCTTGATCGCCGCCGTGACGGGACGGATATTGATGAGGCTCTGCGGCGTGACGATGTCGAGATCCTGCAGCGTCATGCGCTCGCGGATCACGCGCTCCATGCGGGAGAAGCCGATGCGGAACTGGTTTTGCAGCAGTTCGCCGACGCTGCGGACGCGGCGGTTGCCGAGATGGTCAATATCGTCCGGCTCGCCGATGCCGTGCGCCAGGCAGCAGAGATAGTTCGCCGCAGAGAAGATATCGTCGCAGATGACATGCTTCGGCATGAGGAGATCCACGTTCTCGCGGAGCACTTCCTTGAGCTCTTCGCCCTCGTACTGCTCCATGTACTGGCGCAGGAGGATGAAGCGGACACGCTCGCGCAGACCGAGCTCTTCCTTGATGATGCGGCGGTTTTCCGCATCGTCGTCCGAGAAGTGGACAAAGTTTGC
>CAKTBC010000096.1 GCA_934533005.1 uncultured Oscillospiraceae bacterium | reverse complement strand
TACGACGAGGAAACGCTCCGCGCCGTGTTCTCCCGCAGCGGCTTTTCGGACGGGTATCTCACCGGCAAACGCGATAGATCCATGTTCGGCTACCGCACGAAGGACGATGTCCAGAGCGCGGACAAGGTGCTGAAGTCTCTCGCCGCGCTCTATGAGAAAGAGACGCCGCGCGTCGGCGTTTCGATGGCGTTTTCGATGAGCGATGCAGCGAGCAGCCTTACCGTTTCGGATGGCGAGCATACGATCACCGCGGCGGGCGCGCAGCCCGAAGCGGCGCTCAACCGGGCGCTTGACGCACCGAGCGCCGAAAAGAATCTCGTCAAAACCGGCGGCACGCCGTTTGCCGTGACGGACTTTTCCGCGGATATTGCGCCGGGATACATGCTCCCGGCGAGCGCGCTCAACGCGCTGCGGCGCGAGGCTCTCTCGCAGCTTTTAGCGGTTCGCGGTACGGCGAAGCCATGGCCACGCTCCGATGCGCCCCAACCGATGTCCCCGGAAAAGCGGGATCGCGACCGCACCGGCGAGCTGTGGGCGCGCTTTGCCGATCCCTCGCAGATCCCGGCAGGAGAGAGCTTTGCCAAAATTCTCCTGCCCGTGGAGCGCATCACACCGGAGATCATCGAAACGCTCGGCGAGCGTCTCATCGGCGTCCTCCCGGCAATCCTCTGGCCCGCGGACGAAGAAGCGTTCGAAGGGCGTCTCGCGGCGCTGAAGGAGGCCGGGCTGCGCGAGGTATACGGCGACAACATCTATGCCATCCCCCTTACCCGCCGTCTGGGACTTACGCTGCACGGCGGCGCGGGGCTCAATATTCTCAATACCGAGGCGCTGCGCCACTACGAGGAAGAGGGGCTTTCGAGTGTTACGGCGTCGTTTGAGCTATCCATGCGCGGCATCAAGGCCCTTGGCGGGAGCGTCCCTCTCGGCGCGATCGTCTATGGGCGGCTGCCACTCATGCATTTTCGGAATTGCCCGATCCGGGCGCAGATCGGCTGCGCGGTGTGCCGCGCGCAAGGCGAACTCACCGACCGCCGCGGCGTCAAATTCCCGGTCGAGTGCGGGGAGAAAAAGTATTCAACGCTTTTGAACAGCGTGCCGCTGCATATTGCGGACAAAGACCTGCGCGGTCTGGATCATTTGATCCTATGGTTCACGCGCGAATCGGCGGCGGAATGCGCCGCCATCGCGGCGGACTACCGCGCGGGAAAAAAGTCGGAGCGGGAGCGCACCGGCGGACTGTACTACCGGGAGCTTCTGTGACCGGAGAATAAAAGGAGGAAGAAACTATGGCGACCGGCGCAGAATTTATTGCCCAGCTGGAAAAACGCTTCAATCAGCTTCCCGCAGAGGAAAAGCTGGATAAGATCGTGGAATATCAGAAAAAGCTCACTGCCTTGAAGGAGCAGGGGCTCTCCGAGGAGGAGGCCGTGGCGCAGCTCGAGAGCGAGCTGCCGCTGCCGAGCCCCGTGCCGCCGGAGAACGACGAATACGGGCGCATCTCGCACCCGAAAAAGCCGCTCGTGACCGGCACGCTCTATGCCGTGGCGCTCGCCGCGGTCGTCGCGGCGGCGGTGCTGCTCTCAAAAATCTTTTAAGATAAGATTCCAAAGGGAAGCCATACCATGAAAACGGAAATCAAAACAAAGAGAATGACACTGCGCCCGATGTCGGATGCCGAGATCGAGGAACGGATGGAACGCGCGGATTCCGACGCTCTTCGTACTGCTTATGGCGAAATGCTCTCCGGCTGCAAAAGCGATCCGGAAAACCGGGTCTGGTACGCGCCGTGGGCGATGACATTGAAAGATTCTCCGACTTATATTGGCGATCTCGGCTTCAAAGGGCCGGTCAAAAACCACGCGGTAGAGATCGGGTACGGCATTCTGCCGGAGTACGAGGGGCAGGGCTATACCACCGAAGCGGTGCAGGCCATGACACAATGGGCATTTCAGCAGAAGGATGTTGTGTTTGCGGAGGCCGAGACCGACCCGGAGAACAAAGCCTCGCAGCGAGTTCTTGAAAAGTGCGGCTTTGTGCCGGACGGAACAACAGGCGAGGAAGGACCGCGCTTTGTGCGGGAGGCTCCGCTCACGAGCTGGACGCCCATTTATATGCTCTTCGGCATTACCATTGGCATGTCCATTGGGCAGATGCTCGGCCAGATGGTCTGGGGCATGGCGCCCGGCATCAGCCTTGGCGCCCTCGCCGGTGCGCTGCTTGACAATTCCGAGAAAAAGAAGCGTGAAGCACTGCGGCAGCAGCGCCGGTCTCGTGAGTAACTCAGGGAGAAGCATGGCAAAGAAAATGATGCTGACCGCGGCGCTGTCTCTGGCAGGCACGGTCATCCTGTCCCTTTTGTACCGGAATATGCAGCAGGAAGCCCTGCTGTCGTTTGCCATAACCTTTGGTACCATTTCGTATCATATCATCATGCGGCTGCTCGTTGGGCGGGCATATCACGTGGGGATGCGAAACAAAGCGGATTACCGGAAGCGCTGGTATCGAGTGGGGCAGCGGGAAATGGCGGTATACGAAGCGCTGCATGTGAAGAGGTGGAAGGCTAAAATGCCGACGTTTGATGGTGCGCTCTTTGATCCGCGCGCCCATACTTGGGATGAGATCGCACAGGCCGCCTGTCAGGCGGAACTCGTGCATGAGACGATCGCGGTGCTGAGCTTCCTGCCCATCGCGGCGGGCACCAGGTTTGGCGCGTATCCGGTGTTTATCATCACCTCCATTTTGGCGGCGGCGTTCGACATGCTGTTCGTAATAATGCAGCGCTATAACCGGCAGAGAATTTTGAAACTGCTCCAGCGGGAAAAGGCAACGAAGTGACTTTTTTCGCACCTTTCTATTGACAGAAGAATTATAAAGTGATATATTTATCGCACTTTATGTGATAAATATATCACTTTCTGCTTTCAGAGAAGGCACAGTATGAAAAAAGTATCGCTGCGGGAGTTGGTCGCGGATTAGATCATTTTTGCCGTTCTGCTTGCCGTGTATTATTGGATGTGGGAGCGGAACGACTGGAAGGACTGCTATTCGACCATCCAGTACGTTGTTGCTGCTTTCACGTTCTACTATTTTGTATCCCGCGCTATCCGCGTCAAAAGGTATAAGCAGGAAGCGCTGGACGAAATGGCGGAGGCAAATTTGAAACGGTGTGACGCAATTTGTTTGAAGATCGCGGTTGCGCTGATCGTGGCGCTTGGCTTTGTTTGCGCCGCCGGAAGATTTGCGATCTCTACGGAGATCATCGGCTATGGCCTGACGGAAACGCTCGTTTTGCTCGCGGTCGCCCGCACGGTTTTGTTCTGCGTTATGGATAAAAAGGGAGTCTGAGCATGGCACTGACAACCAAAATCAAAGAATACCGGGAAAAACAGGGGCTCAAACAGTCGGAGCTTGCCGATCTCGTCGGCGTCCGGCGCGAAACGATCGTCAATCTCGAGCGGGGGCGGTATAACCCCTCGCTGAAGCTGGCCATGGATATCGCCAAAGTCTTTCACAGCACGGTGGAAGAGCTGTTTTCCTATACGGAGTAAAAAAAGACGCCATATCCTGCTCCAGCATCGCCGCAAGAGCGATCTCGCCCACGCCGGATACAAAAGCGTGAACACCGCTCGCGAGATGAGAAAAATCTGTAATGCTGCTCCATAAATACCGATAATTCTTGATTTTGTAAAAAAGTAAACCACCGGCTATGCCGGTGGTTTACTTTTTTACAAAATCTGCCAAGAGCAGAACGCTCTTGGCAGCAAAAATCTTATTTTATTCCATCGTCCTTTTGACGGGGGGCCGTTCATTTTTCCAGCGCGCCTTATTCTTGTTGTTTCAACACATTTGCTCTCGCGGCAAACAGCTGGATGACTAACGCTGCGATAGTGTTGTAAAAATGATGGTAACAGCGGATTGAATGCTATAAATGGTGCCTACATTTTCCGGGCCGCTTACCATTCGGATATAGGAGCCAACTGTTCCACTGACCATTGGCGCTGAGGCTACTGAGAATACAGAAAACATCATGAGGATCCAAACCTTCGCCGGCATAGGCACTAACAGGGAGAGAATATACACAATAGCTATCAATCCGGCGGCGAGCATCATGGTTTCCCTGGTGTTTCCACGCATCAGTTTGTTCAGTATAACGGGACCATGAATAGCAAATGAAAAAACAGCGCCTGAAGCCTGAGAGACTCAGATTAAGGTATTTCATTAGCAAAGGCTTGGAAGAGCATGAAGCAGCAAGCCGGATGTCTGGTCTGCCCAAAAGATTATTTGCAAAACGGCTTGAGGGCAAGGCGCTAATCTGTTATAATCATAAAAATCAAACAGGGATTCCGATATAGAACTCCATGCGGAAATGGCGTAAAAATGGCGTAAACCGAAAGCGCCGGAACGCGGAAACCACTGATAGACCAAGACTTTTTAAGGAGATGCAGAGATATATGAAATTAGGTATCGTGGGTCTGCCCAACGTGGGCAAGAGCACGCTTTTCAATGCGCTGACAAACGCCGGGGCGGAGTCGGCGAACTACCCGTTCTGCACGATCGAGCCGAACGTCGGCGTCGTCACCGTGCCGGATGCGCGGCTGGACTATCTCGCGGAGATGTACCAGCCGAAGAAATACACCCCCGCCACGATCGAGTTCGTGGACATTGCGGGTCTCGTCAAGGGCGCGTCGCAGGGCGAAGGTCTCGGCAACAAGTTCCTCGGCGACATCCGCAATACCGACGCCATTGTCCATGTCGTCCGCTGCTTCGATAATGCCGATATCATCCGCCATGAGTGCTCACACGATCCCGTGAGCGATATTGAGACCGTTGATCTCGAGCTCATCCTCGCCGACATTGAAATGCTCCGCCGCCGTCAGGACAAAGCGGAGAAAAATGCCAAGAGCGGCGACAAGAAATTCAAAAAAGAGGCCGAAGTCCTCGGCCGCCTGATCGAGTGGATGGACGGCGGCCGTTCCGCCCGCAGCTTTGAAGCCAACGAGGAGGAGCGCGAGATCATCGCCGCGTCCGACCTTCTCACCAATAAGCCCATCATCTATGCCGCAAACCTTGACGAGGACGGCTTCTCCGCCGGGGCGGAGAACAATGTCTATTATCAGCAGGTCAAGGCGCTCGCGGACGCCGAGGGCAGCCGCGTGCTGCCGGTGTGCGCCCGGTTTGAGCAGGAGATCGCGGAGCTCGACGAGGAAGAGCGCGCCGTGTTTATGGAAGAACTCGGCATGACCGAATCCGGTCTGCAGCGCCTCATTCAGGCGTCCTACGAGCTGTTGGGACTTATCTCCTTCCTGACGGCGGGCAGCGATGAGGTGCGCGCCTGGACGATCCGCCGCGGCACCAAAGCGCCGCAGGCCGCCGGAAAGATCCACACCGACTTTGAAAAGGGCTTCATCCGCGCTGAGATCGTGGCGTTTGATGATCTCAAGGCCTGCGGCAGCATGACCGCCGCCAAGGAGAAGGGGCTTGTCCGTCTGGAAGGCAAGGACTACGTGATGCACGATGGCGACGTGACGCTCTTCCGCTTCAACGTTTCCAAGTGAGCGAAAAACGCATAGGGTTTCTCGATACATGGCGGGCAGCGGCGCTGCTCGCCATGATCGTATGGCACTTCCTTTTTGATCTTGCGTCGGCGGGGCTTGTGCCGAAAAATCTCCCGCAAAGCCCCGTTATGGAGCTTGCGCGCTATGCTATCGCCGGGAGCTTTATTGTGATCTCTGGCGTATGCGCGCGCCTCTCGAAGCGCCCTCTGCGCCGGGGTCTTATCGTGCTCGGCGCGGCGCTTCTCGTGTCGGCGGCAACGTCTCTTTTCGGCGCGCCCGTATACTGGGGCATATTGCACCTGCTCGGCGCGTGCATGCTCCTTTATGCCGTAGTGCGGAAACGCTGGGAGGCGCTGCCGGGAACCTATGCCTGCGGCGCGGCGCTTCTCGTTTTCGTGCTGACGTTCACGCTGGGCGTGCGTGTGCGGGTGAGCGTGCCGTTCCTCTTTCCGCTCGGGCTGCGCACGGCGGCGTTCGCCTCGGCGGACTACTACCCGCTGCTGCCGTGGGGCGCGCTCTTTTTCGCCGCGGCCGCGGCGGCGGAGCGCCTGGACGATATGCCGCCGGAAAAGCGGTACGCAGGCGCACCGCGCGCTTTTGCGTGGCTGAGCCGCCGCTCGCTTCTTATCTACCTTTTCCATCAGCCCGTGCTGCTTGCGCTGACGGCGCTGTTGCTTCGCGCGGCGCAGGGGGCTTGACACCCGGTTTTTTTGGGTGTATAGTCCCGACATAGGCGTTGAAGGGAAACGCCCGAAGGAATCCCCGCAGAGAGGGACGCGCTTTGGTGAAAGCGTCCTGCGGATGAGCTCGGAGCCGACCGTCCCGGAGCCGGTGGGAGGAAATGCCCGCCCGTTTGACCGCGTTATGGGTCTATGAAGTGAAATAACAGGGTGGAACCGTGTTTTCAAAGCACCCCTGTGCCGTTTCTGGCGCAGGTGTGCCTTTTTATTTTGCCAAAGAGAAATAATATATTCCGGAGGAGACATCATGGAAGAGAACGCTTACAGCTGGGAAAATCCCGAATACCGCAAA
>CAKTBC010000095.1 GCA_934533005.1 uncultured Oscillospiraceae bacterium | reverse complement strand
TTTCTCAAGATCAAAGCGCGCATGAACCGCATCATGGCGGAGAATACCGGCAAGACGCCGGAGCAGATCAAAGCCGATTCCGAGCGCGACCATTGGCTTCTGGCGGAAGAGGCACGTGAATACGGCCTCATCGATAAGGTCATTTATAAAAGATAATTCGGGGAGATCTTATGGCAAGATCAGACGATAGAAAGATCCGCTGCGCTTTCTGCGGCCGGACACAGGATCAGGTAGATAAGCTGATCGCCGGCAACGGCGCCTACATTTGCAGCGACTGCGTGCGTCTTTGCATGAACATTGTGGATGAGGATCTGCCGCAGCGCACCGATACGGGCAGGGAAGCGCCGAGCGCACCTGCGATCGCCGAGCTTCCGAAGCCGGCGGAGATAAAAAAAATTCTCGACGAGTACATCGTCGGGCAGGAGACGGCGAAGATCGCGCTTTCCGTCGCCGTTTATAACCACTATAAGCGCATCTACCACGGTCATGAGTCTGATGTTGAACTGCAAAAGTCCAACATTCTGCTCATTGGCCCCACCGGCAGCGGCAAAACGCTTTTCGCGCAGACGCTCGCGCGGGTGCTTGATGTGCCGTTCGCCATTGCCGACGCCACGACGCTTACCGAGGCGGGCTACGTCGGCGAGGACGTGGAGAATATCCTTCTCCGTCTTTTGCAGGCGGCGGATTTTGACGTGGAGCGTGCCCAGCGCGGTATCATCTATATCGACGAGCTGGACAAGATCTCCCGCAAAAGCGAGAACGTTTCGATCACGCGCGATGTTTCCGGCGAAGGCGTGCAGCAGGCACTGCTGAAAATTCTGGAAGGAACGATCGCCGCCGTTCCGCCGCAGGGCGGACGCAAGCACCCGCAGCAAGAGTTCATCCACATCGACACAACGAACATCCTCTTTATTTGCGGCGGCGCGTTTGACGGTCTCGACAAGATCATCGAAAACCGCATGGATCGCAAGAGCATGGGCTTCGGCGCGGCGATCTCAAGCAAGAAGGAAAAAAATCTCGGCGAGATCCTCTCGCAGGTGCAGCAGCACGACGTGATCAAGTACGGCATCATCCCCGAGCTTGTTGGCCGTCTGCCGGTCATCACACCGCTCAACTCTCTCGACAAGGAAGCGCTCGAGCGCATCCTTACCGAGCCGAAAAACGCCATTACCAAGCAGTACACGGCACTCATGGCGCTCGACGGCGTTAAACTCGAGTACGACCACGCGGCGATTGAAGCGATCGCCGAAAATGCTCTGGAAATGGAGATCGGCGCGCGCGGACTGCGCAGCATTATGGAAAAGATCATGACCGATATCATGTTCCGTGTCCCTTCGGACAAGAGCATCAAGCGCGTGATCATCACCGCGGACTGTGTGAAAAACGGCAAGCCGCCCGTGGCGCTGCGGAACGATAATTCAGACATTGTGTAACAAAGCACATGGCAAAAAGGCGGGGCATGTCCCCGCTCGTTTGCTATGGAGGACAGAAATATGAGCGAAAATACCAGCCGAATCATGACATTGCCGACGCTTGCTCTCCGCGGCGTATCGGTTTTTCCCGGAACGGTGCTGCATTTTGATGTGGAGCGCCCGATGAGCATTGCCGCGCTCAACGCCGCCATCGGCACCGACCGGATGATCTTCCTTGTGGCGCAGCGCGACATCACCTGCGATACGCCCCGGACGGACGATCTCTATACGGTCGGCACGATCTGCCGTCTGAGTCAGATCCTGCGCACGCCTGGCGGCGGAAACGTCAAATGCATCGTGGACGGGCTCTACCGTGCCAAGCTCCTTCGCCTTACGGCAGAGTCTCCGTCCCTTTGGGCAAACGTGCAGGTGCTGGCCGACGAGCTGGTCGGCGCGGATACGCTTGAATGCACCGCGCTCATCCGCTCGTGCAATGATCTCTTTGCCGAGTATGCCTCGGCTTCGGGGACGCTAGGGCCGGAGGCGCTGCTCCGCGTGGCCGATCGCAAGGAGCCGGGCTTTGTCTCGGATTATATTGCGCAGAACGTTTTTTTGCAGCCCGCGGAAAAGCAGCTTCTTCTGGAAGAGCGCTCGCCGCTCAAACGTCTCACGATGCTCTGCGATATGCTGCACCGCGAGCTGGAGATCATGGACATTCAGCAGAATCTCCAGTCTACGGCGGCGGAGCGCGTAGCGAAGAATCAGAAGGACTATTTCCTGCGCGAGCAGATGCGCGTGATCCAGGAGGAGCTGGGTGAAAGCCCGGAAACGGACGATCTGGAAGAGTACCGCCGGAAGATCCTTGATCTCAAGCTGGATGCCGAGATCGAGAAAAAGCTCCTCAAGGAGCTTTCGCGCCTTGGAAAGCAACCGTTCGGCTCGGCCGAGGGCGCGGTGCTGCGGACGTATCTGGACGTCTGCCTGGAGCTTCCGTGGAATGAGCGGACGAAAGACGTCACCGATATTGCCCACGCGAAAAAGATCCTGGACGAGGATCATTACGGGCTTACAAAGGTCAAGGACCGTATTCTGGAATATCTTGCCGTGCGGCAGCTCTCCGCACAGGTCAAGGGCGGTGTGCTCTGCCTTGTTGGCCCTCCGGGCGTCGGCAAAACGAGCATAGCCATGAGCATTGCCCGCGCCACAAACCGCAAATGCGCCCGTATTTCCCTCGGCGGCGTACACGACGAGGCGGAGATCCGCGGCCATCGAAAAACCTACGTCGGCGCGATGCCGGGACGAATCATCGCCGGTATCCAGCAGGCGGGCTCGCGGAATCCTGTCCTCGTGCTCGATGAGATCGACAAGCTCGGCTCGGATTACCGGGGCGATCCCTCTGCGGCGCTTCTTGAAGCGCTTGATGGTGAGCAGAACGGCTCCTTCCGCGACCATTTTCTGGAAATTCCGTTTGACCTCTCCGAGGTTTTGTTCATTACGACTGCGAATACGGCGGATACAATTCCCCGTGCCCTGCTTGACCGTATGGAGGTCATTTCTCTCGGCAGCTATACCGACGAGGAAAAGCTGCAGATCGCCAAGCGGCATCTTCTGCCCAAGCAGAGGACGAAGCACGGCCTCTCCGGCAACCAGCTGCGCGTTTCGGATGACGCCATTCGCGAGATCGTGGCACTCTATACCCGCGAATCGGGCGTCCGTATGCTTGAGCGCGAGCTCGCAGCGCTCTGCCGGAAGGCGGCCCGAGGCATCGCTGCCGGGGAGAGAAAATCTCTGCGCCTGCGTGCGGGCGATCTTGAACCGTGGCTTGGCCCTGTCAAATTCAAGCCGGAGGTCAATTTCTCGACCGACTCCGTCGGATTGGTGCACGGTCTCGCGTGGACGAGCGTCGGCGGCGAAGTGCTCGATGTGGAGTGCTCCGTTGTTCCGGGCAATGGGAAGCTTGAACTGACCGGCAATCTTGGCGACGTGATGAAGGAATCATGCCAGGCGGCGGTGACGTACATCCGCAGCCGCACTTCGGAGCTCGGTATCGATCCCGATTTCCATAAAAATACCGACATCCACCTGCACTTCCCGGAGGGCGCTGTGCCGAAGGATGGGCCGAGCGCCGGCGCCGCGATCTGTCTGTGCGTCGTTTCGGCGCTCACAAATCGACCGGTGCGCGCCGATATCGCCATGACCGGCGAAATCACGCTGCGCGGCCGCGTGCTGCCGATCGGCGGCATTCAGGAAAAGACGATGGCGGCGCTCCGCGCCGGGATCCATGAGGTGCTTCTGCCGGAGGACAACGTGAGCGATCTTGCCGAAATGGATCCGAACGTGCGCAATGCCGTGAACTTCACGGCGGTATCGCACATGGATCAGGTGCTCAAAAAGGCGCTGTGTCCGGCAGGGGAGAAGGAGGCGGAATGAATACACAGAAAGTCGATTTTGTAAAGTCCGCCGCGGAGAAAAAGGCATTTCTGCGCGACGGCCGCCATGCCGTCGCGTTTGCCGGACGCTCGAACGTCGGCAAGTCCTCGGTGATCAACAGCCTTCTCAACCGCAAAAACTACGCCCGTGTCGGTGCGACACCGGGAAAGACGGTGCAGGTCAACTATTTCCTTGTCGACGGGACGTATTTCATCGACCTGCCCGGCTACGGCTACGCCCGCGTCTCCGGCGACGAGCGCCGCCGCTGGGGAGCGCTCATGGAGGACTTTTTTCAGGAGCCGAACCTTTTTACGATGGGTGTGCTGATCGTGGATTCCCGGCATGCACCCACGGCGGACGATGTAACCATGGCGGAGTATTTCTTCGATGCCGGCCGCCCCTTCGTCGTTGTTGCAAACAAGTGCGACAAGCTCAAAAAAAGCGAGATCGAGCCGAATCTGGAACGCATCCGGGAAGTACTCGGACTGGATGACGATTTTCCCCTTCTTCTATATTCCTGCACGGCGAAGATCGGTCGCCGCGAGCTGCTCGGATTCATTGAAAATAATATTTAGTGTTGTATTCTGCCAAAGTTTTTGGTAATATTACCTTATCTATGAGTGACTTTGTAAATATCTGGAAGAATCTGGACTGGACGGTTCCGGTGCAGATGGTGATGAATATTCTGCCGTCGCTTCTCTGCATCACGCTGCACGAACTGAGCCACGGCTACGTGGCCTACCTCCTCGGCGATACGACGGCGAAGGATGCCGGACGGCTGACGCTCAACCCCATAAAGCACATTGATATCATGGGGCTTCTCATGATGGTGGTGTTTCGCTTCGGCTGGGCAAAGCCGGTGCCGGTCAATATGTACCGGTTCAAAAACCCGAAAAAGGGCATGGCGGTAACGGCGCTGGCAGGACCGGCGTGCAACTTTCTGCTGGCGGGCGTCTTTCTGTTCCTCTATGGGCTGCTCTATTATCCGCTGTACGACCGCGGTGGAGCCGTTGCCGAGACGATCCTTCAGCTTGTTTACACAACGGCGTATCTCAGCCTTGCTCTTGCGGTGTTCAACCTGATCCCGATCCCGCCGCTTGACGGGAGCAAGGTGCTTTTCTCCCTGATTCCGGATGAGAGCTATTTCAAACTCATGCGCTACGAGCGCTACGGTATGGTATTGCTCCTCGTGCTCGTATCCACGAAGGTTCTCGGTGGGCCGCTTTCCACGGCGACCTCCTGGCTCTTTGATAAACTTTTCGTCCTGGCCGAGCTTGGCTTCCGGCTTGTGACGCATTTTGTGTAAAGGCATACGGTATACCCATGATCCAAGAACCGAGCTATCATCTGGAAGGCGTTGTGCACGCGCGCGACGAGCTGGAGGATTTTACCGGCCCGCTCGACCTAATCTTGATGCTGCTCGCCAAGGATAAGATCGAGATTCGCGACATACAGATTTCCCAGCTTCTTGACCAGTATCTGGCCTATCTTCAGAAGATGCAGGAGATGGATCTCGAGATCGCGAGCGAGTTTGTCCAGATGGCGTCGCATCTCATGTACATCAAAACCAAAATGCTCCTGACGGAGGAGAAAGAGCCGACCGAACTTGAAGTGCTCGTCTCTGCTCTGGAGCAGCTAAAAAATCGCGACGCGATCGCCGCCGTACGCGAGATCGCTCCGGAACTGGGGAAACTGGCCGAGACGGGCATGAAAATGCACACCCGCGGCCCGCTTCCGCTGCCGGAGCGGCCGTACGATTACCGCCATACGCCGGAGGAACTTCTCAGCGCACTCGCGCAGATACTGCTCCGCGGCACCGGCGAGGCAGCACCCGAGGAAAACGAGACGCTGCGCCGAGCCGCGCCGAAGCCGATCGTGTTCAGCGTTCGGGAAAAGAGCGGACAGCTTCTTGACCTCCTTCGGAAAAACGGGCATATGTCGCTCGCATCGATGTTCGGCATCTGCAAAAGCCGCAGCGAGCTGGTAGCAACGTTTTTGTCCGTGCTGGAGCTCTGCTCCGACGGACACATCCGCGTCAGCGGGGAAAAAGGAAAATACGATGTGAGCCGTGCGCTCACGGATACGGAAGAATAAATGGTAGGAATCAACAAGATCCGCCCGGCGCTGGAAGCCATTCTCTTTGCCGCCGGAGACAGCGTGGAAACGGAACGCATTGCCAAGGTCCTCGGTGCGGAGCCGTGGGATGTCCGGCAGGCTGCGGAGCAGCTTGCCAAAGAGTACGAAGAAAATGGCCGCGGCTTTCGCCTGGCTCGGATGGAAAACCGGCTGCAGCTTGTTACGGCAGGCGAATACAGCGACGTTGTCAGCCGTGCGCTGGAAAAGCGCTCACAGCCAAAGCTTTCGCCGACGGCGCTGGAGGTGCTGGCAATCGTCGCATACTATCAGCCCGTTACGCGCTCTTACATAGAGCAGCTTCGCGGGACCGACAGTTCCTATACCGTTGCGCTCCTCTCCGAGCGCGGACTGATCGCTCCGTGTGGCCGGCTGGAAGCGCCGGGACGGCCCGTCCTTTTCGGGACGACGGATCAGTTTCTCCGCGTTGTGGGTATTTCCTCCATCGAGGAGCTGCCGCCGCTGCCAAACGTCGCTACAGGCGAGGGAATCCAGGAACTCCAGGCCGCCATTGACGCGGCAAGCGAAAAAGAAGAACAGCTCAAAATCACGGAGATCGAATGACTCCGGACGAGGTGATGTGATTGGTTGGATGGATCATACTGGCTGTGCTGGC
>CAKTBC010000094.1 GCA_934533005.1 uncultured Oscillospiraceae bacterium | reverse complement strand
TTTACAAAACCAGCGTAGCAAAACGAATGTTAAATGCGCTACGGTTTTTTTGTAAAATCCTTGTTAAACGAAAATCGCCCCGCAGCTTGGTGGCTGCGAGGCAATTTTAACGATTATTCGGCTTTCTTTTTCGCGCGCTTTTTCGGCAGCGGCGTGATCGGCTCAAGAATGGCTATCACATCGCGCACGAGCGGGCGGTTTTCAATGTCAAGAATGTAATGCACCTTAGCGCCCTCGTAGGGGACGCCGTCGGGTGCGCCCGCCATGAGCGGTGCGATCTCCGGCAGCTTTTTCACCATGACGGTATTGTCGCACACGAGGAGAATGGGCTTGGCGTTTACGTATACCATGTATTCGCCGAACATTTTCTTATAGGTAACGTTTTCGACCCCTTCGAGCTGTTCGCAGACGAACTCTATGTATTCTTTGGATGTTGCCATAAAATCAATATATCCTCCTATTTTGCCCAGCCGGTAAACTGCCGCTCGAGCGAGGCAAGCATGGCGCGGCTCTCCTCGCGGCTTTCGCGGGCGGCGGTGAGATAGATCTTGAGTTTCGGCTCTGTGCCGGAGGGACGCACAACGACCTCGCCGCCGTCGAGAACAAAGCGGAGAACGTTGGAGCGGGGAAGTCCGGTTTCGTCCCGGTCGTAGTCGATCATCTGCCGCACGGCCTGTCCGGCCAGCGCCTCCGGTGGGGAGACGCGGAGAGAATCGAGCAGCTCCGTCATATGTGCAAAGCCTGCCGAGCCTTCAAACGCGAAGGAGAGCAGCTTTGCCTCGAAAAAGCCGTATTGGGCGTACAGCGCTTCGAGTGCATTGGCAAGCGTTTTGCCCTGTGCTTTGTACCAGACGAACATTTCGCAGATGAGAAGCGAGGCGTTCACGGCGTCTTTGTCGCGCACAAAGCTGCCGCTCAGGTACCCGTAGCTCTCCTCAAAGCCGAAGATGTACCGCCCGGCTTTGCCGTCCTTTTCGAGAAGCCCGATCTGTTCACCGATGAATTTAAACCCGGTCAGAACATTCCGCAACTCCACGCCGTAGTGCGCGGCGATCCTCTCTGCCATCGGCGTTGTGACGATGGTTTTCACCGCCACGGGGTGCTCCGGCATTGTGCCGTTCGCCCAGTGCATCCGGCAGAGAAAGTCGAGCAGAAGAACGCCCATCTCGTTGCCGGTGATGAGCCGGTAGCCGCTCTCGGTTTTCACTGCCGCGCCGACGCGGTCACAGTCCGGGTCGGTGGCGAGCAGCAGCTCACTGCCCGTCTCCTCCGCCAGACGCAGACCGACGGCGAGCGCCTCGCGGATCTCCGGGTTGGGGTAGGGACAGGTCGGGAAATTCCCGTCCGGTTCCGCCTGTTCCGGCGGGAGGGTGATATTCGTAAAGCCGTGTGCGCGAAGGCAGCGCGGCACGCAGGAAATACCCGTGCCGTTGAGCGGCGTGTAGACGATGGCGGCATCCCGGGAAACGTCCGGCGGCAGGACGGAGGACGTCCCCACGGCGGTGAGATAGCGCTCGATCGTGTCCTCGCCAATATAGGAAACGCTGCCCGCGGCAAGCGCTTCGGCAAAACCGAGCGCGCGGACATCCGCGAATGGATCAACGCGATTGATCTCCTCCTGAATGGCTTTGGCGGCCTCCGTTGTGATCTGGCAGCCGTCGGGGCCATAGACCTTGTAGCCGTTGTATTTGGCCGGGTTGTGGCTCGCCGTGACGACAACGCCGCCGGAGCAGCGAAGATCGCGCACCGCAAACGAGAGCAAGGGCGTAGGCATGAGATGATCGTAGAGCTGCACGCGCACGCCGTTGGCGGCGAAAACGCCCGCCGCGGTTTCGGCAAAAAGTCGGGAGTTGATGCGGCTGTCGTAGGCGATCGCGACGGAAGGGGCGGCAAAGTGTGCCTTGAGATAATTGGCATAGCCCTGCGTGGCCTTGCCAACGGTAAATACGTTCATGCGGTTCGTGCCAGCGCCGAGCACGCCGCGCAGTCCGCCGGTACCAAATTCCAGCTCGCGGTAAAACCGATCCTCGATGGCGGCATCGTCGCCGCGGATGGCCAGAAGCTCCGCGTGCAGCGTGTCGTTATGCTCCGTCTTTTCCAGCCATTGGCAATAAAGAGCCGATATGTCCATTTTTGCAACCCTCACAGCGAAAATATATATAATTAATTTAGCACGTTTTCCCCGCCGCTGCAACCGGCACGCGGCACCTTGCGGAGGCAGCCGGGAAAAATAAAAAGCCTGTGATCGTAGCGATTACAGGCTTTTTAGAGCTGTTACCCAGATTCGAACCGTGGATTTCATCCTTTCCACATAACGAGTCCCCGGTAAAATAATATTGACAGGCTCCAATACGTACACTATAATGTACATAAAGGAGGCGATACCATGACAAACACGAACGCAACCAATTTCCGCCGTAACGCTTTCAGCTACTTTGATCAGGCGATAAAGTATAACGATGTTATCAACGTGGCGACAAAAAACGGAAACGCCATCGTCATGAGCGAGGAGGATTACGCCGGGCTTATGGAGACGTGCTTCCTGCTGTCTGTTCCCGGCATGCGCGAGCGGCTGACCGCTGCGGCTGCCGAACCGCTGGAGGCGAGTGAAGACTTTGCCTGGTGAATATGCGATCAAGATCGCCGGAAGCGCACAGAAGGACAAAGAGAAAGTAAAGCAATACCCGGCCATGAAGGCAAAGGTTGATCAGCTGATCGGCATTCTCCGCGTCAACCCGTGGCAGAATCCGCCGCCGTATGAAAAGCTGAAAGGCGACCTGGCCGGGATGTATTCCCGCCGGATCAATGTCCAGCACCGGCTGGTGTATCAAGTGTTTGAGAAAGAAAAGACTGTCCGCATCCTTGCCATGTGGACGCATTACGAAAACTGAATGAAAGATCAGCCGCCCGCCGGGCGGCTGATCTTTTACTTAAGAAAAAAACCTGTAATCGTTGAGATTACAGGTTTTTTGGAGCTGTTACCCAGATTCGAACTGGGGACCTCATCCTTACCAAGGATGCGCTCTACCGACTGAGCTATAACAGCATAAGTCATGCCCCCGATGAAGGGGGCATGGTGGCGACCGAGAAGGGACTTGAACCCTCGACCTCTAGCGTGACAGGCTAGCGTTCTAACCGACTGAACTACTCGGCCTCAAGGCTTTGTCAGTATACGAAAAATCCGCGAATTTGTCAAGCACTTTTTCCGAATATTTTTCAAATTTTTCCGAATGCGATTTCTCTTGAAAGCAATAATAAAATAAAGTATAATAAAATGCTTGATAATTTCTTTCTAAAGAGGCACACCGTGAGAGACACCATTTATATCAAGGGCGCACGCCAGAACAATTTAAAGGACATCACGCTGGAGATTCCGCGCGATAAGCTCGTGGTATTCACCGGCATTTCCGGTTCGGGCAAATCCACGCTCGTTTTCGACACAATTTATGCCGAAGGCCAGCGCCGCTACGTCGAGAGCCTTTCCTCGTATGCGCGCATGTTCCTTGGCCAGATGGAAAAGCCGGACGTGGACTATATCGACGGCCTTTCTCCCGCTATTTCCATCGACCAGAAAACAACGAGCCGCAACCCGCGCTCGACCGTCGGCACCGTGACGGAGATCTATGACTATCTCCGCCTCCTCTGGGCGCGTATCGGCATCCCGCATTGCCCGAAGTGCGGCAAGGAGATCCGCCAGCAGACCATCGACCAGATCATCGACCAGGTGACGGCGCTGCCGGAGGGGACAAGACTTCAGATCCTCGCCCCGGTCATCCGCGGCAAGAAGGGCGAGCACGCTAAAATCTTTGAGGACGCGCGCAAAAGCGGCTATGTCCGCGTGCGCGTGGACGGAAATCTTTACGACCTTTCCGAGACCATTGAGCTCGATAAGAATAAAAAGCACCGCATTGAGATCATCGTTGACCGTCTCGTGATGAAGCCGGACATCCGCCGCCGTCTGACGGACTCGATCGAAACGGCGTCCTCGCTCACGGGCGGGCTCGTGACGGTCGATCTCCCGGCGGAGGGGCGCGAGCTCACGTTCTCGCAGAACTACGCCTGCGAGGACTGCGGCATTTCCATTGAGGAGCTCTCCCCGCGCGCATTCTCGTTCAACAACCCCTACGGCGCCTGCCCGAGCTGCACCGGCCTCGGCACGCAGCTGCGCGTGGATCCCGAGCTCATCATGCCGAACCCGGCGCTCTCCATTCTCGGCGGCGGCATCGTGGCCTCCGGCTGGAACAATGTCCGCGGCGACACGATCTCGCGCATGTACTTTGAAGCGCTCTCGAAAAAGTACCATTTCAGTCTTGATGCGCCCATCCGCGATCTGCCGGAGGAGGCACGTAAAGTGATCCTCTACGGTACGGGCGGCGAGAAGCTGACGCTCCACTATGACCAGCAGCGCGGCAAGGGAACGCTCTACCAGCCGTTTGAGGGCATTGCGGCCAATTTGGAGCGCCGCTACCGCGAAACGCAGAGCCCCGCCATGCGCGCGGAGATCGAGCAGTGCATGGCGGAAACGCCCTGTCCGGACTGCGGCGGACGCCGTCTTCGGAAGGAAGTTCTCGCCGTCACCGTCGGCGGGATGAACATCTCCGAGTTCTGCGACCTTCCCGTGACGGAGTGCCTGCGCTTCCTTGATACGCTCGAACCGCAGCTGAGCGATATGCAGGCGATGATCGCCGGGCGCATTATAAAAGAGATCCGCAGCCGTCTCGGCTTTCTGCAGAGCGTCGGTCTGCAATACCTCACGCTCTCGCGCGCCGCGGCAACGCTCTCCGGCGGCGAAGCGCAGCGCATCCGGCTCGCCACGCAGATCGGCTCCTCGCTCATGGGCGTGCTCTATATCCTCGACGAGCCGAGCATCGGACTGCACCAGCGCGACAACGCGAAGCTTTTGAAAACCATGAAGAATCTGCGTGACATGGGCAACACGCTCATCGTTGTCGAGCACGACGAGGACACCATGCGCGCGGCGGACTATATCGTGGACATCGGCCCCGGCGCGGGCGTCCACGGCGGCGAGGTCGTGGCGCAGGGCAGCGTGGAGGACATCTGCGCTGAGCCGCGCAGCATCACCGGCGACTATCTGAGCGGCCGCAAGCGTATTCCCCTGCCCGGCACGCGCCGGAAGGGGAACGGACAGGCCATCACCGTGCGCGGCGCAACGGAGAATAACCTCAAGAATATCGATGTTTCGTTCCCGCTCGGCGAGTTCATCTGCGTGACCGGCGTGTCCGGCTCCGGCAAATCCTCGCTCGTGAACGAGGTGCTCTATAAAACGCTTGCCTCGGAGAAAATGCGCACAAAGGTGCGCCCCGGCAAATGCGCGGGTGTAGACGGGCTCGAAAATGTCGATAAGGTCATCGCCATTGACCAGACGCCCATCGGACGCACGCCGCGGAGCAACCCCGCGACATATACCGGCCTCTTTAACGACATCCGCGATATTTTCGCTTCCACAAAGGACGCTGCGCTTCGCGGCTACGGGCCGGGACGGTTTTCCTTCAACGTCCGCGGCGGCCGGTGCGAAGCCTGCTCCGGTGACGGCCTTTTAAAGATCGAAATGCACTTCCTGCCGGATGTGTTCGTCCCGTGCGACGTGTGTAAGGGCAAGCGGTATAACCGCGAAACGCTTGAGGTGCGCTACAAAGGCAAGAACATTGCCGAAGTGCTTGACATGACCGTCGAGGAAGCGCTGACATTTTTTGAAAACCAGCCGAAGCTTGTGCCGAAGCTGCAAACGCTCATGGATGTTGGCCTCGGATACGTCCGTCTCGGCCAGTCCTCGCCGACGCTCTCCGGCGGCGAGGCACAGCGCGTCAAGCTCGCCACCGAGCTCTCCCGCCGCGATACCGGCCGTACGGTGTATATCCTCGACGAGCCGACGACCGGCCTGCACATGGCGGATGTCCACAAGCTCGTGGAGGTGCTGCAGCGGCTTGTGGACGCAGGCAATACCGTGATCGTTATCGAGCACAATCTCGATGTGATCCAATGCGCCGATCATATCATCGACCTCGGTCCCGAGGGCGGCGACGGCGGCGGGGAGATCGTATTCACCGGCACGCCGGAGGAATGCGCCGCGTGCAGCGCGAGCTTCACGGGAGAATTTTTAAAACCGGCATTGGAACGTTACAGCAAGTGAACCTTTTCCCGCCGCCTCTCATAGGATATACCGGAGGGATGGCGGTATGGGAAAATGGATCCTGGCATTTCTGATCGCAGCGGCGGTGCTCTTTCTCTGCTGGAAGCTGCGCGGCGTGATGCTCACGCCCGTGTGCCGCGGAAAGGGGCAGAGCCTGGAAATCGTCCTGCGCGTCTCCGGCGCATCGCCGGAGCTGGAAGCGACGGTGGACGGCCTTTTATGGCTCATCAATGACGGCGTACTTTTTGGAAAAATCGTGCTGCTCGACGACGGCATGGACGAAGAAACGAGAGAAATCGCCCGGCGTTTATCGCTGGGACAGGGGAATGTGACACTATGGACGAAGCAAACGAACTCCGCAGCTCCTTACAGCTCATCGGAACCGTAAAAAGCGTGATCTTCCAGAACGAGGAGAACGGCTATACCGTTCTGCGTCTGGATGTCGGCGGCGACGAGCCGGTGACGGTCGTGGGCTGTCTGCCGTTTGCCGCGCCCGGCGAGGGCTTAACGGTAGAGGGCGCTTGGGAGCGCCACCCGAGCCACGGCGAGCAGTTCAAAGCGTCCTCGGCCATGCGCTCGCTGCCGGTGGGGGAGAAGCACAT
>CAKTBC010000093.1 GCA_934533005.1 uncultured Oscillospiraceae bacterium | reverse complement strand
TCGACGTTCGCCGCGCCCACCGTGTTCACCGAGACGATCGAGAGCGAGAGCGATCTCACGACCGAAAATCTCGCGGCACTTTTGAAAAAGCACCGCTGCTCCTATGTCATGGTGGAGTACAACGGCATGTGGACGCTCGACACGCTCTATACGAACATGCCGAAGGAGTGGATCGTGGCGCAGGAATTTCTATTCATCGACGCGCGCACGTTCCTCAACTACAATAACAACATGCGCCAGCTCATGGTGGATAAGCTCCAGAGCTGCGAGCTTGCGGTGCTCAACCGCTTCCCCGAGGGCGACGAGGATCTCAAAATGCAGGCGCACAAGATCATCCGCGCCATCAACCGCCGGTGCGACATTGCCTTTGAAACGCCGGACGGCAAGATCAGCTACGACGACATTGAGCTCCCGCTCCCCTACGATCTCAACGCCCCCGTCTGCGAGATCGGCGACGCGAACTACGCGATCTTTTTGCAGGACATCATGGATCAGCCGGAGAAATACCGGAACAAGACCGTATCGCTCAAGGGCAAGGCGATCACGAAATCCCGCAGCCTGAAGAAGGGATACTTCTACTTTGGGCGCGACGTGATGACCTGCTGCGCAAACGATATTCGCTTCATCCCGCTCGCCGCGGAGGCCGCAGATACGAGCGAGCTCAAAAACCTCGCCTGGTACAAGCTCACCGCGCGCATCGACATCCGCACCCTGCCGGACGTATACGAAGGCTCCGGCCCGGTACTGCACATGGTGTCCATCGAACCGTGCGATGTGCCGGAGCAGGAAGTTGCGACCTTCTACTGAAGGCAAACGGACTCTGCGGTATATAAAACAAATACTCCCGGCGGACATTTTGTCCGCCGGGAGATTTTTATTGGAGAATATTTCGGTAAAAGTATGCAGCGAAGGTATAGAGGTTCGTTTCGCGCATGCTGTCCGCGAGGCTATGAAGCCCTCGGACGAGGCGGATGGCGGCGGTCTCATGCGCGATATACACGCTGTCCGTGAACGTTCCCGTTTTGTCCGTCACCGTGACGGTGCAGCTTCTGCCGCGCGGGCATGTCACGGAAAGCGCGCCGTCCCGGATCGCCGCCGTGCAGCCCTCGCCCTCGCACGTCACGGTATAGTCAACTATACTGTCTGATGCATTCAGCGTATAGAGCGAGAGCACCGCTTCCGTCTCCTCGCGGGAGAGCCGATAGTCGTAGACGAAATTTCCGTCCGCGTCCGTGAGCTTCAAAAGGCCCGGCAGCGCGTCGTGCGTGCCGGAATACGCCTCGATTTCCGTGAGCCCCGCATGCTCGCCCTCCGTCTCCAGCAGCCGGACGGTAAAGCCCTCGCAGTTCGGCTCGTCCACCGGCACGACCGTACCGGCGGGATCGATCTTGCCCACCGCGTACCGGTTCCCGCTCGGAAACACGATCTCGGCGGCGAGGACGTTGTCATCCGGCGAGGGACTATCGTAAAGGCGGATCTCCGTCACGTCCGCTGCGGGGAACGCAAATTCCGCCTCGCGCACGGCATCGCCGCTCTCCGGCGCCCACACGGCGCCGTACGGCGGCTCGCCCGATGCAAGGTCGGGCGAGTGGAGCAAGCGGAAGTCGTTGAGCTCCGCGCCACTTCCGGAGGAGACGTGCACCGACGCACCGTAAAGGATCGAGCCGGTGCAACGCTGCCAGAACACCTTGTCGCCGTTGATGATGCGCGGCGCGAAGCGCCAGAGCGACTGGCTCTTATATTCAAGTGCCGAGACAAAGCTCCGGCAGCCGGCAAGCGAACGGGAAAGGCCGTCCGCCGCCACCGGCAGACGCACGCGATCCTCCCAGAGATACACGCCGTTTTCCATGCGCCCGCGGCCGGAATCCACGGTCGAGAGCAGGTTGACGCTCTCGTAAAAATCCGCCGGGGCGTTGAAGGCCGTCGAATAGGCAAAGCCCTTGAGAACGAGCGGATCATAGTCCGGCACAGCGGCAAGGATCTCGCCGAGCGCCTCGTCAAAGAACATCGACACCGCGCGGTGGTCGATGTGTTCGTCATAGTCGGTACAGAAGAGGATGTCGGCGCGGAGCTCTTCGATCACACCGCGAAGATCACCAAGCAGGTTTTCGCGCGTATACGGCGTCCCCTCGCGGTAGGCCCCGTGGTTTGGTGCGGCGCAGGTCGCCGTTCTGCCACTCCCCGACGGCGTGACGGCGTCCGGCGCGGCATTATAAATATGTGTCCCGTCGACCGGGACGTTGTCGCCGTAGCCGAGGAAGATGACATTCTCCTCCGGGATGCCGAGGAGCGCGAGCGCGTTGACGGCCTCGTATACCCGCGTCCCGGCGTTCGCCGAGCCGTCGCCGGTCGAGACGAACACAACATATACCTCGCTCCCCGCGCCGGTAAACTCCTCGAACACGCCGCTCAGGAGATTGAGATCGTCGTCCGCGTGCGGCACAACGGCGAGCACGCGCTTTTCGGCAAAAATGGTTTTTGTCTCCGTCTCCGGCGCTTCATACGCCGCCTTCGGGATCGCAGCGCGCCATGCGGCAAAGAGCACGCTCGCCGAGATCACGGCCGCGAGCGCGGCAGAAAAGAAGACGATGCGCCGCGCCCGGCGCGGAAAGCTGCGCCAGAGCGAGAGTGCCGCGGCAGCGGCGAGGAATATTCCCCAGAACGCTGCGCGCGGCAGCGGGTGCTTCGCAGCGGCGAGCAGAATGTCCGCGAACGCCGCGACCTCCGCGGCGAGAAATACGCTCTGCACGATCCGGCAGAGGACTTCTCTGCGCACCGGTTTTTTCTCCAAGCTTATCCCCCCTGCTGCATTATGCCCGGTTTTCCGCCGCGGCGCGGGCATACCACGCCGCGATCGCCGCCGGGGCTTTCTCGCGGTTTTCCTTCGTAAGATGGAAAAGCTCCACGCCGCTCTGCGCGCGTACCTCATCCAGAAACGCGTTGTGCTCCGGCTTGATGACACCGAGCACCGGTGTACCGGAGTTTACCGCCGCGAGAACCGCGGCGCGGAAGGCGTGCGCTTCCAGTTCCATGCGCCCGAGCTCATCCATAAGGATGACGCCGCAGTCTTTTTCCGCGAGCAGCGCGCAGCCCCTTCCGTCAAAGCTTTCCGGATGCTTTTCGTAAATACCGCCGCGCCGTCCGGCGAGCGCGTCCGGCGTGAGATCGTCCGGCGTCCACACGGGCGGAACGATAAAAACGTCAAACCCGGCGTCCGTCGGGATGCTCACGGTGAGAAAGCCGCCGGCAGATACCGCAGAATTTGCACATAAAAAGCGGCGGATCGCCGTGCTTTTGCCGGTCTGTACCGCGCCGGTCAGAAAAAACGCGCTCATAATTGTTCTCCGTTTCGCCCATTTTGTTCTCTTTGAGTATAGAAAGGTACACGCTTTCTGTCAAGCGCGGCGCGGCGCGTTTTTTCGCCGTATTTGCCAATTGCAATCTGGCCACATACATGATATTGTATCGTTCGGCAAAAGGAGGGCAAGATATGGTTATTCACGGTCTGCAAAAGCTGACTCTGCTCGACTACCCCGGCCATACCGCCTGCACGGTGTTCACCGCGCACTGCCCGTGGCGCTGTCCCTTCTGCCACAACGCCTCGCTCGTGCTCGAGCCCGAGAGCCAGCCGGTGATCCCGGAAGAGGAATTTTTCTCGTTTCTCTCCCACCGGAAAGGTCTGCTCGACGGCGTCGCCGTCACCGGCGGCGAGCCGACACTGCAGCGCGATCTGCCGGAGTTTCTGCGGAAGATCAAAGCTCTCGGCTTTGCCGTAAAGCTTGATACGAACGGCACAAACCCCGCTATGCTTCGCGCCATTCTTGAGGAAAAGCTGGCCGACTATGTCGCGATGGACATTAAGGCCGGGCGGGAGAACTATTCCGCCGTCACCGGCACGCTGCGCCCCGGCCTGGCCGCCGTGAAGGAATGCGCCCGGATGCTCATGGACGGCAATACCGATTTTGAATTTCGCACCACGGTCGTGCGCGGTCTGCACTCGGCGGAGGATTTTTCCGATATCGCCGCGTGGCTGCCGGGGAAAGAAAAGTACTTTCTACAGGCGTTCAAGGATTCCGGCGACGTGATCTCCGGCGGCTGCGCCGCCTTTACCCGCGAGGAGATGGAAGCCTTCCGGGCTATATTGCTGCCCGCCATTCCGAACGCCGAAATTCGGGGCATGGACTGAAAAAACCTCCCCCATATGTGCCGCCGCCCCGCCGTTTTCGGGGCGGCGGCACTATATTTAGTGGCAAAGGAACAAATAGTTAAAAATTAAATACTATATGTAGTCTTTTTGTATTTGACATAGCAGCCATGCGATGCTATGATAATGGAGCGCGCCAGACGGGAACTGCAGCGCGCCTTATTATGAAAAAAATATAGAAATATATGGAGGCAAACTATGTACCGGGTTGTGAAGCGCGACGGCCGGATCGTCGACTTTGAGATCAGCAAGATCGCCAACGCCATGAAAAAGGCGTTTGATGCGACCGAAACCAACTATAACCAGAGCGTCATTGACTTTCTGGCCGTGATGGTCACGGCGGATTTCCAGCCGAAGATCACCGATGAGCTCATCCACATCGAGGATATCCAGGACAGCGTGGAGAGCGTCCTCTCCCGCGGCGGCTACGAAAACGTTGCCAAGGCGTACATCCTCTACCGCAAGCAGCACGAGAATCTCCGCGCCGTGAGTGACACGGTGCTCGACTATAAGAAGACGGTCGACAACTATCTCAAGATCAACGACTGGCGCGTGAAGGAAAACTCCACCGTCACCTACTCCGTCGGCGGTCTCATTCTTTCGAACTCCGGGGCGATCACCGCCAACTACTGGCTGAGCGAGGTCTACGACGAGGAGATCGCCAACGCCCACCGCAACGGCGATATTCACCTGCACGATCTGAGCATGCTCACCGGCTACTGCGCCGGATGGAGCCTCAAGCAGCTCATCCAGCAGGGTCTCGGCATCCCCGGCAAGATCAACTCCACCCCGGCAAGCCATCTGAGCACGCTGTGCAACCAGATGGTCAACTTCCTCGGCATCATGCAGAACGAATGGGCGGGCGCACAGGCGTTCTCCTCGTTCGACACGTATCTCGCGCCGTTCGTGCGCGTCGATAAGCTCAGCCAGAAGGAAGTCAAGCAGTGCATCCAGTCGTTCATCTTCGGCGTGAACACGCCGTCCCGCTGGGGCACGCAGGCGCCGTTCTCCAACATCACGCTCGACTGGACCGTCCCGGCCGACCTGCGCGATCTGCCCGCGATCGTCGGCGGCAAGGAGCAGGACTTCACCTACGGCGACTGCCAGAAGGAAATGGACATGGTGAACAAGGCGTTCATCGAGATCATGACCGAGGGCGACGCCAACGGCCGCGGCTTCCAGTACCCGATCCCGACCTACTCCATCACCAAGGACTTTGACTGGAGCGAGACCGAGAACAACCGCCTTCTCTTCGAGATGACCGCCAAGTACGGCACGCCGTACTTCTCCAACTACATCAACTCCGACATGGAGCCGAGCGACGTGCGTTCGATGTGCTGCCGTCTGCGTCTTGACCTGCGCGAGCTGCGCAAGAAATCCGGCGGCTTCTTCGGCTCCGGCGAGAGCACCGGCTCGGTCGGCGTCGTAACGATCAACATGCCGCGCATCGCCTACCTCTCCAAGACCGAGGAGGAGTTCTACCAGCGGCTCGACCGCATGATGGACATTGCCGCCCGCTCGCTCAAAACCAAGCGCACCGTTATCACCAAGCTTCTCGACGCCGGGCTCTACCCCTACACGAAGTACTATCTCGGCACCTTTGAGAACCACTTCTCCACGATCGGTCTCGTCGGCATGAACGAGGCGTGCCTCAACGCCCGCTGGCTGCACAAGGATCTCACCGATCCCGAGGCGCAGGAGTTCACCAAGGCCGTTCTCAACCACATGCGCGAGCGGCTGAGCGACTATCAGGAAAAGTACGGCGATCTCTACAATCTGGAAGCGACCCCGGCGGAGAGCACGTCCTACCGTCTCGCCAAGCACGACCGCAACCGTTATCCCGAGATCATCACCGCCAACATGAACGGCACCCCGTACTACACCAACAGCTCTCACCTGCCCGTGGGCTACACGGAGGATATTTTCTCCGCGCTGGATATTCAGGACGATCTCCAGACACTGTACACCTCCGGCACGGTGTTCCACGCCTTCCTCGGCGAAAAGCTGCCCGACTGGCGCGCCGCCGCCGATCTCGTGCGCAAGATCGCCGAGAACTACAAGCTGCCGTATTACACCATGAGCCCGACGTACTCCGTCTGCCATGACCACGGCTATATCACCGGCGAGCACTTCACCTGCCCCAAGTGCGGCAAGGAGACCGAGGTCTGGAGCCGCATCACCGGCTACTACCGCCCCGTGCAGAACTGGAACGACGGCAAGGTGCAGGAGTTCAAGGACCGCAAGGAGTATAACGTCGGCCACAGCCACTTCACCGGCGGCATCCACCGCCACGAAGCCTGCTGCGGCGACGGTACCGTCGCCCACGGCATGCAGCCCGAAGAGGTCGGCACCGTTTCCGCGGTGCACACCGCGCAGCTCTTCACCCGCACGACCTGCCCGAACTGCCGCGTGGCGGAGAAGATGCTCGACAAGGCCGGCTTTGCCTATGAGAACCTGACCGCTGAGGAGCACCCCGAGCTCTGCCGCGAATACGGCATCAAGGGCGCGCCGACGCTCGTGCTCTCCGACGGCGTACACTTTGAGAAATACTACGGCGTGGCCGAGATCAAAAAGCTTCTCGCCGAGACCGCGCAGAAGGCAGAATAAGCCGCTTTTTCCCGCACAAAATAGAAACGAAGCCCGCTCCGGCGGGCTTCGTTTGCGATATCAAATACTAT
>CAKTBC010000092.1 GCA_934533005.1 uncultured Oscillospiraceae bacterium | reverse complement strand
GCCGTCGTCGGGCCGAACGGCAGCGGCAAAACAACGTTCATCAAGCTGCTTTGCCGTCTGTACGACCCTACCGAGGGCGAGATATTACTCAATGGCATAGATATTCGGAAATATAATTACAGAGAGTATATGGACGTGTTCTCCGTCGTGTTCCAGGACTTCCAGCTGCTGGCGTTCTCGCTCGGGCAGAACGTGGCCGCTGCGCCGGAATATGACCGCGAGAGAGCCGAGCTCGCGCTCGAACAGGCCGGCTTCGGCGACCGGCTCAAAACGCTGCCGCTCGGGACAGAGACGAGCCTCTTCCGCGATTTTGACGAAAACGGCGTCGAGGTCTCCGGCGGCGAGGGGCAGAAGATCGCCATTGCCCGCGCGCTCTATAAGGACGCGCCGTTCCTCATTCTCGATGAGCCGACCGCCGCGCTCGACCCGATCGCCGAGGCGGAGATTTACGAAAAGCTCAACGACATGGTCGGCGACAAGACCGCCATTTACATTTCGCACCGGCTCTCCTCGTGCAAGTTCTGCGACGAGATCATTGTGTTCGACGCCGGGAAGATCATCCAGCAGGGCGCGCACGAAGCGCTGCTCGCCGACGAGAGCGGCGAATATGCGCAGCTCTGGAACGCGCAGGCGCAGTATTACCGCTGAGTCTCCGGCGCGTAGACGGCGAAGAACTGCCGGATGTGACGCTCGATGAGCGAAAAGACCTCGCTCTCGCGCTCCGGCTCGCGGTCGCAGAGATTGATCCACACCGTGATGGGGAAGGAGAGCTGCGCGGCGGTGACCATAGCGTCGCCGATGTCGCGCAGCGAGCCGGCGCGGACGAGAAGCTGCACGAGTGCGGTGAAATACCGGAGAACGTCCGTGTAGTTCTGCTTCGTCTGCAGCTCGGCAAGCATCGGATTCTGGAACTGCTCAATGGTGAGCATCTTCCGCGCGCGGCTTATGTCGGGGTCGTGGAGGATGAAGCGCACGTGCTCGAGCACGGTTTTCACCGCGTCGTCCGGCGTGACGGGCTGCCGTGAGCCGCTGCCGTCGGGATCGTCCCAGCGCGCCCCGGCAAAAACGGAGCGGCGCTCATACTGCGCGAGCGTTACGCGCACGAGCGTATCGAGAATGTCCTGCTTGCCGGTAAAGTGGCTGTAGAGCGACGCCTTGCGGATGCCGACGGCGTCCGCGATCTGCGAAATGGACGTTGCCTCGTATCCCTGGCGCGAAAACAATTCGAGCGCCGCGTCGAGGATCGCCTGCTTTGTACTGCTCTTTTCCATGACCGAGCCTCCTGTGGGTGTTTGATGGAAATATTATAACCGAACACTCGTTAGGCGGTCAACAGCAAAAAAAGCCCGGCGGGAGCATTTGCTCCCGCCGGGTTCTTGCTGTATATTCGGTTTATTCCTCCGTATCGGAGATCAGGCCGTAGCCGCCGTTCTTGCGGCGGTAGACGACCGAAAAGGCGTCTGCGTCCTCGCTGTTGAGGAAGGCATAGAACTCATGCTCCAGCAGGTTCATCTGCAAGATGGCCTCCTGCGGCGTCATCGGCTTGATGGAGAAGCGCTTGGTGCGGACGATGGTGAAATCGCCGCTTTCCTCTTCTTCGTCCACGGGGCCGACACCGGTATCCGTCCACTCGATCGGGCCGGCCTTGAGCTTCTTCTCAAGACGGGTCTTGTTCTTGCGGATCTGGCGCTCGATGGACGCGCAGGCGGAGTCAATGGACGCGAACATATCCCCGGTCGTCTCGCTCACCCGGTAGAACATACCGTTGTTTTTGAGAGTGACCTCGGCGGTGTAGCGACCGCGTTCGCGGCTGAAGGTGATGAAGGCTTCGCTGTCCCCGCTGCGGAAAAGGCGTTCGATCTTGCCGACCTTTTTCTCGGCGTAGGCGCGGAGTTCCTCGCTGACTTCCAGCTTCTTGCCCGTGATGGTGAATTTCATTCCATCCAACTCCTTTCGTGGTTGTGAGCATATTATACCACACAAAAAGGAATTTGCATAGACAAATTGTTAACATTGGCTGCATCCTCATAAAAAGGCCATAGCCCTTCGCCGAGCCTTTTCCCCCGCAGATAATATCTGCGGGGGAAAAACTATGTTTTTTTTATTCGGACTCCGCTTTTTGTCAGCCTTTCTTCTTCGCCGCCAGACGCTGGAAGAATTTCACGATCTCCACGATCGGGATGACGAGGAAGCCGAGGCCGATGGCGATGATATACTCGTTGAATTCCACGCTGGTGAAGTCGAACGCTGCGGCGATAAACGGCACCTCGCACACGAGCGTCGTGAGGAGCAGCGCCGCGAGAGACGAGACGAGCAGCGCCCAGTTGCGCGAGCCCATCGTGAAGATACTGCCGCGCTGCGAGCGCATGTTCAGGCTGTGGAAGATCTCTGCCATGGACATGGTGAGGAACGCCATGGTCGTGCCATCGGGGCTCAGGCCGTTGGCCGGGATCTCCCAAACGCCGGACTCCATGAAGTGGCCGATGAAATAGGAAACGAGCACGAGCACCGAGACCATCAGACCCTGATACGCAATGTCTCCGCCCATACCGCCGGCGAAGATGCCGGCCTTGGCGCTGCGCGGGCGGCGCTGCATGATGTCCTTTTCGGCGTTTTCCATGCCGAGCGCGAGCGCGGGGAAGCAGTCGGTCACAAGGTTGATCCAGAGCAGATGCACCGGCTCGAGGATCGTAAAGCCCATGAGCGTGGCAACGAAGATGCTGATGACCTCGCTCATGTTCGAGCCGAGCAGGAACTGGATGGCCTTGCGGATGTTGTCGTAAATGCGGCGGCCTTCCTCGACCGCGCCGACGATCGTGGCGAAGTTGTCATCCGCGAGCACCATGTCGGCCACGTTTTTCGTCACGTCTGTGCCGGTGATGCCCATGCCGACGCCGATGTCGGCGGACTTGATGGAGGGCGCATCGTTCACACCGTCGCCGGTCATGGCGGTAACGTACCCGGCGTTGCGCCAGGCATTGACGATGCGTGTCTTATGCTCCGGCTGCACGCGGGCGTAAACGGAGATCTCTTTAAAGACCTTCGCGAATTCCTCGTCGCTCATCTCGCCGAGCTGCGAGCCGGTGATGGCGCGGGTATCGTCGGTCAGGATGCCGAGATCGCGCGCGATGGCGACGGCGGTGTCAATGTGGTCGCCGGTGATCATGATCGGGCGGATGCCGGCCTCGCGGCACTCGCGGATCGCGCCGTAGACCTCCGGGCGGCAGGGGTCGATCATGCCGAGGAAGCCGATGAACACGAGATCGTGCTCCAGCGTTTCGGCTTCGTAATCGGCGGGAACGCCGTCCCAGGGGCGGAACGCTGCGCCGAGCACGCGCAGCGCGCGATCGGCAAATTCCTTGGCGTGGCAGCGGACGTTTTCCTTGTATTCCTCCGTGATCGGGTGGATCTTGCCCTCGTACCAGTAACCGGAGCAGCGCTCGAGCAGCATCTCCGTGGCGCCCTTGGTGTACTGCACGGTCTTGCCGTCCTCGGTGTGGACGGTGGACATCATCTTGCGGCCGGAATCAAACGGCGCTTCGCCGATGCGCGGGTATTTCTCGTCCAGCTCGTCCTTATAGAGCCGGAGATCGTGCGCGTGGTTGACAAGCGCGGCCTCCGTCGGCTCGCCCTCGGCGGAGTGCATGCCGAGAAAGCGCTTCGCGTCGCTGCAAAGCGCCATGGCCTTGGCGAGCAGGATGGGGTCGTCCGTCCAGGTGTCGGTGACGGTCATGCGGTTCTGCGTGAGCGTGCCGGTCTTATCCGAGCAGATGATCTGCGCGCAGCCGAGCGTTTCCACCGCCGTCAGACGGCGGATGATCGCGTTGCGGCGGGACATGTTCGTAACGCCGATGGAGAGGACGACCGTGACGACCGCGGCGAGTCCCTCCGGGATGGCGGCCACGGCGAGCGAGACCGCGATCATGAAGGAGTTGAGAATGACTTCAAAGCTGAAGCCGCCCGCACGCAGGAGCTGCACCGCAAAAATGACGACGCAGATGCCGAGCACGAGCCAGGTAAGGATCTTCGAGAGCTGGCTGAGCTTGATCTGCAGCGGGGTCTGCCCCTGCTCGGCGTTGGAGAGCGCGTCCGCGATCTTGCCCATCTCGGTGTCCATGCCGGTGGCGGTGATGACGGCGGTGCCGCGGCCATAGACGACCGTGGAGCCCATGTACACCATGTTCTTGCGGTCGCCGAGCGGGACGTCCTTCGCCTCGGGCGCAAGGTTGATGATATCAATGAATTTGCTCACAGGGACGCTTTCGCCGGTGAGAGCGGCTTCCTCGATCTTCATGCTGGCGCTCGTGAGAATGCGGCCGTCCGCCGGGATCGCGTCGCCGGCCTCGAGGATCACCACGTCGCCCACGACAAGGTCTTCGCTGTGGATGGTGACCATCTTCCCGTCGCGCAGCACCTTGGACGTTGCCGCCGACATCTGCTGCAAAGCTTCGATGGCCTTTTCCGCCTTGCTCTCCTGATAGACGCCGAGCACCGCGTTGATGATGACGACGGCGAGAATGATGATGACGTCGGCAAAGCTTTCGCCCTGCACAACGGCCAGCACGCCGCTGATCGCCGCGGCGACGAGCAGGATGATGATCATCGGGTCGCCCATCTGCTGGAAGAACCGCTTGATGAGCGAGTCCTTCTTGCCCTCGGCCAGCTTGTTTTTACCGTTGGCCGCGAGGCGTTTTTCCGCCTCCGCGCTCGTGAGACCTTCGGATGTGCTGTCCACATCGCGCAGGACGGCTTCGGCTTCTTCGCAATAGAATCTCAAAGAAAACCCCTCCTTGATGAATGTTTGGATGTGTTTTTTATAATGATGAAAAGACCCGCGGACAGAATGGGAAAATTCTGCCCACGGGTCTGGTCATTTCATGCAAACCAGGCGGGAGACCCGCCGAGTAACTGTTGATTTGCAGCCGCGAATGCGGCAGACTACTCCCCCTTGGAGTCCCTGTATTCTATCGTGGAATCGGCGAGCTGTCAAGGGACAGAAAGCCGGTTTCCGCCGAAAAATTCGGCTTCGGCAGCGTCGTGGGTGACAAGTAAGACGGTTTTGTCACCCGGAAGCGCGTGCACTGCGTCCATGGCGGCGCGGCGGTTCGCCTCATCCAGCCCCTTGAACGGCTCGTCGAGCGCGAGCAGGTCAAACTTTGCGCAGAGCGCCCGTGCGAGCGCGCACCGCCGCCGCATCCCGCCGGAGAGCTCCGCCGCCGGAACAGCGAGGCTTTTGCCGAGACCGAGCCGGGCGAGCATGTCGCGCGCCTCGCGCTCTCTTTTCCGCCCGGCAATGAGCAGAACATTTTCGAGCGCCGTGAGCTGCGGGCAGAGCCGGTCCTCCTGAAAGACGGCGGCGCGCCGCGCCGGGACGCCGGTGATCGCGCCCTCGTCCGGCATTTCCAGCCCGAGAATGAGGCGCAGCAGCGTTGTTTTCCCGCTGCCGGAAACGCCGGTGATAACGCTTGTCTCCCCGAGCGGGAGGCGCGCGGAAAAATCGCGGAAAACGACGGTTTCTCCGTAGCTTTTGGAAATGTGTTCGATCAAAATGGCGTTTTTCATACCGCGTGCTCCAGAGCGTCAAAAATTATGCCGAGAAGGAAGAGGAATACGCGCTCAAAAAGCGCGCTCACCGCAACGATCACGACCGTCCAGGCAAAGAGATCGGCGATCTCGAGATACGCCTTGGCGTCATAGAGCCTGCCGCCGACGCTTTGCGCCACAACGCCGATGACCTCCGCGGCGACGCCCGCCTTCCAGCAGAGCCCGAGCGCAACGCGGCAGCCCGCGCCCAGTGCGGGGCGCAGCGCCGGAAGGTAAATGCACCGGACGCGCCGGGCAAACGGCAGACAAAATACGTCCGCCATTTCCAAAAGGTTTCGGTCGGCGGCGCGGATACCCTGCAGCAGATTTGTATACAATACCGGAAAGACCATCAGAAAGGCGATAAACGTCGAAAGCCGCCGCGCCGAGAGCCACAGAAACGCGATCACGATGAACGACGCGACCGGCACCGACTGGATCACCGCGACGTAAGGCCGCAGCAACGTCTCGAAAAACGGCACGGCGGCGGCGAGCGCGGCGAGCACCGCCGCGAGGGCGAGAGCGATCAGAAAGCCCAGCGCGATGCGCGAAAACGTAAAGCCGAGCGTTGCCCAGAAGTCCGCTGTGACGACGAGCTCACAAAGCCGCCGCGCGACCGCAACGGGCGTTACGAGCAGAAGGTCGTTCCCGAGCGCCATCGCGCCGAGCTGCCAGACGCAAAGCGCGAGAGCCGCGGCGAAGATTCTCGCCGCGGCGCCGTTGGGATGAAGTTTTTTCGTGCCCTTACGCACCGAACCAGAAATCCTCGCCCGGCAGCGCGCCGCCGACGGCGGAGGGGTTGAGCGCGAAGAGCGTTTCGAGCGTGCCGGTGGCCGCGGCGATCATCGCCTCGCCGGTGAGGCACACAAGATTGCAGTTCGGGATGGCCTTCGCAGCGACCGGCGCTTTAACGATGTTGAGCGCACCGCAAATTTCGCCCGCATCGGCGGGATTCGCGTTGACCCAATCCACGCTCTCCGCCATCTCGGCGAGGAACGCCTCGACCGCCTCGGGGTGAGCTTCGGCAAACTCGGTGCGCACAACGACGCCCGCCGTCACGCAGCGGCTGCCGTTATCGAGCGCATCCCACGCCTCGGAAAGGCTCACTGCCGCGCGGAAGCCCTCGCCGAGCTGCGCGGCCGCGGCGGTGACGTAGGGCTGCGGCAGCATGGCAATACCGCCGTTTTCGGCTTTGAGAAGAGAGACGACCTCGCTCGGCTCGCTCTTCCACTCAACGGCCACGTCGGTGTCAAGCTCAAGACCGTTTTCGGCGAGCAGATACCGCAGGAAGTATTCCGGCGTGCTGCCCTTGCCGGTCGCGTAGATCGTTTTGCCCGC
>CAKTBC010000091.1 GCA_934533005.1 uncultured Oscillospiraceae bacterium | reverse complement strand
ACCCGACGGTCAACGAGCTCTCCCGCATCGCGGAGGCTCTCGGCGCGGAGTTCCGGAACCCTATTTATGTGCCCGAGACGGAAACCCCGGCGGCGGAGAATCGCTGAAAGAAACCCGGTAAACAAATTTTCACCCGCAGACAATGTCTGCGGGTGAAAATTTTTGTTATTTGGCTGCCGGTTTTACGGCTCCCCGAAGGTCGTCCAATCCAGTTGCGATTTATCTAGCGGATACTCCTTCAGGATATAGCAGTTGCTGCCGGTCTCCTGATGGAGCAGCTCATACTCCACGCCCTCCGGAATGGCATATGCTGCGTTCTGGTCGTCAAACACGTTGGGATAATGCTGTCCGGGGGAGGTGTGGGCGAGCGCCATACACACGCCGCCGTACAGCTCCGGGATACGGCTGCCGTAGTCCTCCAGCCGGTCCAGCTCCATTACGGGGAAGTCGTTTTCCGGCTGGTAATTTGCGAACATGTACCAGCTGAAGTCCACGATGTAATACTTCCCCTGATACTTGAAGTAGTTGTAGACGTGTCCGCCGCCGTTGCCGATATAGTATGCATGAAGGATGAACCCGATCTCCTCATAGTCCCCCTCCAGCAGGTAGTTGGCGAGGTTCGCGGCGGAGCCGCAGTTGGTCGTGCGGGTCTGCATCACCTGGAAGGCGTTCAGATTGTAGTGCCATTCCTGCCCGTCGATCGTTACATTTCTGTCGCCGTGGCAGTCTCCGTGTTGTCCGGCCAGCATGAGCATCATCACGTCGGCCGCGGTTTTCACCCGCTTTTTTACCTGTTCCGGCTCCATGTCCAGCAGGGCGTAGGCCTCCTCCGGCGTCAGCGTAGTGCCGCCGAGTTTCGTGGAGAGCACGAAGTTCCCAATGTTTTCCGGCTGGATGTGCGCGACCTTCTGCTCGGCCAGATTCGCCGTCAGCGCCTCGTCCCGGAAGAATTCCTGAATCCCCCACGGGCTCCGCGGAGTATAAAGCTCATCCTTATAATCCAGTACGACTTCCTGGTCGCCCGGAATGTAGAACGCCTGGGTCAGCGTGCTGCCGCGGGGATTGTCCGCGCTCTGGCACCACGCGGCGATGCCCGCGTACCCGTCCACCCAGATCGGGAGAAACGCCTCCGGGCGCATGCCTGCTTCAACGGCAGCTTCCCACTCGTCCGTCAGGGCATCGAAGGATATCAGATAGTAGCCGCCGTCCTCCGCGGGGATCAGGTTGCCGAAGAGAACGGTGTCGTCGTTTTCCGCCACCCGGGCGGCGACGATGCCGATCCCCGGCAGATCGTCCCCCAGAACGCGCATGGCCAGAGATGCGGCTGCGGTGGAATCGAGATGCTGAATCCACTCAAATGCGAAGTCCGCCCCGATGGTTTTCTGCCTCACACCATCGCTGGTAACGCCGCTGCAAAACTGCCCGCCCAGCGCGATCAGCCATGCCGCAAAATCTCCGCCAGTGGAAATGCGCTTTTGCGCCTTTTCCAGATCTCCCTCCTGCGCGAGAGATCGAATTTCCTCGTCCGACAACTCCCGCCGAGAAAACTCCTCCGGGCACTCGTCCAGAACTTTGTATGCACCGCTGCCCTCGGGCAGCGCCCCGTCCGCCGGAAAGGGCGTCGTCACTTCCGCCGCCGGGACAGTTCCCTGTGCCAGCGCCCAGTTTGCCTTTGCGATCTCCGCCGATGTCAACTTCGTGCGCGTTTCGCCGTCATTTAAATAGTAGACCATACGATTGGCAAACGAACACAGGAGATAAAGGCATCGCCCCTCCTCCGTGCTCAAATCGTTGGTTCCGTTCCATACATCTTCCGAAGAGGGGCAATATACCGTATCCGTATCGTAGCTGTATGCCAGAAACCGATCGTCCGCGTCCCTCATCAGAAGGACATGGCAGGGGGCTCCCTCAAAATCATTTATGGAGTAGTCCACCACATTGGTCAGCGTGGTATTCTGTCCCCAATGCTCCGCAGCCAGCTGTGCGGCAAGCTCCGCCGCTTCCGTTTCTCCCTGCGCTGCCGCGTCTCCCTGCACCAGTATCCAGTTCGCCTTTGCGATCTCCGCCGCTGTCAGCTCTATGCGCGTTTCGGTGTCGCGTAAATAGAAGTCGCCGCGATTGGCAAACACACGCAGGAGATAGATGCATCGGCCCTCCTCCGTGCTGGAATCGTCGCTCTGATAGTTCCAGACCTCGTCCGAAGAGGGACAATATACCGCCTCTGTATCGTAGCTGTATGCCAGGAACCGATCGTCTACATTCCGCAGCAGAAGAACATGGCAGGGAGTGCCATCAAAATCATCTATGGAGTAGTCCACCACGTTGGACAGCACAGCGTCCGTCCCCAGATGTTCTGCGGCAAGCTGAATCGCCTGCGCGCGCTGCGCCGCTTCCAGCTCTTCCTGCGACGCCTGCGTTTCCTCCGCAGCGGGCGCGAGGACTTCTCCCCGGGCCAGCATCTGGTTTGCCGCTTCGACCTCCGACGGCGTCAGCTTTGTCACAGTTTCCCAGTCGGGGAAGTAGTTCGCGGTGCGGCGAGAGAGGATGTACAGGAGATGGGTGCATGTGCGCTCCTCCGGATCCTGAATATTGTCATCCTGATTCCGGGCTTCCTCCTCCGAGAGGCAATACACCGAGCCCGTGCCGTACCGGTACGCCAGATAGTTTCCCTTGGTGTCCTTCAGCAGCAGGACATGATAGGCGTCCGGGTCGGAATCGTCCGAAGAAAAATCCACCACATTGGTCAGTGTGATATCCTGTCCCAGATGCTCCGCGGCGAGCTGCGCCGCCAGCTTTTCCACGGCGGTCAGCCCCAAAAGCGGCGGGCTTTGCCGTCGGCGCAGGAGTGCCGGGCTCGCCGGTATCGTCCGGCGCTGCCACTTGGCCGCAGCCGGTCAGCAGCAGGCACACCGCGCACAAAAGCGCCGCCACGCGCACCGGCAGGGAATATTTTTTCATGGATGGGGCCCCTATGTTCTATGGTTTCGGATATTTGTTTTCTTTGAGCGACGCCGCGCCCGGCGGCACCGCGGAAAAAGTCAATACAGATATAGAGTATCACAGTCCTGCCGCCGCAGCAACACGCTTTGAGCAAATCCCGCAGGAAAAATGTACGACCTTTACATTTTTTTCGAAAAGCGTTTTCTTTGGCAGCAGTATGCGCTCCAGCCGCGGTTTTGCGACGAGGACGGTTTCAACCGGCAACCTCTATCGTTTTCAACAATTTTTTTCGACCGCCTCTATAGAGTCTTGCGGCGTCAAAAAATATCGCCTATCGTTTTTTTCAGGTGGTATTTTGTGTCGACCCACGACAAGAACTTTGTTTCGGGTGATTTTATGCGCAGGGGCAGGGCGCCGGAGTATGTGTTTCTTGCCGCGGTCTTGCAGCTTCAGATCGCGCAGGAGTATCTCACGCTTTGGAGGTCGGTCAGCGGCCGCTATGCCGCCGCAGTCCGGCGGCATCTTTCCGCGGCGCTCGCGGCTTTATACGGCAGCGCCGGGGAGGCGGGCTGTCTGGCCGCTCTCCGGGAGCGGTGCGCAAAACACCCGGCCTTTTCTGATAGGGAAGGCGCACAGGCTCTGGCTCGGATCGACGATCTGCTCCGCCGCTATGCGTCTCTCTTCCCGGATACGGTCTCTCCCGCCGCTTCTTTTCCCGAAACGGCGCAATGTATCGCAGACACCGAGAGCGCGCTCCGGGATATCCGAAGCCGTCTCTTTACCGCGACAGGCACACAGGCTGGCAGCGGCTATTTCTCCGGGCTGCACGAGCACCAGTAGTGCAGAAAGCCGTTCTCCTGCCGGACAAACGAAAAGCCGACCTTTTCGAGCACGCGCTGACTGCGCGTGTTCTTTTCTATGGCCCGCGCCGTTACGGCGCGAAGCCCCAGTTCCCCAAAGGCATAGGCGAGCAGGAGCCGTTCCGCGCGTGTACCGACGCCCCGGTTTTTCACGGCGTCGTTTTGCAGATGGATGGAGAGCTCGCCCTCTCTTTTCTCCCAGTCGATGTGCTTGATGCCGGTCTCGCCGACCGGGCGGCCGTCGAGCAGGATGAGAAAATGCCGCCGGTCGTCCGCGCTGTAGCGCTCGAAGCGCGCCCGCGTTTTTTCCGGCGAATAGCGGTACTCCGAAAAGAGGCTCATGTCCGCAAAGGTGGCCGGGTCGTTCTGAAAAGCCCGGTCAAGCTCGTTCATCCCCTCGAGCGTGATCTTCTGCAGTTCAATGTTCATGCTCCGTCTCTCCCTTCCGGCGCGAATATCAGACCCCAAGCAAGCCACAAAAGCGGCGCGCTCACAACAAGGCCGAGCGCGAAAAAAGCCTGGATCCAGTACGCCGCGACGCCCCAGAGCCACGCGGCGCTCTCCCCGTCTCTCCGGGGGCGGAAAAATGTGAGACCCATCATGCCGAGATACAGCGCGAGCCCCGGCCAACCGAGATCCATCGCGTAACCGAGATATTCGTTGTGCGCGTTCGTAACAAACGTCCGGAGCGTCCGCCCGGTCTCCGGCACGAAGCGCGCAAATTCAATGTGCAGCCGCGCGGCCGCCGTGCCCGGCCCGCCGCCGAATATGGGGCGCTGCGCGATGAGCGCGCATGCCTCGCGCCAGATCTCCACGCGGTGCGAGCCGAATGAGGCGTCCGCCTCGCCGTGGAGCAGGCGCGACGCTTCAAAAAGCGTCCCGCTCTGCCCCGGATAGAAATAGACCGCCAGCAGCACAGCCAGCGCTAGAACGCCCTCCGCCGCCAAAAGATACTTCCGCCGCCGTCCGCGGGCGAGCTTCGGCAGCATCAGTGCGCAGGCCCCGGCCAGCGCCACCCACGCGGACGAGCACTCACTCCGGTACAGGATATAGAGCGCCATCGCCGCCGGGAGCAGCAAAAGAAGATCGTACCCGCGCTTTTTGACCGCCGTATACGCGAGCACCGGTACTGCGAGCGAGAGCACGGAGCCGAGGATCAGCGTATTCCCCACCGTGCCGAGATACATGCCGGAATAGAGTGTCCCCGCGTCGGCAAAGCACCAGCCATTCGGATACAGGCCAAGCGGGTTTCCGCCCGCGATCTGCCAAAGCGCCGCGGCGCAGCAGAGAAACATGCTCCCGCCGAGCACGCGGACATAGAGTGTTCTCCGCCGTCCCCAACGCGCAGCGCCCAGCGCCGTGAGCGCATAGAGAAGCTGCGTGAGCAGGCCGTCGTACCGCCCTGCGCCGAGGAACGTTTTCTCCCGCCATGGGCTGAGGACGGCGGAAACAAGATTCCAGACGAGGAACGCGCAGGTAAGATAGAAAAAGCTTCCCGACTTTTTCGCGAAGAGGCGCGCGCCGGAGCAGAGGCACACCGCGATGCCGAGCGCCCAGAGCGCCGTTGCGCCCGTATAGAGCCAGAACTTTGCCGCCGTGAGGTTCACGTAGCCGTGAAAGCCCGTGAAGAGCGGAAAGAATGCAAGAAGGCAGAGTATGTACTTGTCCGTGAGCCATTCGCAGCGTTTTTCGGCTTTGTTCACACTTTCCATCCTTCCGGGGAAAACCCCTCCGTCTTTTGCCTGCGGCAAAATCCACCTCCCCTGTTAGGGGAGGCAAGTGAATTTTTGGATAACCAAGCCTGACTCCCCTAACAAGGGTGCCGGCAGCCGTCAGGCTGACTGCGGGAATTACAGCGTCCCACAGTCCGCATGGAAAATATTCGCCGGACTTGCGTCCGGCGGATATTTCAGACTGTCAAAAAGGCTCGCAGAGTTTGCGCCCACAGGCGCAAATAGAATTTTGATCATTTTCTCCGGCGACATGTGCGTCGGAGAAAATACTTCTCGGCTCGCAAACGTGCGAGCGAAGCGAGTGCGCTGCGGCGAGCCGCAGCCCTTTCAAACGAGAGCCCAACGCAGTGGGTCTCGTTTGAGAGCGTGTCAAAAAAACTTTTTTGACGCGCTCAAATATTCGCCGGACTTGCGTCCGGCGGATATTTTTTCTTATTCGTTTTCCATGGATGCCTGGATCTGCTCCTCGCGGTACTGGCGGGTGTAAAGGCCGTAGTACACGCCCTTTTTTGCCATGAGCTCGGCGTGGCTGCCGCGCTCGACGATCTTACCGGCGTTCACAACGAGGATGACGTCCGCGCGGCGGATCGTGGAGAGCCGGTGGGCGATCACAAACGACGTGCGCCCGTCCATGACCTTCTCGATCGCGTCCTGAATGAGCCGCTCCGTGACCGTATCGACAGAGGACGTCGCCTCGTCGAGCACGAAGATTCGCGGGTTGGCAAGCAGCGCGCGGGCGAAGGACAAAAGCTGCTTCTCGCCGGTCGAAAGGCTGTTGCCGCCCTCGCCGACGTCGCTCTGATAGCCGTCCGGCAGTCTCTCAATGATCCCGTCGGCGGAAACGGCCCTGACCGCCGCTTCGATCTCCCCCATAGTCGCGTTCTCGCGGCCGTAGCGGAGGTTTTCGAGCACCGTGCCGGAAAAGAGATGCGGCGTCTGGAGCACATAGCCGATGTTCGAGTGGAGCCAGAGCTGGCTGCGCTCCCGCGCGTCGCGCCCGTCGATGAGCACCTGTCCCTCCGTCGGCTCATAGAACCGGCAGACGAGATTCACCAGCGTGGATTTGCCCGCGCCGGTCTCGCCGACGATGGCAACGTTCGTCCCCTGCGGCACCTTCAGGTTGAAGTGCTCGAGAATGTTCTCGTCGCCGTCGGGATAGCGGAACGTTACGTCCCGGAACTCGATATCGCCGTGGAGCTCTTCCCAGTTCTCCTTTTTCGGGCTGAATGTGTCGCCGTACTTTGCAACGACCTCCGGCGTGTCCTCCACGTCGGACTTCGTCTCCATGAGTGTGGTGAATCGCTCGACGTTGACCTGCACGTTCACGAGACTGGAGAGCGCCTGCACGAGCCATTGGATGGGCTCCATCATGCCCTGCGCATAGTTCATAAACACGGTGAGCGTGCCGATGAGCATCACGCCCTCACGCGTGACGATGCCGCCGCGCCAGAGGACGAGCGCGAGCGCAAGCGAGGCCGCAAGCGTCGTTGTGGAAATGAAGATCGCACGGAAATGCATCGCGCGGACGCTGACCTTTTTCATATCGGCGGTCAGCTCGTCAAACTCCTTCTCCATCTTGTCCTCAACGACGAGCGTTTTCGTCGTCGTAGCGCCGGTGATGCCCTCGTTGAAGGCACCGGTGATGCGGGAGTTCTTCTCGCGCACCTGGCGGTGGAAGAATACGAGCTTTTTCTGGAAATACATGGACGAGAT
>CAKTBC010000090.1 GCA_934533005.1 uncultured Oscillospiraceae bacterium | reverse complement strand
GCCGTCATCAAGGTCGGCGCGGCTACCGAGGCCGAAATGAAGGAGAAGAAGCTCCGCGTCGAAGACGCTCTCAACGCCACGAAGGCCGCCGTTGAGGAAGGCATCGTCGCCGGCGGCGGCACGGCTTACGTGCAGGCCGGCCTCGCTGCCGAGAAGGTTGTCACCGAGCTCGAGGGCGACGAAAAGACGGGCGCTGCCATCATCGCCAAGGCTCTGCAGGCTCCGCTGATGCAGATCGCCGCGAACGCCGGTCTCGAGGGCGCCGTGATTCTCAATCAGGTCCGCGGCTCCGAGATCCCCGGCTACGGCTTCGACGCCGCGAAGGAAGAGTACTGTGATATGATCGCCGCCGGTATCGTCGATCCGACCAAGGTCTGCCGCAGCGCGCTGGAGAACGCCGCTTCCGTCGCCTCCACCGTCCTCACCACCGAGGCGATGGTCGTCAACATCCCCGAACCCCCCGCGCCGGCTCCCGCCGCGCCGGATATGGGTGGAATGTACTGATTATTAAACAGCCCACAAAGGGGCGGCATCGGATTTCCGATGCCGCCCTCGTTTTATATTTCATAAACCGCCAAGGTTTGCTTTCTTGCGCTTTTGGTATATGATGCCAACAACACGGAGTACAGGTTATATCGATCAGAATAAAATTATATCCGACTGTTGACATGCTATACTTATCCTTGCAATCAACAGGATAGATTAGGACAGTGAATACCATGCAGGGCCATTGGAAAACACGCCACAATATGCGGCCGCGTGAGTTTGACTATTCCCTGCCCGGTGCTTATTCCTGACAGTTTGCACCAAAAACCGGCAACAGATTCTCTCCACGATTCACGAAGAATATATCATTCTCTCAAACATCGGCCAAATCTGCGAAAAACAGCTTTTGCTTCCGGAAGAGCGTTACTCTATAAGGCTCGAACGTCATGTGATCATGCCAAACCATGTTCATGTGCTGCTTTCCATTTACAAGGCGGAGCAGAGCCCCGCCCCTATCCGCAAGGCGCACAGTCACCGGCACTTGCTTCATGCAGATGCCGGGGGCCTTTTCCTGTTTCCGGTATTGCCCAGGTGTTTTTCCCGTTTTTCGCGTGGAAGCACTTTCCGAAGTGGCTGGTCTGGCCGAAGCCCACGCGCCCGGCGATCCGCCGATCGGCGCGTCCGTATTTCGAAGAAGTTCTGCGGCTCTGGAGAGCCGGTACTCCGCCAGATACTAATACGTACAGTGCCATTGCAGCAACGCTTTGAAGCAGCGCACTGAGCCCCTTCGCGTTCTGCTCCCAGTTTTTTCAGACGGAGCACCAGGAGGTTTCCTTTCCCGACAAGCCGTTCCACTTCACAGTCGACCGTGCTACCAGCATAGAATTTCAGGAAATAGTTCGGGAACAGAAAATCGTCCTTACGATATCATTCTATTGCAATGCGCGCAAAAGCACAGGGGCTTGATGGCATGGCAATGTATTGTACATTCGAAGGAGCATAGCTTGACTATCTGCAGCAAAAGGGCAAGCGCCTTATTGCGGAATTGAATTTCCTTTTTTGCAAAGATATTTTCTCTGTTTTGTGATATGATGACGGCGTAAAATCAGGAAGCGCGTGATGGTTATGCTCTGGCTATGGATCCTTTTGCGACAGCTGCCGCTTGCTTTATCAAAGGCTTGTGCGGCTTTGATAAGGCACTGACGTTCACGCCCGCCCGGAGTTTTGGAGCGTCAAATACCGGCATTTCTCCAGCCGGTCTGTTACCGGGTTCTCCGACGAGCCTGATGCGGTACCGGCGATCATCGGCAAGAAGGCAGGCGTGCTGTCCAGGCTGTCCGGCATTTCACCCAATCTTGAAAAACTTATGAAGGGGGTAAGCGTATGACAGAACAGGAAATGTGGGAAGCCGTGCAGCGGTCGGATGCAGGTTATGACGGCCTGTTTTTCTACGCCGTGAAAACGACAGGCATTTTCTGCCGCCCCTCCTGCAAGTCAAAACCGCCGAAGCAGGAAAATCTCTGCTATTTTATATCCAGTGAAGAAGCCCGTTCCGCTGGATTTCGCCCCTGCAAGCGCTGCCGCAGCGACCTCTTAGAGTACCAGCCCATGCGGGAGATTGCAGCAAAGATCAAATCCCGGATTGATAAGGCGGAATCTCTGAATGATGTCGGCTTGACCTCGCGGCGGATGACGGACATTTTCAAGCAGGAATACGGTATGACCCCGAAGGAGTATGCCGACTCGCTTCGGCTAAGTGCGGCAAAAGAAATGCTGTCGGAAACGCAGGAAAAGGTGATCGACGTGGCATATCAGGCAGGCTTTTCCAGTCTTGCCGCGTTTAATCGCTTTTTCAAACAGGAAACCGGGCAAACACCGACTCAATACAGAAAAAGTACAAAAAGGTAAAGATATGATTTTTGTATACGGAGAAACCGAACTTTCCTATCTGCGGCAGAAGGACAAGCGTCTTTGCGAAGTCATTGACCGGATCGGGCATATCGACCGCCCGGCAGATATGGATCTTTTCTCCTCCGTTGTGCACCACATCATTGGGCAGCAAATCTCCACCAAAGCGCAGGCGACCGTCTGGCAGCGCATGCAGGAGACTCTTGGCGAAGTGAACGCCGAAACCGTACTTGCCGCGGGCGTCCCCCGGCTGCAAGAGCTTGGCATGACATTCCGCAAGGCGGAGTACATCACGGACTTTGCCGAAAAAGTCCATACCGGCGCTTTCGATCTGCGCGCCGTGGAGCGCATGAGCGACGAGGATGCGATCCGGGCATTGAGCAGCCTGAAGGGCATCGGCGTATGGACCGCAGAAATGATTTTGCTGTTCTGTCTGCAGCGCCCCGATATTTTCAGCTACGACGATCTCGCCATCCGGCGTGGGCTGTGCATGGCATACCACCATCGGAAGATCGACCGCAGGCTGTTTGAGAAATACCGCCGCCGGTTTCGCCCGCACGGAAGCGTTGCGAGTCTGTATCTGTGGGCCGTAGCCGGCGGAGCGATCCCGGAGATGAAAGACTTTGCACCAAAGAAGACCGCCGGCAGGCGGCAAACGGAAAGGAGCACGCAATATGGTTTACACCGCCGAATATGATTCTCCCCTCGGCACGATCACGCTATCCTGCGACGGTGAGGCGATCACCGGGCTGTGGTTCAACGGCCAGAAATACTTTGGGAACATTTTGCCGCGGGATACGCTGCGGCAGGAGCATCCATTGTTTGCCGAGGCGCGGCGCTGGCTGGATATATACTTTTCCGGGCGCGAGCCAGGGTTCCTCCCTCCCCTGCGCTATAACTCCACGCCGTTCCGGAAGCTTGTCTGCGACATCATGCTGACGATCCCCTACGGCCAGACAATGACCTATGGCGCGATCGCCGCCGAGGCCGCCCGGCGGCAGGGCGTTCAAACCATGTCTGCGCAGGCGGTCGGCGGCGCGGTCGGCCACAACCCGATCTCGCTGATGATCCCCTGCCACCGGGTTGTTGGGACAAGCGGCAGTCTCACGGGCTACGCCGGTGGTATTGACCGAAAGGTCAAGCTTCTGGCGCTGGAGCATGCCGATATGCAAAAGCTTTTTGTGCCGAAGAAGGGAACCGCGCTATGAAGGGGGCAGGTAAAATGATCGTTTCAGACGTTATCGAAAAGATGGTCGCGTTTTCCAACGGCAACGTTCATGATATTGACCATTTTCTCAAAGTCTGGGCGCTGGCGAAAACGATCGGCGAGCAGGAGGGTCTGGACAGCCGCACGCAGGAGATCTTGGAGTTCACCGCCGTGGTGCACGATATTGCCTGCCCGCTGTGCCGGGAAAAGTACGGCAATACAAACGGGAAAAACCAGGAGCTTGAGAGCCCGCCGCTGGTGGAGGCGTTTTTCCGGGAACTGCCCGTCAGCCGTTCCGATATAGCGCGTATTTCGTGGCTGGCAGCGCACCACCATACGTACACGGACGTAGACGGCGCCGATCATCAGATTTTGCTGGAAGCCGATTTTCTGGTAAACGCAGGTGAGAGCGGGTATACCCGCTCCATGATCGACAACTTCCGCCGCCGCGTATTCCGCACGCGCACCGGTCTCCGGCTGCCGGACAGCATGTATCCCAATTAAACCGCATATAAGCCGTAAATCCCCGGGCCTCCGAAAATCGGATGCCCGGGGATTTCTCTGTCAAAATAATCAGGCTTTGTTTGCGTCGATTGACAAGGGCACACGCGGTTCTGCCGGGCGGAAATGCCCTCATACTGCGTCAAAGCCCTTGAAAATACACAAAGTATTCTCTGCGGACTTTTCCTTGTCTGCGAGCATTTCTGCTCCGGCAGAACTGCTTCGCATCGGACAGCCTTGGATTTTCGAGGGATTTTTGTCCTTTGCGACGACGGCGGGCTGTCGCCCGCCTAGGAACAAAGGGCAAAAAGCTCCGAAAAGACTTACCTGTCCGACGTGCGTGCCCTTGTTAATCGGTGCTTTCATAGGCGGCAATGACTTTCAGGAACGCTTCGCCGTAGCGCGCTGCTTTCACCTCGCCGACGCCGGAGACGTCCAGAAAGTCATCCATCGTTTGCGGGGCTTTCGCCGCCATGTCCGCGAGCGTCGCGTTGGAGAAAACAACATAGGCCGGCACCCCTTCTGCCGCGGCCAGGCGTGTCCGCTCAGCCTTGAGCGCCGAGAAAAGGTTGTCCGTGCCGGACGATGAGGTCGCAAGCGCATCCTTCCTGTGGCGCTTTTTCCCCGCGCTCTTCGCCGCAGGTTCCACGCGCACCGGCATGGACACCTTCTCGCCGCCGAACAGCACCGCGTTGGCTGCCGCGGCCGGTTCAAGCGTGAAGTGCCGCGCATTCGTGCGCAGGTACCCCTCTTCCTCAAGATGATCCAGAAGCGCAACCACCTTTTCCGCAGAAAGGCGCTGCATCAGGCCGTAGGTGGAGAGCTTGTCCAGCCCAAGCTGCAATACCCGCTGATCGCGGCTGCCGCGCAGCGTCTGGATGATCAGTGTTTTGCCGACATAATACCCGAGCGCCTCCTGCACGCGCACAACGCACGAGAGGATCATCTGCGCCGGGATCGTAATGTCCTCCAGCTGATAGGTTCTCCGGCAGTTGCCGCAGTTTCCGCACGTCTCGCCGTGCGGCTGTCCGAAATAATCGAGAATGCAGCCGCGCAGACACCGTGTCGTTTTACAGTAGCCGGTCATGATCTTCAACCGTTCGTAGTCGCGGCGGCGCAGCGTATCCCTCTCCTCGTCAGAGAGCTCTTCGCCGCCGCTGTTCTGGATCATAAATTTTGCCGTCTCCACGTCCCCCGCAGAATAGAGCAGGATACAGTCCGCCGCCTCGCCGTCGCGTCCGGCGCGCCCGGCCTCCTGATAGTATGCTTCCAGACTTTTGGGCATGTTATAGTGGATGACAAAATTCACGTTTGACTTATCGATACCCATACCGAAGGCGTTTGTCGCGACGATCACATTTTTCCGATCGAACTGAAAATCGTCCTGACTGGCCCGCCGGTCGCCGTCCTCCATCCCGGCGTGATAGCGCGCCGCGGCAATGCCCCGGCTGCAAAGCGTTTCGCAGACACGCTCGACCGCGGCGCGCGTAGCGCAGTATACGATGCCCGTCTTGTCCCGGCGCGTTTGGAGCAAGGCGAGCAGCGCGGTCATTTTGTTCTTCGGGTGCTGCACGTCAAAGAAGAGATTGGGCCGGTCAAACCCCGTGACGCAGCGAACCGGGTCACGCAGCCGCAGCAGCCGGACGATGTCCTGCTGCACCTCCGCCGTAGCCGTGGCGGTGAGCGCCGTGAGCGGCGGGCGCTGCGGCAGCGACGCGACAAAATCCGGGATGCTCCGGTAGCTTGGGCGGAAGTCCTGCCCCCACTGGGAAATGCAGTGCGCCTCGTCCACCGCCACGAGCGAGACCGTCACCGTCTGCATAAGCGAGGAAAAGCCGTCCGTGTCCAGCCGCTCCGGAGCGACGTACAACAGCTTGTATGCGCCCTCCCGCGCGCGGCGGTATACCAGGCGAAGCTGCTCGGCGGTGAGAGAGCTGTTGATGTATGCGGCGCTGATACCGGCGTTTTTGAGTGCCGCCACCTGATCCTTCATCAACGAGATCAGCGGCGAGATCACAAGTGTGATCCCGGGCAGGAGCAGCGCGGGGATCTGGTAGCACATCGACTTTCCGCCGCCAGTCGGCATGATGCCCAGGGCATCCCGGCCGGATAAAACAGCGTCAATGAGTTCTTCCTGTCCCTGCCGAAACCGGCTGTGGCCGAAATAATGCTTCAATGCCTCGTATTTATCCATTCGCCGTCCCCCCCGTGCAGTATATTCTCCTTGGATTATACGTCCAAACCGCGGATTTTCCAACGGGTATTTACGTTTGGTAAAAGCAGATATCCCGTGGCCGGAATATGGAAGCCCCCGCCGGAGAAAAGGGCTTTTCTTTCTTTGCTTTCGTATGGTATAATCACTTGAAAAGATCGCAATGCAGTTCGATAAAGAAAGGAAAGAGACAAATGGCATACTATCGCCTGCCGGAAAAGGAGCTTCGCGCTTACTGCGAGGCCGTTATGGGCAAATACGGATTCAACGAAAAGCAGAGCCGGGACATTGCCGACATCCTGCTCACCGCTGATCTGCAGGGACTGGAATCCCACGGCGTGCAGCGCCTGATCCGCTACCACCGCGGCGTGAAGAGCGGCGTGATCCGCCCGGACGCCGTGCCGGAGGTCGTGCACGAAACGCCGCTCTCCGTTGTGCTCGATGCGCACAGCGCCATGGGGCAGATCGCGGCCGTGGACGCGATGGAGCGCGCTATTGCCAAGGCAAAGCAGTATGGCTTCGGCGCGGCGGTCGTGCGCAACTCCAACCACTTCGGCGTCGGTGGATACTACGCCATGATGGCTGAGCGCGAGGATATGCTCGGTATGTGCTTTACGAATACGCAGGCCATCTGCGTGCCGACGTTCGGCCGCGAGGTCATGCTCGGCACGAACCCCATCGCCTTCGCGATGCCCGCCGACCCCATCCCCATGCTGTATGATGTGGCCACCACCGTCGTGCCGCGCGGCAAGCTGGAGGTCTACGCCAAGCAGGGCAAGCCCATGCCGCTCGGCTGGGCGGTCGACGAAAACGGCCAGGACACCACCGACGCCAAGCGCGTCATCGATAACATCAACTCCAAGGCCGGCGGCGGCATTCTCCCACTCGGCGGCTCCAGCCCCGCGACCGGCTCGCACAAGGGCTACGGTCTCGCGCTGATCGTGGAAATTCTCTCCTCCATCATCGCGGGCGGCGCTACGTCCAACCATGTGAGCAAGAACGG
>CAKTBC010000089.1 GCA_934533005.1 uncultured Oscillospiraceae bacterium | reverse complement strand
AACTTCATCTTCTCCTGATACTCGGCCGGGATCTGGCGGAGCTTCGGCAGCACGACGCGCATCTCGATCGTCGGGCATTGCACCGCGCCGGGGAGAGACGCTGCCACGTCGCCGAGACCGCCAGTTTTCATGAACGGAGCGGCTTCAAACGCGGCAAAGAGAACGCGCAGCTTTTCCTTCATACAACGCCGCCTTTCGCCAGTACGCAGGGATGCTCCGCCGTGCCGCAGACGACCGCGCCCGCCGAAACCGTGACGTTCTTATCGCATACCACGTTTTCGAGCCGCGCGCCCGCCTTGACAACGCATTTTTCCATCAGCACGCAATTGCGGACGACCGCGCCCTTTTCGATGCGCACATTGCGGAAGCAGACGCTATTTTCCACGCTGCCTTCAATGACGCTTCCGGCGGTCATGACGGAGTTCTTTACCGCCGAGCCGGGGGCGTAGAGCGCGGGCGGGGTGTCGTGCGCTTTGGTGCGGATCTGCCGGTCGGGCTCAAAAAGCTCGCGGCGGATGCCGCTGTCGAGAAGATCCATGCTGGCGCGGAAATAATCCTCCATGCCGTCCATGAACGCAACATAGCCGTCAAAGGCGTAGCAGCCGACGGCGACCTCCGGCAGCACGTGGGTGAGGATATCGAGAAAATCCATATAGTCGAGCGCGGCATAGTCGCGCGCGATGCGGAGCAGGAACGATTTATCGGCGATGAAGCTGTCGAGCAGGAGGTTTTTCCCCTCGTCCGCGCGCTGGATGCCGGTGACGATGCCGCCGTCGAGCGTGAGATAGCGCCCCGGGCGCTTCTCGCCCGGCTGCATTTTCTTATAGAGCAGCGTGACGGGCTTTCCTTCAAGCTCGTGCTTGGCGATCATCGGCTGATAGTCGATATTCGCCACGAGCGTGCCGGAGCTCACAAGAATATAGTCGCCGTCGCCCTGACGGAGATATTCCATATTGTGCAGCAGATCGCGGAAGAGGAAGCGCGTGTTCTGCTCGTGGAAGCCGAACACCGTGCCGGGCAGGATGTAAAGGCCGCCCTCCTTGCGGGAGAGATCCCACGGCTTGCCCGCGCCGACGTGGTCCATGATGCTGCGGTAGAAATACGGCGTGACGAGTCCCACAGTCTGGATGCGGGAGTTCACCATGTTGCTCAAAGCAAAGTCGAGCAGGCGGTAGCGCCCGCCGAACGGGATGCTCGCCGCCGGGCGTTCCTCGGTAACGGAGCCGAAGCCGGGGACGGAGTAGTTGGTGGAAATAAGGCCGATCGTGCGGTTCATAATGTTCCCTCCCTTAAATCAAACGTCCACTTCCATCACGGCGTTCTCGCCGATGACGGTGATCTTGCCCGACGCCCCAATGGCTGCCTTGGCGGCGATGGAGGCGTTCTCGTTGAGGATCGTGCGCTCGACGCGCGCGCCCTCGCCGACGGTCGATTCCGGGAGCAGGATGGAGTCGCGCACCACCGCGCCCTTTTCCACCGTGACACCGGGGGAGAGGATGGAGTTATATACCTCGCCGTAAATCTCGCAGCCGTTGCAGATCATGCTGTGCTCCACGCGGCCCTCTCCGCCGATGAAGTGGGAGGGGTGCTCGTTGAAGTTGGAGAGGATGTGCATGCGCGTGTCGTGCAGACGGAACTCGGCGTTCTCGGCAAGAAGCTCCATCTGCGTGGAGTAATAGCTCGGGATCGTGCCGACGTCCTTCCAGTAGCCGGAGAACTGATAGGCAAAGAGGTTCTTGCCCTGACCGAGCAGCGTCGGGATGATGTTCTTGCCGAAGTCCTTGTCGCTCTCGGAGTCGTCGTGGTCGGCGAGGAGCGCCGCGCGCAGCACCGGCCAGGTGAAAATGTAAATGCCCATGGAGGCCAGATTGCTCTCCGGCTCCTTCGGCTTTTCGGCAAAGCGCGTGATGCGCATGTCCTGATCGACGGACATGATGCCGAAGCGGCTCGCCTCCTCCCACGGCACGGTCTTGACCGCAACGGTAAGATCGGCGCCCATGAGCTTGTGGAAGTCGAGCATCAGGTTGTAGTCCATCTGGTAGAGATGGTCGCCGGAGAGGATGATGACATACTCAGGGTCGTAGCCGTCGAGAAAGTCGATGTTGTGGTAAATGGCGTCGGCGGTGCCCTCGTACCATTCGCCGCCGGTCTGCGTGGCGTACGGCGGGAGGATGTGCACGCCGCCCCAGCCGGCGTCAAGATCCCACGCCGCGCCTGTGCCGAGATACCGGTTGAGCAGCGACGGCTTATACTGGATCAGCACGCCGACGGTGTCGATGCCGGAGTTGACGCAGTTGGAAAGGGAAAAATCGATCATGCGGTATTTCCCGCCGAAGGATACGGCGGGCTTGGCGATCTTCTCCGTCAGAACACCCAGACGGCTGCCCTGGCCGCCCGCCAGGAGCATGGCTACGCATTCCTTTTTTCGCATGGACAAGTACCTCCCTAAGTATCATAGTTCATAGTATCTTAAATCTAAACGCGAAGGGTGTGGATGCCTCGCAGAGTTTGCTCCCGCAGGAGCAAATAAATGGGATCATTTTCTCCGGCGACATGTGCGTCGGAGAAAATTCCTCTCGGCTCGCAAACGTGCGAGCGCCAGCGAGTGCGCTGCGGCGAGCCGCTATCCCCTCAAACAAACCTCTCAACGGAGTGGGGTTTGTTTGATTATCGAATTTTCCAGATATCGCTCACATACTCGGCAACGGCGCGGTCGCTCGAAAACCAGCCGGACCTGGCGATGTTCACGAGCGCCTTGCGCTGGAAGGAGAGATTGCCGGTTTCTCCGGCGAGCGCGTCCCACGCCGCGAGATACGGCGCAAAATCGCGCAGGACAAAGAACTCGTCGTTATACTTGAGCAGCGCGTCCTCGAGATCCCAGAACTTGCTGCCGAGCGAGCCGTCCGTGAGGTGGGCGAGCACGCGCGCGAGCACCGGATCGTTCTCAGCGCATTCGCGGGCGCTGTAGCCGCCCTGCGTGGTGAAGCGCTCGGTCTCCTCGCTCGTAAGGCCGAAGATCGAAATATTCTCCGCGCCGACGCGGTCGCGGATTTCCACGTTCGCGCCGTCGAGCGTGCCGAGCGTCACGGCGCCGTTCATCATGAACTTCATGCAGCCGGTGCCGCTCGCTTCCTTGCCGGCGGTGGAGATCTGCTCGGAAATATCGGCGGCAGGGTAGATGCGCTGCCCCATCGTCACGCCGAAATTCTCCATGAATACGACCTTCATCCGGCGGCTCACCACCGGATCGGCGTTCACAAGATCGGCCACGGCGCACACGAACCGGATGCTCTCCTTGGCAAAGGCATAGCTGTGCGCGGCCTTGCCGGCAAAAACGAACGTGCTCGGCGGGACTTTTGCGCAGGGGTCGTCCTTGAGCCGGTCGTAGAGCGCAAGAATTTTAAAGGCGTTCAGAAGCTGGCGCTTGTAGGCGTGGATACGCTTTACCTGCACGTCAATGAGCCCGTCGGGGTTGCACGCGATGCCGAAATCGTGCGCGATATAATCGCAGAGCTTTTTCTTCGCCGCAAGCTTCACCTTGGCAAGCTCGCGCAGCGACTCGGTGTCGTCCGCGTAGGCGAGAAGTCCTTCGAGCTTTTCCGGCTGCTCGATCCAGCCGTCGCCGATGCGCTCGGTGATGTAGCGGGAAAGACCGGGGTTTGCCTGCAAAAGGAACCGGCGGTGGGAAACGCCGTTCGTTTTATTATTGAACTTCTCCGGGGAGATGGCGTAAAAATCGCGCAGGACGATGTTTTTCAGTATCTCCGTGTGGAGCTTCGCCACGCCGTTCACCGAATGCCCGCCGATCACGGAGAGATTTGCCATGCGCACAAACCCTCCGCCGATGACGGCGGTGGCCTGCTGACGATCGTGCCAGCCGGGGACGGACTGATCAAAGCTCTCGCGCCAGCGGCGGTCGATCTCCTCAATGATCTGGAACTGACGGGGGAGGAGAGAGCGCATGAGCGACACCGGCCACTTTTCAAGCGCTTCCGGCATGACGGTGTGGTTCGTATAGGAGATCGTGCGGCACGTGATGTCCCACGCCTCCTCCCACGAGAGCCCTTCGCCGTCCATCAAAAGACGCATCAGCTCCGGCACGCAGAGCGCGGGGTGGGTGTCGTTCGTGTGGATGGCGACGCGCTCTGGGAGCTTGTCCCAGGAAAGATGCGTGGCGCGGAACGTGCGCAGCACGCTCTGCAGCCCGGCGCTGACAAAGAAATACTCCTGCTGCAGCCGGAGCTGCTGCCCGGCGGGGGTGTTGTCGTCGGGGTAGAGAAGGCAGGTGATCGCCTCGGCGTCGTTGTTGGCCTTCTGCGCGCGGGAATAGTCTCCGGCGTTGAAGGCGTCGAGATCGAGCTGCTTGTGCACCGGGCCCGCGCGCCAGAGACGGAGATTGTTCACCGCGTGCGCGCCGTAGCCGAGGATGGGCACGTCGTAAGGCGTGGCGAGAACGCTGCGGTAATCGCGCAGCTCATACACCATGCGGCCGTTCTCCTCGCGCCGGTCCACGGTGCCGCCGAAGCGGACCTCCACGGCTTCGCTCGGCACCGCGGTCTCCCACGGGTAGCCGTCCGAGAGCCAGTCGTCCGGCTCCTCGGTCTGGCAGCCGGAGCGGATGCGCTGGCGGAAAAGACCGTAGCGGTAGCGAAGACCCATGCCGACGCACGGCACGTCCTCCGCCGCAAGCGAATCGAGATAGCATGCTGCGAGACGGCCAAGGCCGCCGTTGCCGAGACCAGGGTCGCGCTCACATTCGAGCAGCGCGCCCAGATTCTCGCCGAGCTCGGCGAGAACATCGGCGACCATATCGCGGATGCCGAGCTGGATGAGATAGTTTTCGAGCAGCCGCCCGACGAGAAATTCCATCGAGAAGTAATAGACGATCTTCTCTCCGGCGGCGGCGCGGCGGCGCAGCGTTTCGGCGCGCACGCCCGAGCAGCACTCGCGGATCATCGCCGCGAGCGCGGTATAGCGCTCCATGCGCGAGCACTCGGCAAACGGCTTCGAGCAGGTTTCGGCAATGCTTTCCAGATATTCTCTCTTAAACTCTTCTCTTCCGGGCATGGGTCGTTTCTCCTATGTATTTGATGAGCGTCCCGCCGAGCGGCGGCACGGTGAGCACGAGCGATTGATCGCGCCCGTGCGAGGGAACTTTCTTCGTGTGCAGACGGCGCGGATTCGTCTTTCCGCTGCCGCCGAAGCGCGTATCGTCCGAGGACAAAAGCTCCTGCCATGCGCCCGAAAGCGGCACACCGAGCCGGAAGCTCTCGTGCGATTCGGGGCGGAAATTCAGTACGCACAAGATCGCGGAGCCGTCCTTCGCTTTGCGGACGAACGAGAGAATGCCCTGCTCGTTGTTGTCCGCATCGATCCAGTCAAAGCCGTCCCAGCTGTTGTCGATCTCCCAGAGAGACTTTTCCGCGCGGTAGACATGGTTCAGTTCCCGGATGAACGCCTGCACGCCCGCGTGCGTCGCGTTCTGCAAAAGGAACCACTCGAGCTCCTCATAGTCGCGCCACTCGATGAACTGCGCAAACTCGTTGCCCATGAAGCTGAGCATCCCACCGGGGTGGCACGCCGCATACAGCGGCAGCAGCCGCGCGCCCGCAAATTGCCGCCACCAGTCGCCCGGCATCCGCCCGATGAGCGAGCGCTTGCCGTGTACGACCTCGTCGTGGCTGAGCGGGAGAATGTAGTTCTCGCTGAAGGCGTACATCATCGAGAACGTCAATAGGCCGTGGTTATATTTGCGTCCGTCGAAGTCGATGGACATATACCGGAGCGTGTCGTTCATCCAGCCCATGTCCCATTTATAATGGAAGCCGAGCCCGCCCTTCTCCGGCGGATACGTCACGAGCGGCCAGGCCGAGCTCTCCTCGGCATATGTCGCGGCGCCCCGGACGCGCTTTCCGATCACGCTGTTGAGCGTCTGCAAAAAGGCGACCGCTGCGAGATCCTCCTCGCCGCCGCGCTCGTTATACTTTTTGCGCGCGGGATCGTCCACGCCGAAGTTCAGGTACAGCATGCTGCTCACGCCGTCGACGCGCAGCGCGTCGGCGTGGTACTCCTCCAGCCAGAAGAGCGCGGAGCTTATGAGGAACGAGCGCACTTCGTTGCGCGCGTAGTTGAACTTATAGGTACCCCAGCCCGGCATGTCGCCGGATTCATAGAGCGGCGTGCCGTCGAACCGGCCAAGGCCGTGCGCGTCGCGGCAGAAATGCCCCGGCACCCAGTCGAGAATGACGCCGAGCCCGGCGCGGTGGCACTCGTCGATGAGATGCATGAGCCCCTCCGGCTCGCCGAAGCGGGACGTGGCGGCAAAAAAGCCCGTCGCCTGATAGCCCCAGCTCCCGTCGAACGGGTGCTCCGTCACGGGCAGAAGCTCGAGATGGGTGTAGCCCATGTCCTTAATGTACGGCACGAGCGTATCGGCGAGCTCGTACCACGTATAAAAGCTCCCGTCCGGGTGCCGCCGCCACGAACCGGCGTGGACTTCGTAAATGTTCCGCGGCCCGCCGAGCGCGCGGCGGCTCGCCATCCATTCGCCGTCCGTCCAGTCGTAGGAGAACGTGTGGATGCGCGAAGCGGTGCCGGGGCGCACCTCGGCCGTGAGGGCGAAGGGGTCGGCCTTCCAGACAACGGAGCCGTCCGCGCCCTCAATGATGTATTTATAGAGCTGTCCGGCGCACGCGCCCGGCACAAAGCCGCGCCATACGCCGAGATCATCGCGGCTGAGCCAATGTGCGCCGTCGTTCCACGAGCAGAAATCGCCCGTCACGCGAACGCTCCGCGCGTTCGGCGCCCATACGGAAAACGATACGCCGCCGGGCTCCACGTGCGCGCCGAAAAGCTTCTGCGCGTCGAAATTCTTACCGTCGATCCATGCCTGCTCCGGGCAGTATGTATCCAAGGAGACCCCTCCTTTTACCCTTATCTTTTATAAAAAGAGTATAGCATACTCGCTGGCCGGTGAAAAGAGCCTGCGAAAGATTTTACCATGTTCCGGAGGTTTACAGAAAGCAAAAAATGTAGTATCGTATATACGTGAAATTATATGCCAAGGAGAGCAGCCCATGAGAAGAAGCACAAAGAGACTCGCCGCCGCCGTACTGATCGCGGCGCTCGGCATCCTTTCCGCGTGCGGAGCGCCCGCGGCGTCCCTTCCCACGAGCGAGCCCACCGCCGTGCCGACGCTGACACCGGCACCGACCGAGGCTCCCACACCCACGCCGACCGCGGAGCCGACGCCGACGCCCACACCGACACCGTCCCCGACGCCGGAGCCGACGGCAGAACCCACCCCGGCGGAGCCGACGCCGACGCCCGCCCCGCCCGTCCCGGCGGGAACGTATTCCTATGTGGATGCGGACGGCGGCGAATGGAAGCTCGAGCTGCG
>CAKTBC010000088.1 GCA_934533005.1 uncultured Oscillospiraceae bacterium | reverse complement strand
TATTCGCTGACCTGAACCCATTTCTGTTCATATTTAATCTCGCTCTTGCCGTCCCACGCCTGCCATTCCACGTTCTCATGGGTGTGATTGAACGTACCGCCGCAGATGCAGTGGTCGGCGTGGGGTGCGACGGTGATGGAAACCGGCGCAGAGGCCGTCGCCGCATAGTTGTCGGTTTCCGCGGTATAAGCGTAGATTTTATATTCGCCTGTCTCCGTGAAAGCAAAGTCCGCACCGATCTCGGTGTCGGTCTCCGGAGCGGGCGTCTCGCCAAGCATCTGATAATACGTCACGGCCGCCTCTTCCTGCACGCCCTCGACGGAGAGATACGGAAGGACTTTCTCACGAATACCCACGGAGGTTTTGGAGAGCTTCAGCGTGATGCTCTGCGCATCCTTCTGTCCCAATACCGTCAGCTTGATACGGGCGGCGACGCTGTAGCCGTCTGCCGTTGCCTCGCAAAGGATGGCGCGGCTTCCGGCCTTGACGTTTTCCAGCGTAAGCTCTGCCGCCGTGGAAAGAGATGTTTCGGAGTCGTTCTCATCGTACCAGCGGTAGGCCGCGGCATCGCTTTCCTTGCCGTCCGCATCGAGCGCGGCGGCGGTCAGGGTGAAGGAATCACCCTGATTGGCGGCCAGCGCATAGCTGCCGCTCTCGCCGGTGATGTTCTTGCCGGTGACGGTGAGAGACGCGAGCGGCAGATAAGCCACCGTCACGTTCTCCAGCGCGCTCTTCGCCGTCTCGTCCGGGGCAAGCCACAGGCCGCCCGTCCGATAGCGGCAGTTCGGAGCAGGGAAGCTGCCAACATCGCCGGACGCGCCGTTGTCGGCAACGCGGCCATAGGTTCCGCTTCCGCTCTTGAGAGTCACTTTGCCGGTATAGCCGGTCAGTTCATTGATGGTGCCGTTGTTGATAACAGTGACGGCAAAGTCTCCGCTGTCCGCCGTCTCGATCCTGGAAACCGTCACACCGGTCTTGACTACCACGGTGCAGGTTTTATCCAGCTTAATTTCGCTATCGTAGTCTGCGTTGACCGTGAGCTGCGCGCCCGCCGTCAGCGTATCGAGCGCCGCGGCCATGGTGTCGTACCATACCGTATCCGCCGCGTCTGCGGCCTTGACACCCGCGGCGGCTTTGGCGCTGCAAACGGTGCAGGTGCCGTCGCCATCGTATTCGTGGGGTGCGAGCGGCGCGGCGGTCTCGATCGTTTTCAGTTCGTTTTTGCCGTCTTGATCGCTGAAATTTTTCTGACAATCCAGACGCTCACACGCCCAATGCTCCACCGTGCCTTTTTCCACGCAGGTGGGCGCTTTTGCGTCAACATGCTTCAGACGATGCCCCGCCGCAGGAAAAAATACTTGGTCGAGCTCAAGCTTTTCGCTCGACATATCCTCCTGGAGAAAATAATACTCACAGCCGGTGCATTCCCAGCAGCGCACACTATAATAGCTTTCAGTGCAGGCCTTGACCGTCGGCGCATGATACACCGTCTCGGAAATGCCCTTATCCGAGGTCAGCGTAAGGCTGACGGAAAACTTCTTGGCGTCGCTGCCGGTGCCATATGCCGCATCGAACGTATCCGTAAAGGAGCCGGTAAACGGCTTGTGGCAGAGCTCCGCGTCCACGTTGGTGAAGGTATGCTCTCCGTCGTGCTGGAAGGAATCATCGGCGGAGTACAGCTCACAGTCCGGGTCGGTGCAGCGGAAGCGTATGCTGTATTGGATCGTGATCGTTTTCGCCGCTTCCCACCGGGAGATATCAACGGTCAAACCGGATATCTCAACGATCGCGCCGGTGTGTCCGTCCGCGCAGGAGGAACTCTCCGCGCGGAGCGTGAACGTTGCGTCGCCGCCCTTGGCGGTCGCGCTCTCGCTCGCCGCGGAGGCCGTAACCGGCAGCCACGTCAGCACCATGCAGCACAACAGGAGGAGGCTGAGCAATCGTTTTTTCATGGTCGTTCCTCACTTTCTTTTTTGCGCTCCCCGCTTGGTGCGGGAAGCGCGCCGGGGGACAGAATGCCCGGTCATTTTTTCTTTTTCCGCCGGACGGCGATGCCGGCGCCGACACCGGCCGCCACGCCGATCAAAAGGAAGATCCACCACACGCTGCCGCTCTCCGAGGCCGGTTCGGCGGGCTCGGCAGTGGGTTCCGCGGCGGGGACAGGCTCCGCCGTGGGCGCGGGCGCCGGGCTTTCCTCGATCTCCAGAGCGGGGGTCGCTTCGGTTTCCGTATATTCACACAGCTCGCAGACGCGCTCCTGCTCCCCTTCCACGCCGGGGGCAGCCTCGCGGGTGATTGTCCAGTCTCCAAAGGTGTGCTCGCCCTTTTCCGTGGCGATCGCGCCGCAGAGGGAGTATTTCTGCTCGTGCTCCGTTTCGGTGACCGTCCACTCCACCACGCAGCTGGGGCTGTGGCGCCAGGGGGCTATGTCGCCGTATCTCTCGCCGCAGGTCTCACACTTTGCTCGCCGGAGGCAGGTCGCCGTGCCGCCGGTGTGCCCCGTGGCGGGGATCGCCGTGCCGGAGGCGAGCTTCACGCCGCAGTCCTTGCAGTATGTATCGCCGGTATAGCCCGCTGTCGTGCAGGTGGCGTCCTTCTTGCCGCGGACTTCCGTGCCGCCGGTATGTGCGCCTTTGGCGGGGATCACCGTGCCGGAGGCAAGCTTCACGCCGCAGTCCTTGCAGTGGGTGTCGCCGGTGTAGCCCTTCTCGGTGCAGGTGGCGGCCTTGGCGTTCTTCACCTCGGTGCCGCCGTCGTGGTTCTTCGGATCAAGTTGGCCCTACTGGTAGACGTAAGTATCCATTCCCTTGTAATAGCAGCTGGCGCAATTCGTGTAGTACACAGCATTAGAGATGCAGGTGGCTGCGGATTTCAGGTGCATATTGCCCTGAACGAAATAATGCGCATTCTCGGCGTCTCGTCCTTCTTCGCAATAGCTGCAGGCGAACCAGTGAGCATTCTCGTTGTACCCATACTTAGAGGGTTTTGCAAAATAATGTCCGCTATAGTATCGCTGGCCGCAATCGGTGCATGTGCCCGCCGTGACACAGGTCGCGGTGCCGTCGCCGCCGCAGCTCGCCGTGTCAACCGCGTTGCAGCCTTCACGCTGGCAGGAACGGGTGTGGGTCTTGTTGTCGCCGTTGGACTGCCAATCACCCCAGATGTGGCCGAGCTTGCCGTATTCACCGCCGCATTTCTCGCAGGTTTTGCCTGGGTGCAGGTGGGCGTTTCGGTGCCGCCAGTGTGATCCTCACCCCCGAGGTAGCCTTCTTTTTCGCAGCTTGGGCATAGAACATGCAGCCAATGTTGTTTTGGGTTCACTTGATAGCCATCCCTCTTCCAAACATACCCAATGATCTCGAGTACTTGCACGGTCATGCATTCAGGGCATTCGTGCCGAAGCGTTTTCCGCGATTGTCCATCGTCCGCCGCCGCATACGCCGTCATTCCCGGCAGAAGATTCAGCAGCAGCACGGCGGTAAGGATCGTGATCCAAAATCTTTTCTTCATTCTCATAGCCTCCCCCCGAAACAAAAGATTGTTCTCTTTGCTTGGCATACGCACCAATAGTATAGCATGAGCGGTCAGCAAAAGCAATAGAAAAAGAAAACCCATCGCCGGAGGCGATGGGAAAAAAAGTGGGGGCCTTGCCTCCCTCTGACGAGGGGCTGGCGAGCGCAGCGAGACTGGGGATAGACTAACCTCTGGCCTTTGCGCCCCCCTCCGAACCGAAATTGCACCTCCTTAACGGGTTTCTATCAAAATTACGGTTCTTAGCCAAATGTGTACGCTGATTTTGATGCAATCAGCGTCCTTTTCATATGCACCCCGGCTTTATGAAAGGCTGTTGACACAAAGGGTTTTCGGACTTCTCGCACACGATTTGAGATAAAAAGCAGGTCCCGACGGAGCGATCCGCCGGTTTTTTTGATAATTTCAGCCCTTGGTTCTAAATTGATATCGTGTGCAAAATGGGGTAACCGTTCGCGAGAAGTCCGACGTTACGTTATTCGCAGGATTGTAACCATCAAAAAATGGATAAATAGCAGAATTCGCCATCCTGAGTATTGAGGTTCTATAATAATACTTATTTCACTTGCTCCTTCTGTATGGATAGGCGGCATTGTAATCGCCCGTGGGAGATTTATCAATGGGGTACCAAAGCAGCGCTGTGATTTCTTTTGTTCCCGTGCTTTTTTCTTCTTTTCAATCCTCTGTCAAGCCTTTATAATATACGAAGCCGAAATTGGAGTGGCTGAACAAGGAGGAAAAACCATGAATGCTGCCTATTATCAGGGAAACCGGGAACGGCTCTATGCCATGCTGCCGCCGGGTTCGCTTTTGATACTTTTTTCCGGCGAAGAGATTCGGAAAACGAACGATGAATACTACCCCTTCTTCGCAGACCGGAGCTTTGTTTACTTCACAGGCTTAAAGTGCAAGCAGGCTGTGCTGCTCGCACAAAAGGACGCAGAAGGGAGCGTCGCCGAGCGGCTGTACCTGCTGCCGCCGGATGCTCTTGCCGAGCGCTGGACAGGCACACGCGTTAAGCCGCAGGAAGCGGAGAGTATTTCCGGCGTTAAAGACGTGCGCTTCACCGCCGCGCTGGAAACAGACTTTGCCGCGCTGGCGAATAGTGGAAACTACGGTGCCGTGTATCTCGATCTGTACCGCGTCTCCCCCGCCGATATCGACCGTCCGGCGCACGCCTGGCGGAATACGATCCAGCGGGAGTACCCCTTCCTGCGCATAGAAAACGCCAATGTTCTGATTCGCCGGCTGCGGCTTATAAAGCAGCCCTGCGAAATTGAGGCGCTGCGCCAAGCGGAGAAGATCACCAAGGCCGGCATTCTCTCCATGATGCACTCCTCCCGTCCCGGAAAGTATGAATACCAGTACAAAGCGGATTTTGATTACGCGCTCGCACAGTTTGGGCCGGACGGCCCCGGATTTCCCTCCATCATTTCCGCCGGACGGAACAACTTCTGTATCCATTATTACAGCTACACTGGGCAGGCGCAGGACGGCGACATGATCCTCAACGATGTCGGCGCGCAGTACGACAACATGATCACCGACGTGTCCCGTGGCTGGCCATGCAATGGGCAGTTTTCGGATCGTCAGCGGCTCTTGTACGAATGCGTGCTGGCCACCTCAGACTATATGTTTTCGATCATCCGCCCCGGCATGCCCATGGAAGAAGTAGACGCCATAATCCGCCGCTACAATGCGGAGCGGCTGGTGGAGGCTGGGGTTCTGAAAAGCACCGACGAAATCGGGAAGCTCATGTGGCACGGCGGCGCGCATCACATCGGTTACGATGTGCACGACGTGGTGGAGCGTCCGGCCGTTATCGCACCCAACATGGTTTTCTGCGTGGATATCGGCGTATATCACGAGGAATGGGGCATTGGCTTCCGGCTGGAGGATAACTGCCTCGTAACGGAGGACGGCTGCGAAAACCTGTCGGCTGGTATTCCGCGCACCATCGCCGATATCGAAGCGGAGATGCGCCGCGGCTGACCAATGGAGCGGATATTGCTTTGGCTTCTGGCCGCCGGAGCGCTCGTCGGCGGCTTAGACTGCCTTTTTGGCAACCGGCTGGGATTGGGCGAGCGGTTTGAGGAGGGCTTCCATCTGCTGGGCCCTACGGCGCTCTCCATGGCGGGCATTCTCTGCCTCTCTCCTCTCCTCGTCCGGGGACTTTCTCTGACGCTCTCTCCGCTTTGGAGGGCGTTCGGTCTCGACTCTGCCATGCTGGGCGGTTTTATCCCCATTGATATGGGCGGCTATCAGGCGGCGGTCGGTCTCTCCTCCGATCCGGCGATCGGGCTTTACGCGGGCATTCTGGTTTCCGCCACGCTGGGATGTACGCTGGTGTTCACCATTCCGATGGGGATGGGGCTTCTGGAGCCGAAGGATACGAAAGCCTTTTCCCAAGGGATTTTGATCGGTCTCATCCCCATGCCCGCAGCGCAGATATTGGGCGGACTTGCCAGCGGGATGAAGTTTTTTCCCCTTCTCACGGAGAGCATCCCGGTTTTGCTGCTCTCTGCGGCGCTGATACTCGGCCTTCGTTTCGCCCCGCAAAAAACGCCGAAGCTGTTCGGCGGTTTTGCCCGGCTCATCCAGGCGCTTTCTCGGATTGGGCTGACGCTCGGTGCGGTGCAGTACATCGGCAATATCACGCTGCTGCCGGCGTTGATGCCGCTGGATGAGGCGATGCAGGTTGTCTCGGCCATTGGGATCGTCATGCTGGGCAGCCTTCCCGCGGCGGAGCTTCTCCGGCGCGGCCTCTCCCGGCCGCTGCGCGCTTTGGGCAGGAAGCTTTGCATGGATGACCGCAGCTTTGCCGCGTTGCTGGTCGGCTTCGTTAGTGCCGCCCCGGCCATCAGCATGATCCGGGAAATGGACGAGCGGGGCAAGATTATGAACGCTGCGTTTCTCGTCTGCGGCGCTTCCGCGCTGGCCGCGCATCTTGGCTTTACCATGGCCGTCGAACGGAGCATGATCCTCCCGCTGCTTTTGACAAAGCTGGTTGGCGGTCTTATGGGCGCAGTTTTGGCACTGCTTCTGACGAGGAAAACCATTCGAAATGCTCCCGTTTCGTGAGCCGTACTCTTTTTATATTATTAAATTATATTATTATAAATTGGCACTATGCAAAAACACCGCTGCCGGACTTTTTTGTAAAGCCCTGCAGCGGTGTTTTATGGAATCCCGCCGTCAAATCTCTTTCGGCACGAAAGAATCCTTCTCGCACACGAGATAAATGTTTCGGTGCATTTTCTCTTCAAAGTGACGCAGCAGACGCATATTGGAAGCCCACTTTTCCGACGGATAGGAGCCGTATCTTTTTCGGACGTCGTGCATTCTCTCCTCGATGTCCAGCACACCCTTCGCTCCTGCGAGCGCGTCGCACAGCTGGATCAGCCGGTCGTATTCGTCGTATACCGTTTTGTCCAGTTCCGTTTTTATGAGCGTCAGTTCCTGCTCCGAAACATCAAATCTCCCGATATAGTTGTCCAACGTGCGGTTATGAAAAGAATGCGTCAGGCAGACCTTTGCCGCCTCACCGTACCCCAGCGATTGCATGTAGGTGAATCCGTCGGAAACATGTCTCAGGTGCCGCACGCCGAATTTTCTTCCGATATCGTGCAGCAGCCCCAATATGTACGCTTTCTCCGGATCCATATCCCCGCACGCGGCGGCGATTTTCTCCGCGCAATGCGCCGACGTCAGGCAGTGCTTCCCCCACGGCCCCGGATTGCACGCAAGGCCGTCCCGGAGCAGTTCCATTGCTTCTTCCCTTGTCGGCAGCATATCTCCACCCCCTGAATTTTGATTTGTCTCTCAATTCAAAGACTTCGCAAAGCGCCGAAAGCCCGCATCATGCGGGCTTTCGGCGCTTTTGTTATTCCCACTCGCCAAGTGGAAATGCAGTCTAAACTTTTTTGTATAGACCGTTTGATACCGCACCAGTACAGGATTTCAAAAGCATAGTACAGCATGGGCTT
>CAKTBC010000087.1 GCA_934533005.1 uncultured Oscillospiraceae bacterium | reverse complement strand
CGCAAGCTATGAGAGCATACCATTATCCGCGCCGGATGTCAAGAGCTCTTGCAAGAAAAACTTTGAAAATCCGGCGCGGCAGGTAAAATTTTTGTCCCGGTCAGCCGTGATAGAGCTTGTGCGTCTCGTATTTCGGCTCGCAGGTGAGGTTGATCTTGAGCTTGGAGAGCGTGTTCTCGTCGGCGCGGGCGAGAATGACGGTCGCGTGCGCCTCGCTCCCGGCGAGATCGTTGAGCGCTTCCATTGCCTGCGAGGCGACGGGATCGCTCACAGCGCACACCGCAAGCGCGATGAGCGCTTCGTTCACGTGCAGACGCGGGTTTTTGTTGCCGAGATGCTCTACCTTGAGATGCTGCAATGGCCGGATGATCTCCGGAGAGAGGAGCAGCACGTCGTCGGGGATCCCGGCGAGCGTCTTGAGAGCGTTGAGAACACACGCCGAGCACGCGCCGAGGAGCGAGCTCGTCTTGCCGGTGACGATGCGCCCGTCGGGCAGCTCCATCGCCATGGCGGGCTTGTCGCCGTTGAGCGCCGCCTTTTCGAGCGCCGGGGCGACTGCAGGACGGTCGTTGTACGTGACGCCGAGACGGTTCATGAGAAGCTCGAGCTTCATAAGGGCGTTCTGGCTCGCCATCCCCTTGCGCACCTCGCACGCCGTGTGGTACCAGCGGCGGATGATCTCCTGCCTGGAGGCTTCGCAGCACGCCTCGTCATCGCAGAGACAGTAGCCGGCCATGTTCACGCCCATATCCGTGGGGCTCTTGTACGGGCTCTCCCCAAGAATGCGCGTCAGGATCGCGCTGAGCACGGGAAAGATCTCCACATCGCGGTTGTAGTTGACCGCTTTCTCGCCGTAAGCCTCGAGATGGAAGGGGTCGATCATGTTCACGTCGTCCAGATCGGCGGTTGCCGCCTCGTAGGCGAGATTGACCGGGTGGTTGAGCGGGAGATTCCAGATCGGGAACGTCTCAAATTTCGCATACCCCGCGCGCTCGCCGCGCTGATGGTGATGGTAGAGCTGGGAAAGGCACGTTGCCATTTTGCCGCTGCCGGGGCCGGGCGCGGTGACGACGACGAGCGGACGGGTCGTTTCGATAAAATCGCTCTTGCCGAAGCCGTCCGGCGAGACGATCAGCGGGAGATTCGCAGGGTAGTCGGGGATGAGATAGTGGCGGTAGACCGGCACATTGAGCGCCTCGAGCCGCTTCTGGAACTGGGACACCGCGCCCTGCTCGCGGCAGTGCGTGATGCAGACGCCTCCGACGTACAGCCCGCAGGCGCGGAAAGCGTCGATGAGGCGCAGCGCTTCCATATCGTACGTGATGCCGAGATCGCCGCGGCGCTTGTTGCGCTCGATGTCGTCCGCGGAGATGGCCACGATGATCTCGCTCTCCGCCTTCATCTCCATGAGCATGCGGATCTTGCTGTCCGGCTGGAAGCCCGGCAGAACGCGCGAGGCGTGGAAATCGTCAAAAAGCTTGCCGCCAAACTCGAGATAGAGCTTGCCGCCGAATTTGTTGATGCGCTGGCGGATGCGCTCCGACTGGAGCCGGACGTACTGGTCGTTGTCAAAGCCGATTTTTCTCATTTTCTATTTCTCCCCTGTTTTGTTACTCGCCGTAATGCACGTCGCCGTTGAGATGCGAGAGTGCCGTAAGGTATTTTACCATGCAATGGATGGTGCTGCTGCGGATGACATAGTGCGTGTCCCCGGCGCTGATGTAAAGGTCCTGCGGCCCCATGAGCGACACGCCGGTGATATCGCAAACCGGGATCTCCGCCTTCGGCAGCTCGAGCGTATCGCGGAAAAGACGCATGTCGCCGCGGCCGAGGAGCTTCGTGCTGCTGCCGGATACGACCGTGTCGACGCGCACGTCAGTGTCGGTGAAAATGGGCTTATCGCCGGCTTCATCGCACAGCCGGACGATCTCGCCCTTCTGCCAGCGCGTCCAGTCACGGAGATTATCAAAGGGAATGTCCTCACCGGTGAGAAAGCCGGTCGGCAGATAGCGGAACGAAAAGCCGCACTTCCAGCAGCGGACGGTATCGTCCCGGCTCTGGAGTGTGTGCATCCGGCCGCACCGCGGGCAGAGGAAGAGCAGCCGCTCCATGTGCTCGGCAAGCGCCTTGCCCTCAAAGCGCACGGGGTTTTTGCGCTGGCGCGCGTAGGCGTCCTCGTAAAGGTCGGAGACGATGTGCTCGTTGATCTCCTGCGGGCTCATCGCGCGAAGCTCTTCGGGAGAGTATACGCGTACTGCCGCGCCTCGCATTTTGCCGCGGCGGATGGAGTTGCCCGCCCAGCGGGGACTCGCAAAGTATCCGCCCGTGAGCTTGTAGGTGACGAGCGACGCGCCGCTCGAGCGCGCGAGCTTCCCGATCGAGGGGAGAAACTCCGCCGTCACGCCGTCCCATGTGCGGTTGCCCTCCGGGAAGACGCACACGTTCATCCCGCGGCGGAGATAGCGCATCATCGTGAGAACGGTGCTCGCAGCGTTCCCGCTCTTCTGGCGGGGGATGGGGGCCTGGAGCCACGCCACGAGCTTTCCGCCGAGCCCCGCGCGGAGCAGGTGCTCGCTCGTGACAAAATACGTCTGCTCCGGGAAGCTGCACGCGACGAGGATGGGATCCCAGTTCGTGACATGGTTGCTCACGAGCAGGTACGGCCCTTTGACGCGCGTTTTTTCGCTCGTGAAGCCGAATTTGATCCAGCAGATGAGCTTGGCGAGCGGGCGCAGCGCCTTCCAGACGAATACGTGGCGGCGGCGTCCCTTCACGGTGCCGTGCTCCTCCATATGCAGACCTCCTTTGCAGCAGTCCATAATATTCTATTTTACAGTATACATCATTTCTCTTTGCAGTTCAAACCCGAAGAGCGCGAAATTCCTCTTTTTTTTCGGCGGGAAATGTGGTATAGTTTAAAATAAGTATAACTATCTCCGCCCCTGCGGCGGAGAAGGAAAGGCGAAACCATGGGTATTATTGATAAACTGTTCGGCACCCGCAGCGAGCGGGAAGTGAAAAAGCTTCTCCCGATCGTCGATAAGATCGAGGCGCTGAGCGATGAATATGCCGCGCTGAGCGACGAGGCTCTGCGCGCCAAGACCGAGGAATTCAAAGCCCGCTACCAGAGCGGCGAAACGCTCGACGACCTGCTGCCGGAGGCGTTTGCCGCTGTGCGTGAGGCGAGCTGGCGCGTTTTGGGCATGAAGCCCTTCCGCGTGCAGCTTATCGGCGGCATCGTGCTGCATCAGGGGCGTATCGCGGAGATGAAGACCGGCGAGGGCAAAACGCTCGTCGCTGTGCTTCCGGCATACCTGAACGCCATCACCGGCGAGGGCGTGCACATCGTCACCGTGAACGACTATCTTGCCCGGCGTGACAGCGAATGGATGGGCAAGGTGCACCGCTTCATGGGTCTGAAGGTCGGCCTCATCGTCCACGGCCTCACCGGCGCTGAGCGCCGCGCCGCCTACGCCGCGGACATCACCTACGGCACGAACAACGAGATGGGCTTTGACTATCTGCGTGACAACATGGCGCTCTATAAAGAGGACATGGTGCAGCGCGGGCACGCCTTTGCCATTGTGGACGAGGTGGACTCCATCCTCATCGACGAGGCACGTACCCCGCTTATCATCTCCGGCCAGGGCGACGAATCCACCGACCTCTACCGCCGCGCGGACGACTTTGTCTCGCGACTCAAGAAGCTCGTCGTCGCGTCCGTGGACGAGAAGGAAGAGGAGTCTGACGATATCGACGCCGACTATATCGTCGACGAGAAGGCACGCACCGCCACACTCACCGCCCGCGGCATTGCGAAGGCGGAGGCGGCGTTCAACCTCGAAAATCTCGCCGACATGGAAAACTCCACGCTCTCGCACCACATCAATCAGGCGCTCAAGGCGCACGGCGTCATGCGGCGCGACATTGACTATGTCGTCAAGGACGGCGAGATCATCATCGTCGACGAATTTACCGGCCGCCTTATGCTCGGCCGCCGGTACTCCGAAGGCCTGCATCAGGCCATCGAGGCCAAAGAACATGTGGACGTGCAGAAGGAGAACAAGACCCTTGCCACGATCACGTTCCAGAACTATTTCCGCCTGTACGGCAAGCTCTCCGGCATGACCGGCACCGCGCTCACCGAGCAGGAGGAGTTCCAGTCGATCTACGCGCTCGACATCGTCGAGATCCCGACGAACAAGCCCGTCATCCGCATCGACCGGAACGACGTGGTCTATAAGAACCAGGCGGGCAAAGACCGCGCCATCATCGAGCAGATCAAGGCGTGCTATGCCAAGGGGCAGCCTGTGCTCGTCGGTACGATCTCCATTGAAAAGAGCGAATATATCTCGTCCCTTCTCCGGAAGCAGGGCGTGCCGCACAACGTGCTCAACGCCAAGCACCACGAAAAGGAAGCGGAGATCGTTGCGCAGGCGGGCAAGCTCGGCGCTGTGACGATCGCCACGAACATGGCCGGACGCGGCACCGATATCATGCTCGGCGGCAACCCGGAATATCTGGCCAAGTCCGATCTGCGCCGCGCCGGGTACGACGAGGACACGATCAGCGAGGCGACCGGCTACGCCGAGACCGAGGACGAGACGATCCTCGAAGCGCGCACCCTCTTCCGGGAGAAGATGGCCGAGCACAAGGCCGTGACGAGCGCGGAGGCCGAAAAGGTGCGCGCCGCGGGCGGCTTGTATATCCTTGGCACCGAGCGGCACGAATCGCGCCGCATCGATAACCAGCTGCGCGGCCGAAGCGGCCGTCAGGGCGACCCCGGCGAGAGCCGCTTCTTCCTGGCGCTGACGGACGATGTCATGCGTCTTTACGGCTCCGAGCGGCTCATCAATGTATTTGAGAGCCTTGGCGTAGACGAGGACACGCCCATCGAACACAAAATGCTCACCGGCGCTCTCGAGCAGGCGCAGAAAACCGTCGAGAGCCGCAACTTCCAGGCGCGAAAGAGCACGCTCGAATTTGACGACGTCATGAACGTGCAGCGCAATCTCATTTACGAGCAGCGCCGCAAGGTGCTCGACGGCGAGGACATCCGCGAGAACATCCAGGGCATGGTGCGCGACACGATCGCCGAGGCGGCCGGCAACGTCCCGCCGGAGAACCAGGACGATCTGAACGAACGCATCGCGCCGCTCACCCGTCTCTTTGTACGGCCGGGCGAGGTCGTCTACCACGACGGCATGACCGTGGAAGAGCTCAACGAAACGCTCGCCGCCATCGCCGCGGACGTGTATGCCAAGCGCGAGGAGGCATTCGGCCACATGCCGGATGGCACGCCGCTCATGCGCGAGCTCGAGCGCGTTATCATGCTGCGCGTCGTGGATGAATACTGGATGGATCACATTGACGCCATGGACAACCTCCGCCGCGGCATCGGCCTGCGCGGCTATGGCAACATCAAGCCCATCGATGCCTACAAAAAGGAAGGCTTCGATATGTTCGAGGCGATGATCGCGGGCATCCGCGCCGAGGTCGTGCGCCGTATCTACACCGTCCGCGTCCGCAAGGAGGAGCGCGTTGAGCGCAAGAGCGTGACGAAAAACGCCGTGGCGAACGCCGGGGGCGACGCTTCCGTGCGCAAGCAGCCGGTCAAAAAGGTCAAAAAGCCCGGCCGGAACGATCCCTGCCCGTGCGGCAAGCTCCGCCCGAACGGCCTGCCGATGAAGTATAAGGACTGCTGCGGCAGAAACCAGTAAGGTTATACATTTATAAATGTGTGGGGGAAACCCCTCCGTCAAAAACTTCGTTTTTGCCACCTCCCCTGGCGAGGGGAGGCAAGTAAGATGCTGAAAAACGGACTTGGCTCCCCTAATAGGGGAGCTGGCAGCCGTGAGGCTGACGGAGGGGTTCCCCGCCGCACTCCCGAAAAGGAATCAGCTATGGCATTTACACTCTGCGAAAAAGACAATATCCAATGGGTCACATCGGACGTGCTCGGCGCGAAGCATCTCTTCTCGCGGCGGCTCGGAGACGTTGGGGATTTCCCGTTCAGCTCAAAGCCCGACCCCGAGTGGGAGAGCGAGGAGCGGCAGGAGCGCGTGCGCGCGCTCTGGCAGCGCTTCCGCGCCGCGGCGGAGTTTCCCGCCGAGGGCTTTTGCTTCACGCGGCAGGTACACGGCACGGTACTCCGGTATGTGACGGAGGCTGAGCGCGCTCTCCCGCCGCTGCCGCACCGCCCCGAGGACTGCGACGGGCTCATCACCGACCGGAAGGACGTGCCGCTCTGCGTGTGGACGGCCGACTGCGTGCCGGTGCTGTTCCATGACCCGAAAGCGGGCATCGTCGCCGCCGCGCACAGCGGCTGGAAGGGAACGGTCGCCGACATGATGGGCTCCGCCGTGCATGCCATGGAGGACATGGGCGCGAGAGCGGAGAACATCCGTGCCGCGATCGGCCCGGCCATCTCCCGCTGCTGCTTTGAAACCGGCCCGGAAGTGCCGGAGGCGGTGCATGCCCTGCTCGGGAGCGACGCCGAGGGGCTCTGCCCGCCGGAAGAGGGCGTCGAGGGAAAGTTTCTCGTCGATCTCAAGGAAACAAACCGCCGGCGGCTTTTGCAGCTCGGCCTTGCGCCGGAGCACATTGACGTGTCGCCGGACTGCACGATGTGCATGCAGGACGTGTACTGGTCGCACCGCGCCACGAAGGGCCGCCGCGGCACGATGGCGTCTGTGATCATGCTTTGAGGTATCGCCTATGAAATATAAAAGAATCTTTGCCCTGCTGCTTGCTGCGGCGATGGTATTTTCTCTTGCCGCGTGCGGCGAGACCGCCGCGGAGCCGGAAGCAACGCCCGACCCCTCCGCCGACGGCGCGGCGACTGTCTCCGGCCAGACGCTCACGTTCGGCGACGCCGCCGACAACGTGTTCTCCCTCTCTCTCGACTATGAGGAGAGCCTCAATCCCATCAAGACGCAGAGCACGCTCAACCAGCTCGTGGACTGCCTCGTGTACGACCGTCTCTTCGAGGTCGATGAAAACTTCAACGTGACATCGCGCATCCTCTCGGACTGGTATTACTCCAAAAACGAGGGCAGTGCGGGCGTGTGGGTGCTCAAGGTCAAGGAGGGCATCCAGATGCACGACGGCTCCACGCTCACCGCGCAGGACGTGGCGTACTCCGTGTCCTGCATTTTCACGAGCGAGAAACACAAGCATCTGCAGCAGCAGATCGGGCGTGTCTATTCGAGCGCCTTCAACGGCGAGGTGTATCTCGCCACGGAGGGCGTGGACAACGCGCAGCTCCCGCAGCGCATGAGCATTCCGGTCATCAAATCCGGCTCCGTCAACGAGGATGTTCCCGCCGGATCGGGGCCGTATATGTATAACGATGACCATACGGCGCTTGTGAAGTTCGATTCCTATGAGGGGAGCGAAAATCTCCCCGTGGACGAGGTGCAGCTGCGCGCCTACCGCGGCATGGAGGAGCTGATCACCGAGTTTGAAAGCGGCCTCGTCGATCTTGTCGTGAACGACCCGACCGGCATTTACAACATGGGCTACGGCGGCAA
>CAKTBC010000086.1 GCA_934533005.1 uncultured Oscillospiraceae bacterium | reverse complement strand
GCCGTACAGCGAATCCGGCGCAAGCTCTCCCGGATAATTTCTTCAGGCGACAACAGCGAAAGCTGAACGCAATATCAAGCCCAAGGGCAGAATCAAAGAGAGGATCAGCAAATGTACGAGGACAAGACCCTGGTATGCAAAGAGTGCGGCAACGAGTTCGTTTTCACCGCCGGTGAGCAGGAATTTTACGCGGAGCGCGGCTTCCAGAACGAGCCCCAGCGCTGCAAGGCCTGCCGCGACGCTCGCAAGAACTCCGCTCGTGGCCCCCGTGAGTACTTCACGGCTACCTGCGCTGCTTGCGGCGGCGAGGCTCGCGTGCCGTTTGAGCCCAAGTCTGACCGTCCGGTCTACTGCAGCGATTGCTTCGCCAAGATCAAGGCGAACCAGCAGTAATTTGACGTTCGGGGTCACCTGACACAAGAAAACAGGAGCGGATATCCGCTCCTGTTTTCTTTTTCTCAATTTTGTCGAAACCGGTTGAAAAATGGAAACATCCTGGGTATAATACATCTATACACTTCTTAGGAGGCCAAACAATGTACCAGATTGAAAAGTCTACTCTGATCGCCGAGATCATGGAGAATGCTCCGTTCGTCGCGCCGATGTTCCAGGCGATCGGCATGCACTGCATGGGCTGCGCCATGGCGAGCGGCGAAAACGTCGAGGAAGCCTGCGCTGCGCACGGCGTCGACGTCGATAAGTTTGTCGAGAAGGTCAACGAGTTCATCGCGGCTCAGGGCTGAAAAAAGGAGTAAAAACGGCGAGGGCACTTTTCGTCCTCGCCGTTTTTCATAATTGCTATATGGATCATACATTTAAACTACCGCCGCGTCTTGCGGCCATTGCCGCGCTCGTGCCGCACGGTGCACGCCTTGTCGATGTCGGAACAGACCATGCACTGCTTCCCATTCGTCTTTTACTGGATGGCAGAATTCAAAGCGCCGTCGCTACAGATATCCGTCCGGGCCCGCTCTCGCGCGCGAAGGAAAACGCCTATAGTGCCGGGGTGCAGAACCTTTCCTGCATCCTCTGTGACGGCCTGACAGGCGTTTCGCCGGGCAGCGTTGACACCGTTGTAATTGCAGGCATGGGCGGAGAAAACATTTCCGGGATCCTTCGTGCTGCGCCGTGGGTGTGTCAGGGAGCGTTCCTTATTTTGCAGCCGATGTCGCGGCCGGAGGAACTGCGCGCCGCGCTGCCGTCACTCGGTCTTGCTATATGTGCCGAACGCCTTGTGCGCGATACCGGGCGGCTCTATTCCATTCTCGCCGTGTGCGCCGGGACACCGGGCGAGCTGTCCCCGGGAGAGTTATACTGCGGAAAATACTCGCTGCTCTTTTCGGATCCGCTATTCCCGGATATCCTCTCCGAGCAGGAAAAGCGTCTGGAGATTGCCATTCACGGCATGGAACGCTCAGAACGGGAGAACGACCGTGAGCGGCTGAACACGCTGCGCCTCGCCGCAGCGGACATTGCAGAAATGAGGACAAATCATGGCAACGGTTCGTGAAATAGCCGATTATCTTGAGGAGCGCGTTCCCTCATCGCTCAAGCTGGATTTTGATAACGTCGGCTTGCTCTGTGGTTTTCCGGAGCGCGAGGTAAGCCGCATTCTTGTCGTGCTTGATATCACGCAGCAGGCGATCGAGGAAGCGTTCTCGCTTCACGCGGAGCTGATCGTTTCGCATCATCCGGTCATCTTTACACCGCTGCACCGCATCTGCACAGATACGCCAGACGTCAAGCGCGTCATTGCGCTTTTACAGGGAAATTTATCGGCCATATGTCTGCACACGAATCTCGACGCCCTGGAGGGCGGCGTGAACACGGCGCTCGCGAACGCCGTCGGTGGGGAAGAGTTGGAGTACACGCCGGACATCGGCTGTTTCTGCCGTCTGCCGGAGGCAATGCCCCTTTCGGATTTTCTCGTCCAGACGCGCACGGCGCTTTCTGCTCTGGATATGCGCTTTTATGACGCATCGCGCCGTGTGGAATATCTGGCGCTCTGCGGCGGTGCAGGCGGCGATATTCTCTATGAGGCGGCAAAGCGCGGCTGCGATACAGTCTTGACCGGCGAGATCAAGCACCACCAATGGATCGACGGAGCGGAGCTGGGGCTGAATCTCATAGAAGGCGGCCATTTTGCCACCGAAAACGTTGTCACGGCGCCGCTCGCGGAGATGCTGCGGCAGGGCTTCCCGGAGACCGATGTGTGCCTCTCGCGGCTACAGGGACCGCTTTCGCGCGGGTTCGGATTCTAAAAGAAGCATATTTACCGGCTTATCCCCATAGGATGCATTGAAATCATGTACAGGGGGTCTGACCGTGTCTGAATCAACGATTTACGAGGACATCGCTCTCCGCACGGACGGAGATATATATCTTGGTGTGGTGGGACCGGTCCGCACGGGCAAGTCCACCTTCATCAAGCGTTTCATGGAAACGCTTGTCATTCCACGCATCGACAATGTCTACCGGAAGGAGCGCGCCCGTGATGAGCTGCCGCAGAGCGGCTCCGGGCGCACCATCATGACGGCCGAGCCAAAATTTATCCCGGAAGAGGCGGTGACGATTCGCCTCGGCGAGGATACCGATCTCTCCGTTCGGCTCATTGACTGCGTCGGCTACATGGTCAAGGGCGCTTCCGGGCAGTTTGAAGACGGCGTAGAACGCATGGTAACAACGCCGTGGTTCGATAAGGAAATTTCTCTTACGGAGGCGGCGGAGCAGGGGACATACAAGGTCATCGCCGAGCATTCAACGATCGGGCTTGTCGTCACGTGCGACGGTACGATCTGCGAGATCCCCCGCGAAGATTATGTCCCAGCGGAGGAGCGCGTGATCCGCGAACTGCAGGAGATCGGAAAGCCGTTTACGATTGTTCTCAACAGTGCCGAGCCGAACTCGGAAAGCGCCAAGGCGCTTTGCCGATCGATCAGCGATAAATACTGCACTGGCTGTGTCTGCGTAAATTGCCTGGAACTGACAGAAAACGACATTTGCGATATTCTCAAATCGGCGCTATGCGAATTTCCGCTCTCGGAGTTGGATGTGTTCCTGCCGAGCTGGGTCGATGCGCTGCCGATCGAGCACCCGCTGCGCGCGTCGCTTTATAACGGCGTCCGCACATCAGCACAGAGCGTACAGCGTATTCGGGATGTTTACCCAATGACGGATGCGCTCGGTGAAGCGGAAAACGTTCTCTCCGTCTCCGTGCTGGCGTTGCAAATGGGCTGCGGCATTGCGGATATCCGTGTGGAGCTTCCAAGAGCACTCTATTACCAGACCATCAGCGAGCAATCCGGCTTCGCCATCCGGGACGACGGCGACCTGATGGCGCTTCTGACCGAGATGCGCGGCATCAAGAACGAATACGACCGCATCAGCAGCGCGCTGAAGGATGTCCGGGAGACCGGATACGGGATCGTTGTGCCCTCGCCGGATGAGCTGAAGCTTGAAGAGCCGGAGATCGTCCGGCAGGGAGGACGCTACGGTGTGCGGCTCAAGGCGTCCGCGCCGTCCATTCATATGATCATGGCAAACATCGAAACCGAAGTAAGTCCCGCGCTCGGCGGAGAAAAGGCCTCGGAGCAAATTATCAACTTCCTTTTACAGGGGTTTGAGGGCGATACGAGCCGTATCTGGGAGTCGAACATCTTCGGAAAATCTCTCTACGATATTGCGAGCGAAGGTGTGATCACGAAGCTCCGGCAAATGCCTGTCAACGCGCAGGCGAAGCTTCAGCAAACGCTCACGCGCATCGTTAACGAGGGCAGCGGTTCTTTAATTTGCATAATCATATAAGCAAACTTGCAAGCCGAGGCGAAAAAATCGCTTCGGCTGCGCATTTTTGCCCAAATTAGCTCTTGATTTTTTGTCATCTATGCCATATAATGACGCCATACTTGTATGGAGGGCTTTGCCATGAAAGAATTATCCAAGATCCGTTCCGCGGTCGCGCCGTCTGCAACGCTGGCGGTCAACTCGAAATTTAAACAGATGAAGGCGGAGGGCATCCCCGTTGTAGGCTTTGGAGCAGGGGAGCCGGATTTTGATACGCCCGACCATATCAAGGAAGCGGGGATCCGAGCCATTCAGGAGGGGCAGACGAAGTATACGCCGACGCCCGGCACCGTCGAGGCGCGCAAGGCCGTTGCATACCGGATGAAGGAAGATCTTGGCGTAGATTTTGACTATGACGCCATTGTCATCTCAAACGGCGCAAAGGCCTGTCTGTATGCCACGTTCTTCACGCTGCTAGATACCGGCGACGAGGTTATCGTTCCTGCACCGTTCTGGGTCAGCTATACCGAGCAGATCCGCATGGTCGGCGGCGTTCCGGTGATCGTTCCGACGACCGAGGCGCAGCATTTCAAAATGACGCCGGAGCAGCTGGAAGCCGCCATTACGAACAAAACAAAGGCGCTCGTGCTCAATAACCCCTCCAACCCGACCGGCATGATCTATTCCAAAGAGGAGCTGGAAGCGCTTGCGGAGGTCTGCGTTCGCCGCGATATCTACATCATTGCCGATGAGATCTATTACCGCCTCTGCTACGACGGGCGCAAGTTCACCAGCGTGGCAGCGCTCGGCGATGAGGTGAAGCATCACACCATCATCATCAACGGCGTATCCAAAAGCTATTCCATGACCGGCTGGCGCTGCGGCTTTGCCGCCTGCGGCGATAAGCGCATTGCCAAAGTGATGACAAACTGCCTGAGCCACGCGCTTGGCAACATCGGTGCCATGAACCAGGCAGCGATGGCGGAGGCCATGCGAGGCCCGCAGGATAGCGTGGAGGAAATGCGCAAGGTCTTTGAAGAGCGCCGGAACTACCTTGTAGAGCGCATGAACAAGATCGACGGTGTGAGCTGCCTGAAGCCGGATGGCGCATTTTACGTGATGATGAATCTCGAAAAGCTCATCGGGCGCACGCTCGGCGGACGCGTGATCCATAACGCCGACGATTTCGCCATGGCGTTTCTGGAAAAGGGGCTCGTCGCTGTTGTATCCTGCTGTGCATTTGACGCGCCGAACTTCGTCCGCTGGACGTATGCCACGTCGCTCGAAACGATCAAGGAAGGCCTGGACCGGCTGGAAAAATTCCTGAAAGAAGGCTGAGTCCTTCCGCACATAAAACGCATCGCCGCTCTCATAGCATAGCTTGAGGGGGCGATGCGTTTTGTTTGTTAAAAAGCTGTATAAAAGCGTCTGCGCGGAAGATGCCGCGCTTTTCACCTTGTCATTCCTCTGGATTTGTGTCATAATACATAGTATGTTTTTGTCCGGTGCAGACACTCGATCCGCATCGGCGGAGACGGCGGAGCGCCTGCCTGTGCTGATCATAGACCCCGGCCACGGCGGCGCAGACGGCGGCGCTGTAGCGCCGGATGGAACGGTGGAAAGCGTGCTGAATCTCGCTGTAGCGCTGCGAGTCCGGGATCTCTGCGCATTTCTTGGCGTTGATACTGTCATGACGAGGGAATCCGAGGTGCTTTCTTACCCGCCCGAGGCCAAAACCATAGCCGCCATGAAGAAATGGGACACGCGGCGGCGGGTCGAGATCGCGGAAAGCATGGATTCGCCCATTTTTTTGAGCATCCATCAGAATATTTATCCCTCAGCCGGGCCGCACGGCTCTCAGGTCTTATATGCGCAGAATGAGCCCAGCCGCGCTTTGGCCGAGCTTCTTCAAAACGAGCTTACAGCGGCGCTTCTGCCGGAAAACCGGCGCGTTCCTGTTCCGGCAGGGAAGGACATCTATATCCTGTCCCATGTGCGCTGTACCGCCGTGCTGGTCGAGTGCGGTTTTCTTTCGAATCCGCAGGAGCTTTCGCTTCTGCAAAGTGCGGAGCATCAGAAAAAAATCGCGTCCGTTTTGACGGCGTGCTATCTCCAATTTACAGAGAAAGGCGTTTTATGAGAGCCAAAAGTGTTTTTTTCTGCACGGAATGCGGCAACGAGACTGGAAAGTGGTTTGGACGCTGTCCGGCGTGCGGTGCGTGGAATACGATCGTGGAAGCGCCATCCGCGCCCTCAGGCAATGCAGCGACCAAAAGCGCCGCCGTGAAGATCGCCGGGACGCGCCGGAGCGTTCCCAAACCCGTTTCACAGCTTGACGATGAGGAGGAGATCCGCTTTTCCACCGGTATGGCGGAAATGGATCGCGTTCTTGGCGGCGGCGCCGTGCGCGGCTCGCTCGTGCTTGTCGGCGGTGCGCCCGGCATTGGTAAATCCACGCTGTTGCTGCAGATCTGCGGCAACATTCCAGACGCAAAGATTCTATATGTGACCGGTGAAGAAAGCCAGCGCCAGCTGAAAATGCGCTCACAGCGCCTTGGCGTATCGAGCGATGATCTTTATGTTCTCGCGGAAACGGACATCAATGCCGTTACGCAGAGCGTGGAGGATTTACAGCCGGACATTCTGATCATCGACTCAGTACAGACGATGTACAACAATGACATTGCTTCGGCGCCCGGCAGCATTGGCCAGGTGAAGGATTGCACGATGGCTGTGATGCAGCTTGCGAAAACGATGAACATCACCGCGTTTGTCATCGGCCACGTGAATAAAGAAGGCGCCATCGCCGGGCCGAAGGTTTTGGAGCACATGGTGGATTGTGTGCTGTACTTTGAAGGCGACCGCTCACTGAATTACCGCATCCTACGCGCGGCCAAAAACCGTTTCGGTTCTACGAATGAGATCGGCGTCTTTGAAATGTGCGACACCGGGCTGCGCGAGGTTCCGAACCCGTCGGAGGTCATGCTGTCCGGCCGTCCGATCAATGCGCCTGGCACATGCGTTTCCTGCGTGATGCAGGGGTCACGCCCGATCCTTGCCGAGGTACAGGCGCTGCTTTCGCCGAGCAACGCAAATCAGGCACGCCGCACAGCCAACGGTGTAGACTTCAACCGGCTGATGCTTTTGCTTGCTGTCCTCGAAAAGCGCGGCGGCGTTCACGTCGCCGGGTGTGACGCCTATGTAAATGTTGTCGGCGGTCTCGAGCTGGACGAGCCAGCGGCAGATCTTGCCATTGCGCTTGCAATCGCTTCAAGCCTGCGAGACAAGCCCATTGGGGAAGATCTTGCGGCAATTGGCGAGGTTGGGCTTACGGGCGAAATTCGATCCGTCCCGTCGATCAATCAGCGTTTGCAGGAGATCGCGCGTCTCGGATTCAAGCGGTGCGTCATTCCAGCGCATTGCAAGGACGATATCAAGCTTCCAAAGGGCATGAAGCTTTTGCCGGCGAAAAACGTCCGCGACGCCGTTACCGCCATATTCATTTAAAAACTGCTCCCCCGAATTAAACAAAATCTTTATTTTGTTTAATTTTATGCATGGCCGGAACCGTATCTCCCCATCCGGCTGTTTTCTGCTATGAGGATTCATCTATGGACTACCGCTATGAAGCACCTCCCATTCTGCGGGATTACTTGACCTATCATGAAACGATCAAGGGTCATTCGCGCGCCACGGTCGATGAGTATTTTCTCGATCTTCGAAACTTCTTTCGTTTTTTAAAGATCGAGCGCGGGCTTATTCCCCGTGCAAC
>CAKTBC010000085.1 GCA_934533005.1 uncultured Oscillospiraceae bacterium | reverse complement strand
TTTCCGCTGTTCTGGAGAGCGGTCTTTGCCGCGTGCTCCAATCCGCCGCAGCAGGGGACTTCCATGCGGACGACGGTGACGCTTTGGATATCGTTATTTCGGATGATCTCGGTGAGCTTCTCAGAATAATCCACGCTGTCGAGCTTCGGGCAGCCCACAAGAGTGATATGCCCCCGGATGAACCGCTCGTGGAACGCAGCATAGGCATATGCCGTGCAGTCGGCAGCGATGAGCAGCTTCGCCCCCTCGAAGAACGGCGCGTTCACCGGAACGAGCTTGATCTGCACCGGCCATTGGGACAACCGGCTCGGCACCACGGCAGGTACGGCCTCGGCGCCAGACGGCTCTTCGTGCCGGAGTGTTCTCATCCGCGTTCCGGGGCAGCCGCCGGGAAGGCGCATCCCCTGCTGGCGCATTTTCTTCTGCTTGTTTTCGAGCACCGCCTGCTCGTCATAGGCCGCCGCTTCCCGCTCCACAAAGGAGATCGCCTCGGTGGGACAGGCGGGCAGACAGTCGCCCAGGCCGTCGCAGTAATCGTCGCGCATAAGCTGCGCTTTGCCGTTTACCATAGCAATGGCTCCCTCGTGACATGCGGCAGCACAAGCGCCGCAGCCGTTGCATTTATCCTGATCGATCTCAATGATCCGTCTTTTCATATCCATGCCCTCCTTGTGTTTTACGCTTGGATTGTAGTATAATACTTTCAACAAGTCGGTTGAATTTTCAACAAAAAAAGGATTTCTATGAAAGAATTTTGGCCAATCATTCACTCCTCCACGCTTTTTTCGGGCATTTCCGAGGAGGAGCTCACAGCCATGCTCTCCTGTCTCGATACGAAAACCGAAAGCTTCCCGAAGGATACGTTCCTGCTGCACGCCGGTGATACGGCGGAATCCGTCGGTCTTGTGCTTTTGGGCAGCGTTCTGATCGTGCAGGAGGACATTTGGGGCAACCGCAACATTCTCTCTAAGGCGTGCGCAGGGCAGACGTTCGCCGCCGCCTATGCCTGCGCGCCCGGTTCGCTGCTGAATGTGAGTGTACTCGCCGAAACGCCCGTCATGGCAATGTTTTTGAATGTGAAGCGCGTTTTGAACGTGTGTCCCTCCGCCTGCGCGCATCACAGCCGGATCATCCGAAATCTTCTCGGCGAGCTTGCCGAGAAGAATCTTCGTTTCGGCGAAAAGCTCACGCACATGGGCCAGCGCACCACGCGCGCAAAGCTGATGTCCTACCTCTCCGCCGAGGCGCAGCGGCTCGGGACCTGTGAATTTGATATTCCCTTTTCCCGGCAGCAGCTTGCGGATTATCTCGCGGTAGAGCGCACCGGACTGTCGCAGGAGCTGGGAAAAATGCGCAGCGAGGGACTTTTGGATTTTTACAAGAGTCATTTTGTTTTGAAAACCTGAATAAAGAGAAAAGAGATTTGTATGAATCAAGGGAATCCAGGGAATCTATTAAAGCTCACAGCAGGAGAGCTTGTGGACATGGGCATCTGCCCTACCTGCTTTGACCGGGAGACCGGCGGCTCGCTCTACGGCGATATAGCGGACAAAATGCTGTACGAGGATGGTGAGATCGAATGCTTCTTCGTGAGCAATCCGCGCTCGGAAGGACACATGTGTATCTCAACCGTTGAGCACTATCACGACATGAGCGAAGCCCCCGACCGCCTCAACGAAAAGATCATCCGCTTCGCAAAGCAGTTTATGAAGATCCTCTGCGAGGTTTACGGGTGTGAGCGAGTATACCTCTGCACGATGTGCGACGGGCCGAACAATCATTACCATATCCAGCTCATCCCCCGCTACGCCGATGAGCCGCGAGGCAGCCGGAATTTCGTAAAGCCGCGTGGGGCGTATGTGTTTGACAAAGAGAAATTTGAGGCTGTAAAGCTGCGCATTCGGGAGTATGCCGACAAATGAACACGCGAAAAGGGACTGCCTCGCGGCAGTCCCTTCAGTCTGTCGAGAAACCCGGTTACGCATTAAGCGGCAACCGGGTTTCTTTCGTGTTCCGAACAGAAAAGGCGGAAAAGCAAGAGGCGAAAATGGTCATTCCATTTCGAGGTATTGCAGATCCTCAGCCGGGCGGACAGACCGCTGCTGCTCAAGGAGGTGTCCGCGCTGTGCGGCTATCCGAAAAGCACCGTGTTCGGCCTGCTGACGACAATGCGTATGTACGACGTGGTAACGCAGACGTCCGACGGCCGGTATACCCTCGGCGTGCGGCTTTTTGAATATGGACAGCAGGTAAAGCGCTCGTGGGACATATCGCGCTCGGCGCGGCCTTATATGGAGCATCTGTGCCAGCAGACGGGCGCGTCCGTCATGCTCTCATTCTGCGAGGGCGGCAGCGTCATCACGCTCGATCAGGCGGAGACGGGAAACGGCCTGCGCGTTGTATCGGACATCGGCACACGACTGCCCATTTACTGCACAGCGCCGGGGAAGGTGTTCCTTGCGCACATGCCGCGCACCAGCGCGGAAACCGTGCTGCGCGCGCAGAGCATGACGCAGTTCACGCCCCACACCGTTACGGACATTCCCGCTCTGATGCAGGAGATTGACCGCTGCCGCGCCGACGGCTACGCCGTGGAAAACGGCGAATACCGGATCGGTCTGCGCTCTGTTTCCGCGCCGGTCTATACCGTGGAGGGACAGGCGCGGTACGCCGTGAGCGTCATCGGCATGCTCCGCAGCGTACAGTCCGACGCCTTTCGCACGGCGATCGACGAGGTCTGCGCCGCGGCCGCGATGATCTCCACGGCGCTTGGATATCGAAAAAAAGAAGAAAAACCATAAGCCGCCTCGCCATACGATCCCCGGCTCTTGAAACGGCGCCGGGGCGGTTATATACTGGGGGCAGTTCTCATGCCGGAGGTAAATGGAATGGAAAAAGAATCGCTCTGTCATCCCTTCCCGGCAGTGTATGCGCCGGATTCGCGGATACTGATTCTCGGATCGTTCCCCTCGGTAAAGTCCCGCGAGCAGAAGTTCTTTTACGGGCATCCGCAAAACCGCTTCTGGCGGGTACTCGCGGCGCTGCTCGGCGCAGACGTGCCGCAGACGGTAGAGGAAAAGCGCGCGTTTCTCTTCGAACACCGCATCGCGCTCTGGGATGTGATCGCCTCGTGCGAGATTGCGGGCTCGTCCGACGCCTCCATCCGAAACGCCGTGCCGAACGATCTCACACCCATCCTGGAAACGGCGTCCATCCGGCAGATCTTCACGAACGGCGGAACAGCCCACCGGCTGTACCGAAAGTATATCTACCCGCTCACCGGGCGGGAAGATATTTTTCTTCCCTCCACAAGTCCCGCGAACGCTGCGCGCTCGCTCGACGCGCTCGTCGACGCTTGGGAAATCGTGCGCGAGGCGCTAGACGGAAAATAAAAAAGATAAAGAGAGAGCCCGCGGCTCCCGATCCGGGAGCACGCAGACTCTCTTTTTTACTGAAAATATCAAGAAAGTAACCAAAAAAACGATTTGTTATGGTATAATGGCAAATAGTGTGTAGCAAGAAGGAAAAAGATGTCACTTTTGGAGGGAACATGAATTTTCTGTCGCTTCCTTTTTTGGGATTTCTGCTGGTGTTCTTCGCCGCATATTATGTGATCCCGTCAAAATATCGGTATATAGCCATTTTCGTCGGAAGCTATCTGTTTTATGGGTTCGGTCATCCGTCCATGCTGATCACACTGGTTGGATTAACTCTTGTATCATATCTTAGTGCGCTGATCATCGAGAAAAAGCACTCCAGAGGCGCATATATTCTTTCCTTTGCTCTGGAAATTGCCGTTCTGGTCGGGTTTAAATATACGCCGTTCATCATAAAGAACGGCAATCTTTTAGCCGATGCGCTGAATATCGGATCCGGGCTCAATATAGAATGGAACGTTGTATTGCCGGTTGGCCTGTCATTTATCGTATTCCAGACCTGCGCATATTTGTCCGACGTATATCGCGGAAGGATCCCCGCCGAGAAGAACCTCATTCGTTATGCGGCATTTGCCGCCTTCTTTCCCTCGGTCTTATCCGGCCCGATACAGAAAGCAAGGATACTTCTACCGCAAATAAAGGATCCCGGAAAATTCGATTTTGAACAGGCGCAGAAGGGCACGATCCTGTTCGTTTGGGGCGCATTTGAAAAGATCCTTGTGGCCAATAATCTGAATGCGGTCGTTACCCGTATTCTGGATGATTATCTGCATCATTCGTCCATGGAATTGCTGATAGCCGCGTGCTGTTTTTCGCTGTATATCTACGCGGATTTCAATGCGTATTCCGACATGGCGCGCGGTGCTGCCAAGCTTCTCAATATTGATGTTGGCAGAAACTTTAATAATCCTTACCTGTCCAGGAGCACCTCCGAGTTCTGGAACCGGTGGCATGTTAGCCTAAACGAATGGTTTATCGAAAATGTCTATATCCCTCTCGGCGGAAACCGAAAGGGAACGCTGAGAAAATACATCAACGTTCTTATCGTTTTCCTCATCAGCGGCTTATGGCATGGATCACAGTGGCATTTTGTTGCATGGGGACTGTTCAATGGTTTACTGGTCGTGGCCGGTCAGATGATACGCCCCGTAAAAAAGAGAATATACGAAAAATGGCAGGTATCCGAAGAGCTGGAAAGCATTGTATTCCTAAAGCGATTTGTTGTTTTCGGCTTGATAACCGCGACCTGGACGTTTTTCCATTCCGGCATTATCGACGCATTGAAAATCTGCAAAAGGATACTGTTCTTTGATTTTGTCAGTATATTTGATCCGGAATTATTAAATATCGCCGGTACTGCCGCAGCGACATTTGTGACCGCGGTCGTGACGATCGTATTCTGTGTTGTGCAGAATGCGCGCCGGAAGGAGCACGAGGTATACCTCCGGTATAAGGCTCAACCCTTTGTTTTGCAATGTCTGCTGATAGCGACGATCGTTTGTGTATGCATATTCGGCGCATGCAATACGGATGGATTCGTTGACGCTTCCTTCCTGTATTTCCAGTTCTGAGAGGATATTCGTATGTCGAAATATATTAAATTCATGTTAACCACGCTTCTTCTCAGCCTGATCCTGTTTGAAGCCGTAGTATTCGGGATCCTGATCCAGAAAAAAGGGGTATTCGAGCCTTCCTACCAGAGCATGATCGTAGATAAATACAGGATTCTGGAGAATACAGATGAAAAGAAGATCATAATGATCGCTGGCAGTTCCTCCGCGTTCGGGCTGGATCAGGAACTTTTGGAAGAGCAAACCGGTTATAAGGTAGCCAATCTGGGATTGCACGCCGGATTCGGCTACTTGTTTACCAGCGAACTGGCCAAGGAAAACATAAATGAAGGGGATATCGTCTTATTAGGCTACGAGTACGACTGGGTAGATAATTTCGCTTATTGGGGTCAGTCGCTTATTATGTCCGGCATTGATGATAACATCGATATGTACAAGCTGATCCCGCCCGGTGACTGGAAAGAGTTTGTGGGATATATGTTTTCGTATGCCGCGAAAAAGCATTCGTACGGCGGCTCCTCCGGCAACTATTCCCGAAGCGCTTTCAGTTCTGAGAACGGGCAGATGACATGGCCCAGATATTATGCCATGTCCGATTATTTTGAGAGGGAGAGCACCTACGGCCATATATCCGTTCTCGATAACAACGGGAACGTAAGCATTACCGACCGAAGCATTGAATACCTGAGGGATCTGAAAAAGTATGTTGAGGAGCGCGGCGCCAGCATTTATTTTGTCTCCTCCCCGATCCTGTACGAAAGCGTTTCGTGCAGCGTCGATGATTTTTTAAAGCTGGCAGAGCTGGAAGAGGAGCTGGTGGGGATCCCCTATATCAGCGATCCCCGGTTGTACATGTTCCCGATCGATTTGATGGCGGATGCGGTAAATCACTGCAACAGCGAGGGGCAAAGGGTAAGAACAAGTATTCTCGCGGAGGATCTGCGGCTATGCGGGGCGATCAAATCGGAAAGTCTGACGGAAATCACGAAGTCGGAGCATGGAGAAACCCTTGTTCTGGTCGATCTTCTGCCGAAAAGACTGCTTCATAAGCCGGAGGAAGTCCGAAGCGTTTACAGCATGGACAGCGCCGGAAATGTAGCTGAGTATAAAGAAGGAACCGATTACCTTGTTGACTATGAAAGAGGTACAATACGAAGGACCGATTCGTCGGCAATTCCAAATTACAGCGAACATCATGTGACGTATGATTCCGGGAAGTTTTCCCTGGTCCGCGATTCCGAAAATCAGAATCCGGAAAGCAACCGGAGCTATCAGATCTGCGTGGACTATGAGTACCTGGTCAGTGAGAAGGAATTGGAAGCCGTAACGGACAGCAGTTCGTATCTGAGCGACGACGTAAAAAGCAAGGTTCTTAATGGCGAGAGCATAACGATCGCTTTATGCGGTGATTCCATCGGCGCCGGTGCTGATACGAACGGTCAGGATATATTCCTGTATTATCTTGCCGGATCGTTGGAACAGTATTACGGTGTGGATGTCAACACGGCGCAGCTATCGGTCGAAGAAGGAAGCCGGGATTACCTGCTGGAAAACATTCCTCAAATTATAGAGTTGCATCCGGATGTGGTCATGATCGAATTTGGCATGGAGGATCATTGCGATACGGATGCCGCTGCGGAGAAAAATATAAACTGCTATAAGAGCGATATGGAAAGCGCCGTTGATATTCTTCAGGAAAACGGGATCGATGTCATTCTGATCGGTTTTCCGCAGCAGAACATGACGTGGGAAGAGGAAAATGTTGAGGCAACCAAGCTCTACAACGAGGTGCTGAAAGACATTGCCGGCAGGAAAAACGTTTATTTCGCGGATGTGTATGACATCTTTGATCGGGTTGGAGAAATCAAGCCAATCAGCCGGGATGTCATGGCGGATTATATTCATCATCCCACAGAGTGGGGACATAAACTGTATTTTACGAGCATAATAGAAGCCTTCAACTGTTATGGAGATATGAGACCGATTGATCTGCCGTATTATGTTTCCGTCGATTGAAAAGAGAGAGCCTGCGGCTCCCGATCCGGGAGGGCGCAGGCTCTCTGTTTTTTTGTTTTGGGTTTGTCCGCATTACCGGCGGACGGGATTATCGCCCGAGGTGCCGTCCGGGCCGCCGACGAGATTGCCGTTCGTGTCCATATGGTAATAGCGGCGCTGCCCGTCCTCTGTGTACCAGAAATAGGTGTTGCCGCTCGGGAGTCCTTCCCTGCCGTCGGCATAATGAAACACATAGGCGACGAGGCGGTTCTGCTCATCGTAGCGCAGCTCGTGGTAGTATCCGGGGCCGAAAATATCCGTCGGATCGTACTCCACGTTGATGCGCGTGAGATCGCCGCGCTCATTGTAGATGTACGTTGTGAGTGTTGTGTATTCCTCATTGCTCCCGCTGAGGTCGGAGCGTTGCAGCGTGGAGGCGATCTTCCCGTCCTCGCGGTACGAGACCGTCTCGGCGTTGACGCTGGTGGTTCCCAGATTAGCCCACGTCCACACCCGCTCCCAATACACCAGCCGTCCCTGTGCATCGTAGCGTGCCGTGCTCGTCATGCCGTCGGAAGTACCGCCGCCCATTGAATTGGTCACGGTCGTGGTGCCGTCCGCATTTCTGGTATACCCCACCGCTTCCAGCGGCACACCGAAGCGCTCGAATACGCTC
>CAKTBC010000084.1 GCA_934533005.1 uncultured Oscillospiraceae bacterium | reverse complement strand
AAATCCATTCCTCTGGAAATTGAGGAAGCCGCTGCCATCGACGGCTGCGGCCCGGTGCGCACGTTCTTCCAGGTGGTTCTCCCCATGATGAAGCCGACGATGATCTCCGTCGGCGTGCTGGAGATCATGTGGGTGTGGAACGACTTTCTTCTGCCGTATCTCGTGCTTGACCGCACGGAGTATATGACCATCCCCATCGTTATCCAGCATCTCAAGGGAAGCTATGGACAGGTGGATATGGGCGCGACGATGGCGCTGATCCTTCTGAGCATCCTGCCGGTCATCATCTTCTATCTCTGCTGCCAGAAACACATTATTAAGGGCGTTGCGGCCGGAGCGGTGAAGGGCTGATGACGATCAAGGACCTGGCGGCTCTCTCCGGGTATTCGCTCGGCACGGTCTCGCGCGTGCTCAATAACCAGCCGCACGTCAGCGAAAAGGCAAGAGAGCAGATCATGGCAATCGTGAAGGAGCAGGGGTTTGAGCTCAACACGAACGCCCGCAATCTCAAGCAGACCCACAGCAACAACATTCTCGTCGTTGTCCGCGGCACGCACAATGAGCTGTTCGCCGCGCTGGTCGAGCGGCTCCAAACCGTGGCAACGGGCGGGGAGTACCAGCTCGTGGTGGACTATATCGGCGAGCTCGACAACGAGGTGCGCCGCGCCGTGAAGCGCGTGCGCGAGGTAAAGCCGCAGGGCATCCTCTTCCTCGGCGGCAGCAGCGAGGATTTCATCGAATCCTTTGCCGGGATCCATATCCCCGCGGTGCTCGTAACGAACTCTGCGGCAGAGCTCGGATTCGGAAATCTTTCCAGCGTCACGACCGACGATACCGCTGCTGCCGCGGCGGCCGTCGGATATCTGGCGGATATGGGGCATAAAAAAATCGCCGTCATCGGCGGCGAGCGCGAATACTCCGATACCGGCCGCCTGCGCTATGCGGGTGTGCTGCGCGCGCTCACCGAGCGCGGCATGACGTTTGATGTGGACCGGTACTATAAAACCGCGCACTACAGCTTTGACGAGGGCTATGAAGCCATGGCCGAGCTTCTGCGGGATGCACCGGAGACCACGGCGGTGTTTGCCATGGCGGACGTCATGGCCATCGGCGCGGCCCGCGCCATCTGTGATGCCGGAAAGCGTATCCCGGAGGACATTTCTCTCATCGGGTTTGACGGTCTGCCCATCTGCCGGTACTATGAGCCGCGGCTCTCCACCGTCACGCAGCAGATCTCGTTCATGGCGGAGAAGAGCTACGCCGTGCTTCTCGACATGATCGAAAACGGCACGAGCGCGCAGCATGTCCTCGCGCCGCACACGCTCGAAAAGACGGACAGCATCCGCAAATTCTAAGAGACGAAAGAGGCGTTTGCCATGCGAGCAAGCGGAATTATTCTGCATATCACATCGCTTCCGTCGCCGCACGGCGTCGGAACGCTGGGCAAAGAAGCAAGGGAGTTTGCCGATTTCCTCCATAGAGCGGGACAGAAATACTGGCAGATCCTGCCGCTTGGCCCGACCGGCTACGGCGATTCGCCGTACCAGACGGATTCCGCCTTCGCCGGGAATCCGTATCTCATCGATCTGGAACAGTTGATCGAGGATGGACTTCTCACGCGCGAGGAAGTCGATGCCGTTTCCTTCGGCGGCGACCCGGAGCGGACGGACTACGGCGCGCTCTACGCCGGAAGAGCCGGCCTCCTGCGACGCGCCTGTGAGCGCGGCTGGGAGAAGGAGCGCGAGAGCGTGGAGGCGTTCTACCGCGAAAACGAGAGCTGGCTGCGCAGCTATGCGCTCTATACCGCTGCCAAGCGTCACTTCGGCATGCGCCCGTGGATCGAGTGGGAGGACGAGGAGCTTCGTCTCCGGCGCAGCGAGGACGTGCTGCGCCGGTACGAGGAGCTTCTCGCGGACGATATCCGCTTCTGCGTATTCACGCAGTATCTCTTCTTCCGCCAGTGGAACGCGCTGCGCGCGTACATCCACGAGCAGGGCATCCGCATCATCGGCGACGTGCCGATCTATGTCCCGCTTGACAGCGCCGACGTATGGGCGGAGGGCGAGTACTTCCAGCTTGACGATCAATGCCGTCCTACGGAGGTCGCGGGCGTCCCGCCCGACTACTTCACTGCCGACGGGCAGCTCTGGGGCAACCCGCTCTATGACTGGGATCGGATGCGTGCCGACGGCTACCGCTGGTGGATCCGCCGTCTGAGCGCCGCGGGCAAGCTCTATGATACCGTCCGCATCGATCATTTCCGCGGTCTGGAGAGCTATTGGGCGGTGCCCTATGGCGAGACGACCGCGCGCAACGGCCATTGGCGCAAAGGCCCCGGCGAGAGCTTTATCGATGCGGTCAAAACGGCGCTTCCCGGCCTTGACATCATCGCCGAGGATCTCGGCTTCATGACGCCGGAGGTCATCGCCCTGCGCGAGTATTCGGGCTTCCCCGGCATGAAGGTGCTGCAATTCGCATTCGACTCGCGCGAGCCGAGCGACTATCTGCCGCACCGCTATCCGACAAACTGCATCTGCTACACCGGCACGCACGACAACGCCACGCTTGCCCAATGGCTGGGCGACGCGAAGGGCGACGATGTGGCCTATGCAAAGCGGTATCTCGGCTTGAACGACGAGGAGGGCTATGTAAACGGCATCATCCGCGGCGGCATGAGCTCGGTGGCCGATCTCTTCGTTGCGCAGATGCAGGACTGGCTCGCCCTCGGCGGCGAGGCGCGCATGAACGTCCCCGGCATCCTCGGCCATGGCAACTGGTGCTGGCGCATGAAGCCCGGCGCTCTCACCCCAGAGCTTGCCGACCGCATCGCTGCCATGACGGCCATGTACAGCCGATAAAAAATAGGCTCCCTTGTGTAAAGGGAACTGGCTCGGCAAAGCCGAGACTGAGGGATTGCCGTTCTCTGATTCGTTCGGAGAGCGGCTTTCCATTTTTTCTCGTTTTTCCTGTAAGCTTTTTGCCCCCAATTGCGTCTATAAGAGTGAGTACTCAAGCGTGAACCAACAAGGGGCAGCCCCAAAAGAAAGAGGAAGGATCATGGAGGACAGCTTCATCGTAGACCTGTACTGGCGGCGTGACGAGCAGGCGATCGCCGAAACGGCACGGAAGTACGGCGGCGCGTGCGAGAACCTCGCGCGCCGGTTTCTCCCCGCGGCGGAGGACGCCGAGGAGATCGTGCAGGACGCCTATCTCTCGCTATGGAACACCATCCCGCCGCAGCGCCCGGCGCATCTCGGCGCATACCTCTTCCGCACCGTGCGCAACGGCGCATTTTCCCGCTTTCGCGCCGGCAGCGCGCAGAAACGCGGCGGCGGTGAGGCGGACGCGGCGCTCGACGAGCTCGCTGAGTGCGTCGCGGGGCGGGAGAGCGTGGAGCGCGCCGTGGAGGCGCGGGAGCTCTCCCGCGCGGTGAACGCTTTTCTCCATACGCTTTCCCGAAACGACCGGATCATTTTCACCGCCCGCTACTATCTGGCCCTGCCCACCCCGAAGATCGCCGAAAGGCTCGGCTGCCGGGAGGGAAGGGTACATACCTCGCTTTGCCGCAGCCGGAAAAAGCTGCGCGACTATCTCATTCGGGAGGAATTGCTGTGAAAGCGTTGGACATTATGGAGGCGGCCGGTGGGATCGACGACGAAATCATTCAGGAGGTCACATCGGCTATGCAGGAAAAGACTACAGGAAAAACCCTTCGCGCGAAGCGGACGCTTCGCACCGTGCTGATCGCAGCGGCGCTTGTTCTCGTGCTCGCCGGGAGCGCCTTTGCTGCCGGGCGGCTCATTAACAGCCCCGCGCAGGCGGTTAAGGTCGCGCGGCAGGAAATTGCAAAAATGCAGGACATGGGCATTCTCTCTTCGGAGTTTCGCTTTTTTGACGGCGAACCGGACTATCTCGGCGAAGCGCCGAACATGGGCGTGAGCGACTACTGGTTCGGGCGCATTTTCCCCCACAGCTACATTGTCCGCGGCAAAACGGCCGACGGGAAGTATCACATGAATCTTTTCGTTGATACGATGAGCGGAAAGATCGTTCAGGTCAGCACGGAGGCCAAGGCGGACGAGACAGACGCGCCCATCCCCGGCGGCGACGTGACGGTGGAGACGGACAAAGGTATGGAGACGTTCCATACGTACAACAACTATGACGACATCCTGCCGGACGGCATGACTGTGGACAAGTTCTGCACGCTGCTCGCGAAATACTGGGGCTTCTCCGGCTACCGCCTCGCGCAGACGGACGATGCCATGTTCCACTATGCCCAGCTCAATCCGGGCGGCGGCGAGCTGTTGACGGATTTTGCCGGCGCGAACAGCTACCTGACCGTATACTTCGACGGCGACCAGAGCGGCGTGCCGATGTACATCGGCCTTGACCGGTTCCCGGGGCGGGTAAGCGTGCTCTTCGGCATGCTCCACCAGGTCGGCTGATGCGGTGATCGTTCCGCTTGCCTGCCTTCTCCTCTCCGCGTTTCTCATCCTTATTAAGATTTGAGACTATGAAAAACCCCCGCTTTTGGAAATCTCTCCGAAAAGCGGGGGCGTTTTGTAAAAAGCGGGGGATCAGCCGTTGAGACCGCGCGCCTGGCGGTCCATGTCCTCAACGACGATGTCGAAGATCTCGCCGAGCGAGGCGCAGTACTCGAGCACCTTCCAGGGCTCGTTGGTGTGGTAATGGATCTTGATGAGCTCATCGTCGCCGACGGCGAGCAGGCAGTCGCCCTGGAAGTTGGTGCGGAAGTAGTCGTTGATGGCGTCCTCGTCCAGGCCGGTGCCTTCAATGAGGAGCTGGGTATCGTAACGGTAGTCGATCATGGGAAGTTTCCTTTCTGTAGCGATTTACCGGTGCTCGCCGAGGAAGAACAGCGCGAGCGTGCCGGGGCCGGAGTGCGCGCCGATGACCGGGCCAACGACCACGATCTCCTTGACGGAAGCGCCGTAGCGCTCCTTGAGGATCGCGGCGAGCGTGTCGGCGTCCGCGCGGCAGTCTCCGTGAGAAATAAACACCGTTCCGCCGGATTTGTCAAGAGCGAGCTCGCCGTATTTGTCGGCCATCGCGTTGAGAGAGGCCTTGCGGCCGCGGACCTTGAACATGTTGATGAGATGGCCGGCGTCGTCCATGTGCAGCACGGGCTTGAAGCCGAGCGCGTTGCCGACGAACGCGGTGGCGGCGCTGATGCGCCCGCCGCGCTTGAGATACACGAGATCGTCCACCGTGAACCAGTGGCAGAGATGGAAGCGGTTGTCGAGCACGACCTTTTCGCACTCCTCGATCGTGCCGCCCTCGCGCTTTTTCTGCACGGCCATGTAGAGCAGCAGACCGAAGCCGCCGGACGCGCCGAACGTGTCGACGCAGCGGATGTCACGCTCGGGGTATTTTTCGCGCAGCTCCTGCGCGGCGATGCACCCGGCGTGGTATGTGCCGCTCAGACCCGAGGAAAAGCCGATGTACAGAATGTCCTTGCCGTCCTGGAGAATCGGCTCAAAGCCCTGCAGAAAGGCGTCCGCGTTCACGGCGCTTGTGCGCGCAACGCTGCCCTTGCGCATCTTCTCATAAAATTCGGGGAAGGGAAGCTCGTAGTTCGAGTACTGGCGCGCGTCGCCGTCGAACACGTAGGTCAGCCAGGAGTACGGCACGCCCCACTCCTTCAGCAGCTCCGGCGGGATATCGCACGCGGAATCGGTGTAGATCACAAAGTCGTTCATGGTTTCTTTTCTCCTTTTATATGCGGGTCAAATTCCTTATTTCGATCGGACGGTCTCGTCGCCGAGGAAAAAGAGCGCCAGCGCGCCGGGGCCGACGTGCGAGCCGGTCACGGGCTCGTACATCACCGTCATGATCTCCTTCGGCGGTGCAACGATGCGCAGCGCCGAGGCGAGATATTCCGCGTCCTCCGCGCAGTCGGCATGGGCGATGCCCACGATTTGCGTTTCGGGCGCGACAACGTATTTGCGGTAGCGCTCCACGAGCGCATCAATGGACTTGCGGCGGCCGCGGATCTTGTCCACGGCGACGATCGCGCCCTCCTCGTTGCCCTTGAGCACGGGCTTGATGTGCAGCACCGAGGCGACGATCGCCTTGGCGTTGGAGAGCCGCCCGGTGCGGCGCAGGTACATGATATCGTCTACGGTGAAGATCTGGTACATCCGCCAGCGCATATCGCGCAGCGCCGCCGCCGTTTCGGAAAGCGTTGCGCCGCTTTCGCGCATCTCGATGGCGCGCAGCACGAGAATGCCCTCGCCGAGCGAGGCGCCGAGCGTATCGACAAGCTGAATGTCCCGTCCGGGAAACTCCTCGCGCAGATCGTCTGCGGCGAGCTTGGCTGAGCCGAACGAGCCGCTGATGCCGGACGACATGCCGACGAAGAGAATGTCTTCCCCGGCGGCGAGCAGCGGGCGCGCTGCGGAGATGAACCGGTCGGGGTTCACGAGCGAGGTCGTCACCACCGTGCCCTTGCGCATGGCGCCGTAATACGCCGCGCCGTCGAACGACTCGGTATCGAGACACATATGCTCCGCGCCGTCATAAGAATACGAAAACGCCGCTACGGTGATGCCGTGCTTTTGGAGAAGCGGCGTCGGCAGGTTGGCGGATGTATCGGTAAGGATAGCAAAAGACAAGATATTTGCCCTCCATGTATCTAATATTTGATATTATTATAAATCAAGAGAAAAATTAAGTCAATGGGAAAAGACGTAATTACTGCTTGTAAAATCGGCGGGATGTGGTATAATCCTGTCTGCGAGGTGATGAAAATGGCATACGATAATGCGCTCGTGGCAGGAAAGCTGCGCCGCTGGGAGAAGTATCTGGACGATTTCCGCCTCCCGCGCTGGGAGGAGATCCCCAATCTGGGGCTGTATATGGAGCAGGTCACGGTGCTGCTGCGCGAGTATCTGGACTATCTCCCGCCGGAGCTCAAGGACGAGCAGTTCATTACGGCGGCGACGATCAACAACTATGTCCGCATCAAGGTCATGCCGGAGCCGGTGAAGCGCCGGTACTACCGTGTGCATATCGCGTACCTTATCATCATTCTGACGCTCAAGCAGTCGCTGAGCATTGCGCTCATCCAGAAGATCATCCCGATGGGGCTTTCGGAAGAAGAGGTGGAGCATATCTACACCGCCTACGCCTCCCGCCACCAGCAGGCGGCGCAGTACTTCATCCAGCAGATCCGCCTGACGGCGGGGCCGATCCTCAACCACGAGGAGAGCGCGGAGATCACGACCGAGCACGCCGAGGATCTCATCATGCTCTCGGCAATCATGGGCGGCTTCACGCGGGTGTTCGCCGAAAAGCTCCTCCTGCTCGACGGGAAGGACCTCACGAACGGCGGCAGCATCGCCCAGTCCGGCGTAAAGCGGAACGGTAAAGAAAAAGAGAATAAAGAATAAAAAAATCCTCCGATTCGCATCGGAGGATTTTTTGTATCAGGAACATTTACCGGATGGTCTGCACCTTGACCATGTTGGTGCTGCCGTGGGTATTGAGCGGGATACCGGCGGTCATGACAACGGTGTCGCCAGAGGCAATGTAGCCAAGCTCCTTCGCCTTTTCAATGGCGCAGTGGAACAGCACATCCACGCTGTCCACCGGCTGCGTGCGCAGCGGGTACACGCCCCAGACGAGCGCGAGCTGGTGGTAGACCTTCTCGGACGGCGTCGCGGCGAGGATCATCTGCGCCGGGCG
>CAKTBC010000083.1 GCA_934533005.1 uncultured Oscillospiraceae bacterium | reverse complement strand
AATCCCGCTATATCGCAAACGCAAGGGTTATTATACCCAATTTCCGGCGAATGTCAAGCGGAATCGGCAAGTTTTCTCGGATTTTCTTTTATTTTTTCCTGCGGCAGTCGATGGAGACGCTCTGCCCGGTGCGAAGGAAGAACAAAACGCCCTCCTGCACCGGCATGTTGAGCAGCCGCGTGAGCGCGGCGGCGTAGGCACGGATCTGCGGGGCATACTCCGCGGCGCGCTCTGCGAGCGTTTCCGCCGTCACATAATCGGTCTTATAGTCCACAACGGTGAGCGTTTTGCCCTCGCGGATGCAGCAGTCGGCGACGCCCTGCAACAGCACCTCCTCGCCCGGCGGCGCGTCGAACACGGTCTCCGCGCCGGTGAGCAGCGAAAACCGCAGCTCGCGCCAGACCTCGTTCGCGTGCAGGATCCTCTGCCCGATGGGGGAGGCGAACAGCGCGCAGATGCGCTCCGGCTCCACCGCGGTGGCCTGCGCCGGGGTGATGTGTTCGGCGTTTTTCAGCCGCTCGATCTCGCCGCGCACCTGCTCCGGCGTGGAAACGCGGGAATAGTCGATGAATTGCAGAACCGTGTGTACGGCGATGCCGCGCGCGGTGCCGGTGAGAGGGGCGTCCTTCGCGCCGAAAACCGGGCGGCGGAAGATCCGGCGGCGCTGCGCCTCTGGCGCGATGCTCTGCGTGTCCGGATCGGCGTCGGTGCCTTCGAGCGCGCTCGCGGTGATCTTCGACGGCAGCTCCTGCGCCCAGCGGTACGGGTACTCCCAGTCGAGTACGCTCTCCAGCGCGGCACCCGTGTCCGAGCCCGGCACGGCGGGTTCGGACACGGTCTCCGCGGCAGAAACGGCATCCTCCCCGGCGCGGACGGTTTGCAGCGTGATGGGACTATCCGGCAAAAGCGCTGCGCGCGCGAGCCAATGCGAGGGCGAGGCATCCGTGGAAAGAAGCTGCGGCGCGATCGGCGCGGTGAGCCCTTCGCGCAGCTTCGCGAGCGTCTTTTCGGCGTCCGGCCAGAGCGCGGTGACGATGAGACGATCCTTTGGGCGCGTCATCGCCACATACAAAACGCGCATTTCCTCCGAAAGCGTTTCCTCTTCGAGCTTTGCCGAGATCGCCCGCCACGCGAGCGACGGGTAGACAACGCCGCGCTTCGTATCCACGACCTTGCCGCCCACGCCGAGCTTCGGGTGGACGAGCACCGCGGCGGCGGAATCGATCTTGTTGAAGCGGCGGCTCGTCCCGGCGAGAAACACGATCGGATATTCCAGCCCCTTGGAGTGGTGGATGCTGATGATCTGCACGGCGTCGCGGCTTTCCATCGAGCCGGTGCGCGGCTCGTCGCCGCGCTCTTCGAGCTGCTTCATCCAGCGCACGAACCGGAACAGCCCCCGGTAGCCCTCCTGCTCGAACTGGCGGGCAAAGTCGGCGAGCCGGTGGACGTTTTCGCGCCGCGCCGCGCCGTCCGGCATGGCGGCGAGCAGGGCGAAGAGAGAGGTATCGTCGCAGATGCGCGCGAGCAGCGTCTCCACGGAGAGATCGGGCGCGAGAGCACGGTAGCTCTCGAGCGACGCGAGAAAGGCGGCGCACTTTTCATCCGTTTCGGCGCGGCGGCAGAGCGCGGTGTAGAAATCGGCGGTCCTGTCCGCGGCGCGGACGGCGGAGAGCTCGTCCGCCGTAAAGCCGAAGAGCGGTGAGCGCAGCACCGCGATGAGCGGCACATCCTGCCGTGGGTTATCGATCACGGCGAGCAGGGACAAAAGCGCCGTGATCTCCGTGGAGCGGTAAAATCCGCCGCCCTGCTGCGATACGGAGGGGATGCCCCGCGCGGCGAGCGCAGCGCGGTAGCGCGGCGCGGCGGCTTTATAGGAGCGCATCAGGATGGCAAAGTCGCCGTAGGTGCAGGGGCGCAGCCCCTCGCCCTCCGTGACGGGTGTGCGGGAGTCAACCATTTGGCGGATGCGCGCGGCAATGTACTCCGCTTCCAGAACCGTTTTGTCCGGGCGATCTTCCTCGCCGCCGGCGTCCGGCGGGGTCAGGATCACAAGCTCCGCCGGCGCACCGCTGCCCGGCGGGAGCTCCCGCCCGGGACGCAGCGCCGCGGCGTCGTCGTAGCAGAGCTCGCCGAGCGAGCGGGACATGATGTTCCGGAATACGTGGTTTGCCCCGTCGAGCACCTCGCGGCGCGAACGGAAATTCTCCCGCAGCAGGATGCGCCCCGGCATTTCCGGCGGTGTGTCCGGTGTGAGATCATCCCAGCGCTCGTATTTTTCGAGAAAGATCGAGGGGTCGGCAAGCCGGAAGCGGTAGATTGACTGCTTCACGTCCCCGACCATAAAGAGCTTGCGGCCGCCATCGGAGAGCAGCGCAAAGAGCGCGTCCTGACAGGCGTTTACGTCCTGATATTCGTCCACGAGCACCTCGGTATAGCGCGCGGAGAGCGACGCGGCGAGACCGTTGGAGCTGTCCTCCAGCAGCCGCAGCATCATGTGCTCCTGGTCGGAAAAGTCGCAAAGCCCCTGCCGCCGCTTCTCGGCGGCATAGGCGCGGTCAAGCTCAAGTGTGAGCGAGAGCAGCGCGTCGATGGCGGGCGCGGTCTCGGCGAGCTCACGCAGCAGCGTATCGGAAGAGTCGGCAAACGTATGCTTCCATTTATCGCACGCTTTTTTGCCGTCTGCGCGCGCGGCCTTTACGCTCTGCGCGAGAGGGTCCTCGCCTTTGTATACGCCGATGCGCGGGAACTCGACTGCGCAGGCACTCCTTGCGGCCTCCCAGCCGATCGCGGCGGCGCGCGCCATATTCCGCAGCCCTTCGGCGGTGACGTCGAGACTCTCGGCATAGGCTTTTGCGAGCGCTTCGCGCCCCGGCTGCGCAAGAGCGGCGCGCAGCGCGTCCATGCGCGCTGCCCAATACTCCGCCTGCTGTGCCGTGCGTGAGAGCAGATACCGCCCCCACACGGTCTCCCCGGCGTCCGTACCCTCCGGCACGGCAAGCGTAGAACGCTGGCGATCCAGCCACGCGGCGGGATCGGGATGGCTCTGCACGGCGTCGTGCAGCCGGAGAATGAGCGCGGCGAGCTTATCGTCGTTCCGCCCGGCACCAAAGGAGTCCACGAGCGCCTTCGCGCCGGGATCGTCGTCAAGCCGGTCGTAGAGCTTTTCGAGCAGCCGGTCGAGGACGTTCGCGCGCACTTCCGCGGCGCGATCCGGCTCGATGACGCGGTAGTCCGGCGAGATACCGGCGAGATGCGTATTCTCCCGCAGAAACCGGCCGCACAGGCTGTCGATCGTGCCGATGGAGGCGCGGCAGCAGAGCTCCGTCTGCCGCCGGAGACGACGGTTCATGGGATCTTGCGCGATGCGCTCGCCGAGCGCAGAGAGAATGCGGCTGCGAAGCTCTCCGGCGGCGGCGCGGGTGTAGGTGATGACGAGGAAATCGTCGATGTTCGCGCCGCGGTCCACATAGCGCATGAGGCGCTCGACGAGAACTTTCGTTTTGCCCGAACCGGCGGCGGCGGAGACGAGCCGCGCTCCGCCGCGGCTTTCGGCGGCAAGCTCCTGATACGGTGTCAGCGGCACGGCGGAACCTCCTCTCCCTTTTCGAGCCGCGCCCAGAATTCGGGCGCTTTGAGCGATGTTTTGAACCGCCAGCCATCCGTCTTTTCGTTGAAACGGCAGGCGTCGTAAAAATCACAGGTACGGCAGGCGTTGTCCTGCTCGGTTTTGAACCACGGGTCGGCGGCGATGCTGCCGCGGTGCAGCTCGCGTGCCATGTCCGTGAGTGTCTTTTCGAGAAACTGCGATAGCTCCCCAAGCTGTGCGGCGGAGGCGAGCGCGTCGCCGGTGTACTCCCCGGCGCGGTTGAGAGAAACGGGGAGATACTGCGGCATATCGCCGTGCTCCATGGCGTGGAGAACATCGTCCTCGGCGAGCAGCAGGCCGCTGCGGCGCAGGCGTTTGGCCTTCTCCTTTACGATATCCTCGTCCGAGAGCCGCTCCGGCGCGGAGACGAGCACATCCCGCGCGGGGACATACAGCACGCCGGACGGGACGATCTCCTTCCCGTAGCGCGCCGCGCCGTTTTTTTCCAGCGTGAAGAGATAAAGCAGCATCTGCAAGCCCATGCCGTACCAGACGTCGGTGAGTGAAAAGCTCTTTACGCCGGACTTATAGTCCACAACGCGCAGATAGAGCTTCCCGCCGTGCTCCCAGCCGTCCACGCGGTCGGCAACGCCGTTGAGCACGAGCGAGCCGTCGCCGTTGCCGAGCGACACCGGCGGCATATCCTTATCGTCGGAGAAATTGAGCTCAAAGTCGAGCGGACGGAAGTCGGACTTTCGCAGTTCCCACGCTGTATCGAGCACAACGCGCCGCGCCGTCTCCGTCAGACGGCGGAAGAGATATACGAACCGGGGGCTCTTTTCGCGGAAATCCTCCAGCTCCGTATGGACGTATTCGCGGACATACTTTTCCGTGAGCGATGATATGGCGGTGTCGTCCACGGCGGCAAAGCCGCCGCGCTCGGATACGTCGCGCGCGACGTGCTCGAGAAGATAGTGCAGAAAGGTGCCGAGCTCCGGCGGGTTGAACTGCGCGCTCTGGCGCGGTTTGGCGCGCAGACCATAGCGCAGAAAGTACTGGAACCGGCAGGAGGCAAAGTTATCGATGCGCGAAGCGGTGAGATGCATCTCCCGCCCATACAGCGCCGCCACGCTCTCGCGCGAGAGCGCGCCGCGCACCTCCTCCGCCGCTTTTTCCACGGCGGCGATCCGCTCGCTCTCCCCGCGGCGGGCAAAGTATTCCCGCGCGGCGGCATCCCCGGCGCAGGCAAGCTCCAGAGTACCGGAGAGAGACTGCGCGCGGGCAGCGCGCATGTCGCCGCTCTCCTCGCAAAGCGAGAACAGCCGGGCGATCCGGTCAACGACGAAGGACGCTCGCGTCTCGCTCCCGTCGGGGGCAAACGCGCTGCGGCTTACGTAAAGGCTCTCCGCTGGCAGCGTGAGAACGTTATAGATTAGGTTGAATTCACGGTCGAGCTCGTCGTCGCCGCCGGAGAGCTCGATATCCAGCGCGCGAAGCTCCTCACGTTCGGTGTCGGTAAACACGCCGGGGGCGTCCGAAACGCGCGGCAGGCGGTCGTCGGACGCGCCCAGCACGAGAAGATGGCGGATGCTGCGCCGACGCATGCGGTCAAAGTCTCCGGCGGTCACGCGGTCGAGCGCTACAGGGATCGTGCCGACATCATACTGCGAGAGCATCCGGCGGAAAAGCCGCCCAAAATCCTCCTGTGAGAGCGGCATATCGCCGAGGATCGCCTCGCACTGCTCCAGCGCCGAGACCATCAGCTCCCAGAGCTGACGGTATTCTGCCGCGGTCTGCAGCTCTCCGGCCTCTTCGAGCGCGAGAGAACGCTCCTCCAAATGCTCCGGCAGAGAAATATCCTCCCAGAAGGCGGCGAGCGCAGCACACTGGCCGCGGGCATCGGTCGCCTCCCGGCCGCGGCGTTCCAGCGCCGCGAGCGGCGCAGCCACGCTCCGGCGCAGCGCGTCGAGCGATTCGAGAAGCGCATCGCTCTCCGGCGTCGGTTTGCCGCCGAAGCCGTCCGGGTGCTGCCGCCAGGGCTCTTCGCGCGTCCAGGCCGTACCGCGCAGTGACCAGAGCAGCACATAGTTTTCCAGCGCGTCGCACTCGGCACGGGAAATGCCGGTCAGGCCGGTTTTGAGATACGTAAAAACGCTCTCGTAGCTCCAGCCGTCGGAGAGAATATCAAACGCCGCGGCGACGAGCGCCGGGAGCGGGCGGGTGAAAATATCGGTGCGCGCGCTCGCATAGAGCGGCACACCCGCCCGGCGGCACGCCTCCTCGAGCGGGGCACGGTAATCCTCAAAGCCGCGCACCGCGACGGCGATATCCCGCCAGCGACAGGATGTTTCGCGCACGAGCCGCCGCATCTCCGCCGCGGCAAGCTCGCATTCCGCTGCAACGCCGGCGGCGCGCACGAGCCGGACGCTTCCGGCGGCATCGCGCGTTTCGTCCGTCCAGCCGAAGAGGTTTTCCTCCAGAAATGCCAGCGGTACGCGCGGCTCCATACGCGGCACGGAGACGATCTCCGTTTCCATGCCGTCCTCGGCCGCGGCGTCGCGCAGCGCGCGCGCCGTGCGGCGGGCGAGAGAGAATACCTCGCTGCCGGACACGGGATCGTCGCACGTAAGGCAGACCGTCACATCCGCGAGCGGCAGAAGCGCGCGCACAACGCGCCGCTCCTGCGCGGTGAAATCCGTGAAGCCATCAATATAGAATTTCGCGCCGCGAAGCCATGTGCAGTCCGGGAGCTGCGCGGCAAGCACGTCGAGCCGCCCGGCGGGGTCGGCGCCGGACTGCGCGGAGAGCGCGTCGAGCGCCTCCTGCAAAAGCGCAAGATCGCGCAGCTTGTCCGAGAGCGCGGCGGTGGCGCTCCCGGCGGCTTTGCGCAGCGCGTCCGGTGCGGCGCAGCCGAAATGCAGCTCGTCGAGCGCCGCGAGGAGCTGCGCCATCCGCTCCGGCGAGCGGGCGCTGCCGCCATAAACGGTGAGCGCGCCGCCCATCTGCTCGAGCGCGAGCGAGAGCTGCAAAAACCGCCCGGGCTTGTCGATATATACGCGCGCGCTGCCGCCGCAGCCGATGGCGACGCGGTGGGCGAGACGCGAGAACGAGAGCACCTCGGCATAGAGGCTCGCCGTATCGCCGCAGCGCCGCGCGAGCTCGCGCTCGGCCTCGTGGCTGTACTGCTCCGGCACGATGAGAAAGCTGCCGCTCTCCCGCCGGGCACACCGGGCCGCGATCTCGGAGAACAAAAGCGCGGTCTTGCCCGTTCCGGCACGACCCAGGATCAGCCGCAGCATGGCGCTCCCTCCTTTACACAAAAAATATATTTTTATTATAGCACTAACGCTGGCCGCCTTGCAATCCGCCGCGGCGTATGCTATAAAAAATGAAAAGAGATACGAGGGGGAAACGCTATGCTGTCTACCATAAGCGAAATGGATCCCGTGCTGATCGCCGCGGCGATAATCCCGGCGGTGATATTGATGATCCAGGTCTACCGCGCCGACCGGCTCGAAAAGGAACCGGCGGGGCTTCTGATCTCACTGCTCGTTTTTGGCGTGATCGCCACGGCGCTCGCCATCGTGACCGAGACGATCGGCGACGGAATCCTGCTCGCGTTCTTCGACGAGACCGATCTCGGCTATCTGATCCTTTCCAACTTCATCGTCGTGGCGCTCTCGGAGGAGGGCTTCAAGCTGCTGCTGCTCCGCTGGCGCACATGGCGCAGCCCCAATTTTAACTGCCAGTTTGACGGCGTGGTGTACGCGGTGTTCGTCTCGCTCGGCTTTGCGCTTTGGGAAAACATCGGGTATGTTGCCATGTACGGCTTCGGAACGGCGCTCGTGCGCGCCGTGACGGCGGTGCCGGGTCACGCCTGTTTCGGCGTTTTCATGGGCATCTGGTACGGTGCGGCGCGGCGCTATGCAAATGAAGGCGATTTCATCGGCGAGCGCATCTGCCGCCGCCGGGCGTTGTGGCTGCCGGTTTTGACTCACGGCATGTACGACTTCCTTGCCTCGCTCGATTTTGACTACAGCGGTCTTATCTTCATTGCGTTCATCGTCGTCGTGTTCCTCGCGGCGAGCCGCCGCGTGAAGATCGTCTCGCGCAACGACCGGTACATCCGCTGAATTTGCGAAAGAAAAATCCACGCCGCGGCTTGTGCATCGGGCCGCGGCGTGGTACACTGTTTGGGTTATAATTTTTATCCTGCGGCAGCCGGCCGCGGGAGAAAGGAAAGAAATATGGATCATAACGAGAAAACCATGGACAA
>CAKTBC010000082.1 GCA_934533005.1 uncultured Oscillospiraceae bacterium | reverse complement strand
TTCACGAAGTACAACCAGTACGAGAGCATGATCCTCCCGCTCGTGAAGTATCTCGAATCCCACGGCGTGCGCATCGAATACGGCATGGACGTGAAGAACGTCATCATCGAAAAGCACGGCGATAAAAAGGTCGCAAAAGCCATCGTCTATGTGAAGGACGGCCAGGAGCAGACGCTCGGTCTCATCGAGGACGATCTCGTATTCATCACGAACGGCTGCTGTACCGACACCTCCTGCTACGGCGACCAGACCCACGCGCCCAACCTTTCCGGCATTGAAAACGGCAAGGGCGAGAGCTGGGATATGTGGAAGAATATCGCTGCGCAGGCCGAGCACGGCGAATACGGCAACCCGGATACGTTCTGCTCTGACGTGAACGCCACCAACTGGATGAGCGCGACCGTCGCCACGGCGAACGAGGAGATCATCCGCCACATTATCAACGTCTGCCACCGCGACCCGCGCGAGGGCAAGGTAACGACCGGCGGCATCGTCACAGTCAAGGACAGCACCGAGAACTGGTATCTCTCCTGGACGATCAACCGCCAGCCGCAGTTCAAGGCACAGAACAAGGATACGGTGCTCGTGTGGCTGTACGCGCTCAACACCGACCGCCCGGGCAACTACGTCCGCAAGCCCATGCGCGAGTGCACCGGCGAGGAGGTCTGCCGCGAGTGGCTCTATCACATTGGCGTGCCCATCGACCGGATCGATACGCTCGCGAGCGTAGCATGCAACACCACAACGTGCTTCATGCCGTATATCAACGCCTTCTTCCAGCCGAGAAAGGAATCCGACCGGCCGCGCGTCGTGCCGGAGGGCGCGGTGAACTTCGCCTTCATCGGCCAGTTTGCCGAAACGCCGCGCGACACCATCTTCACCACCGAGTACTCGATGCGCACCGGCATGGAGTCGGTGTACACACTGCTGAACGTTGACCGCGGCGTGCCCGAGGTCTGGGGCAGCAAGTACGACGTGCGCGAGCTGCTGCGCGCGTGCTACTACGCCATCGACAAAAAGCCTCTCTCCGAGGCCGAACTGAGCTTCGGCGAGCGCGAGCTCATGAAGATCGTGCTCAAGAAGATCCGCGGCACGGACGTGGAGCTTCTGCTCAAAGAGAGCGGCCTCATCGAGTAAGCGTGCTTCCGCCAACCGGTATCCTGTAATATCGTTCCGATCCCGCCCCAGGACAATTGTCCCGGGGCGGGATTTTTCTTCGTTGATTTTACGTTGATTTTACGAAGTTTCGGTCGCGCAATTTACATTCCGCCGGTATCCTTAATGGCGAATGCAGAAAAGAGGGCCGCCATGGAAATTCGACTGGAACAGATTGCCAAGAGCTTTGACAAAAAGCAAGTCATACAGCCAACCACGCTGACGATTCGAAATGGGCGCTTTACCACGCTGCTCGGCCCTTCCGGCTGCGGCAAAACGACGCTTCTGCGCATGATCGCCGGGCTGGAAACGCCGTACGACGCCGTCTGCGGCCGGCTCGTGCGGGAGACAGAAAGGCTTCTGGACGCGCACGCCCCGCTGCTCTTCCCCGTGCCGAAATACGGGCGCGGGCTGGAGCTTTTGGCGCGGGCTGGAGCTTTTGAAGCTCCTTTCCGACCGTCTGCCCGGCATTTCCTATTACGGAGACGACCTTTTCCGGCAGAATCTCGCCGCGCAGCGCGCAGGCGGCTTCTGGTACCGGCCGGTGCCGATAAAAGCCGCCGTGCAGCCGTACGAGGGGCAAACGCAGGGCATCGCATTCGTCAGCGATCCGCAGCTTCGCGGCGTTGCAGCCCAGACGGCCGCGGCACGCGTTTTGTCTCTCGGAGGGATGGCCGTTATGACTGGCACGCTGGAAAAGGGCTCTTACAGCGAGAAGCTGCTTCAGGCCGGCCAAATGGCGCTGCTGCGCTACCCGGTGCATCTCCATCATGCGCAGTTTTGCCGTCTGGAAAGCCAAAACCGCTTTACGAGAGCCATCCCCTATCACAGCCAGGAGCTCACCGCGGAGTGGAAATACCGTTTCTGAGGGAACCTCGCCTTCATGCCCGTCCATCCTTGCTCTCAGCTGGTTGAACCAATTTCTTCTTGCGAAAGCGGCAACCCCCTGCTATAATACCGGTGAAAACCACCGGGAGGACAGAGCATGGAAATGACCAATACCGCCGCGCAGGAAGTCATTGCGCACATCCGCGGCATGATCCGCAGCGGAGAGCTCAAGCCGGGCGACCGCTTCCCCGCCGAGCGCACGCTCGCGCAGCAGCTCGGCGTCAGCCGGAACACCGTGCGCGAAGCGCTGCATTACTTTGAGGCGATCGGTCTCGCCTCCACGCGCCGCGGCAGCGGCACCTATCTGCAGGATGACAGCGAAGCGCTGCAAAAGGTCATGGACGCCCGCCAGATCCTCGAGCGCTACAGCTGGAACGAGATGATGCAGGCGCGGCGCGTGATCGAAATGGGCATTGTGCAGGCGGCGGCGCGAAGCGCCACGCGCGACGATAAGCTACGCCTCCGCGATGCGCTGAAAAAGGTGGAGGCGACCGGAAAATACACGAAAACCGACGCCGCCATCGAAGCGCATATTCTGGCCGACTATGAGTTCCACCAGGAGATCGCGCGCATCACGCACAACGCCATCCTTCTCGAGCTGCACACGGTCATCAAGGGCGTGATTCTCGCGAGCGCGGATATCTGGAAAAACGTCCCCGACTCGGTCAACGTCGGCAACCCGCTCCACGCCCGTATCACCGAGACCATCGCCAACAACGATCCCGCCGCCGCGGCCGAGGCCATGGAGCAGCACATGGTGCACATGGAAAAGCTCTATCTTCTCAGCCAGCTCGGCCGCTGAACCGCCTCCCGGCTCACTCTGAATTGGTTTCCCTTCCCCCGCAAACTGGTCTCATGCCCTCGCCTTCCGCCGGAAGCTTCCGGCGGAAGGCGGTTTCTTTTGCCTGTCGATACCGCAAAATTGGCCGTACCAATATAACCGGTTTTTTGTTCAGGTTGCCGGTTTTCTCTTTTTCGCCCCGGCGCCGCGAAAACGTTTCCGCGGCGCCGGGGCATGTTGACCTTTTTTTCCGTTTCTCTCGCGTTACCCGACAATTCTGCGCCGTATTTCCCGGTTTTCCGCGCGGTTTGTTCCGTTTTTCGCCGCATTGCGGGCGCGTTTTCGACACATTTCCCCCGTGCGGCCGCAGGCCGGTTTTTGCCTCTCTGTAGAAAATGCAATCGCGTATTGACATTTGCTTCCCCGCTCAGCTAAGATTATATTGTCAAGACTGGTTGAACCAATTTTGTGTTTTGAGTACCAATTTCCGCCAACCGGAGGCGCCGTCCGGCACGGCGGGCGGCGCGGCATTTCCCCGGAAATTCTCTGCGAAACTGAACCTGAAACACATGAGAGGTAGTAAAATGCCCGAAAAACTGTATGTACCGGTAGACAAGCTTCAGCGGCTCGTCACCACGATTTTTGAAAAAAATGGTCTTACCAATGAGGATGCGGCGACGCTGGCCGGCAGTCTGCTGGACGCCAACATCCGCGGTATGCACTCCCACGGCGTTCTCCGTGTGGAGAATTACATCAAGCGCATCCAGCAGGGCGGCACCGATCCCCACGCCGACATCCGCATCGTGCACGAAACGCCGTTTTCCGCCACAATCGACGGCGGCAACGGTCTCGGCGCGATCGTATCCTCCCGCGCGGTGGATATCTGCCGCCGCAAAGCGGAGGAGAACGGTATCGCCTGCGTCGCGGTGCGCAACAGCAACCATTACGGCACGGCGGCGTATTACTGCGAGCGCCTCGCCAAAAACGACATGATCGCCTTCAGCTGCTCAAACGTTGAGCCGCTCATGGCGCCGCCGGGCGCGACGCGCGTCGCCATCGGCAACAACCCGTTCTGCATGGTAGCCCCCGCCGGGCGGCACCCGTTCATCAGCTCCGACATGGCCACAAGCCAGGTCGCCTGGGGCAAGGTGCTCGACTACCGGCTCAAGGATCAGAAGCTCCCCGGCCCCTGGGGCGTAGATGAGAACGGCAGCGCCACCGACGATCCGCACGCCGCCCGCTTTCTTGCGCCGATGGGCGCGCACAAGGGCTACGGCATCGCGGTGCTGCTCGAGATCCTCTCCTCGCTGCTCTCCGGCGGCCAGTTCGGCACGGATATCAACAGCATGTACGGCACGCTTGACAAGCCCAACAATCTCAGCCACTTCTTTATGGCCATGAAGATCTCGGCGTTCCGCGATCTGCAGGAATACCGTGATGACATGGACCGCTTTATTGAGTATCTCCAGAGCATCCCCACCGCCGACGGCGGACACATCATCGTCCCCGGCGAGCTTGAAGAGCGCAACAAGCAGAAAGCATTGCGCGACGGCATCGAGATCACCGACGGTCTCTGCCGCGAGCTTTTGGAAATGGCGTTCGGCCCGCTCACCGGCGCGCCGGAAGACTATCTTGCGAAGGTCTGAGGATCGCACCTCAGGAAAAAGAAGAAATAGAAGGAGAAGGAACCCAATGAAGAAAATCGTGAGCATTCTGCTGTGCATCGCCATGCTGTGCACGCTGCTTGCCGCCTGCGGCAGCGCCCCCGCTGGGCAGAACGGCGCCGAAGCCACCGCCGAAAAGCCCCTCGTCATCAAGATCTCCCACCAGAACGCCTCCACGCATCCCATCCAGTACGGCCTGCTCGAGTTCAAGCGTCTGCTGGAAGAGAAGTCCAACGGCACGATCACCTGCGATATCTACGATTCCGCCGTTCTGGGCAACGATACCTCGAACCTGCAGCAGGTCGTCGCCGGCTCGCTCGACGCCGCGATGATCATGGGCGCCGTCATCTGGCAGGGCTACGACGGCCGCGCCAACGTGGAGGAGCTTCCGTTCCTCTTTTCCAGCTATGAGGAAGCCTACGCCGCCTACGACGGCGAGTTCGGCAAAAAGCTTGCCTCCGAAGTTCTCGAATCGCAGGGCGGCCACGTCGTCGGCTACTGGGACAACGGCTTCCGTCACTTTACGAACAATATCCGCCCGGTCGTGGAGCCCGCCGACATGAAGGGCATCAAGTTCCGCACCGCCGAGAGCGAGATCCGTCTGCAGATGTTTGACTGTTGCGGCACCTCCGCCATCACGATGGCCTTCTCCGAGCTCTACTCCGCCATGCAGCAGGGCACCGTTGACGGGCAGGAAAACCCGCTGAGCAACATCGTCGCCTCCAGCTTTTTCGAGGTGCAGAAGTACCTCTCCCTCTCCGGCCACATTTACAACACGTCCGTGTTCTTCTTCTCCGATAACTTCTGGAACAGTCTCACCGACGAGCAGAAGCAGATCATCACCGAGTGCTCCGACGAGGCAAAGGAGTTCACCCGCCGTCTGAATCAGGATTCTGAGGCGGAAAACCTCCAGATCTGCAAGGACGCCGGCATGGAAGTCAACGAAGTGGATAAGGAAGCCTTCATCGCCGCCGTGCAGCCCGTGTGGGAGACGTTTGAATCCAAGTACGGCAGCGAGCTGATCGATCTCGCCACCGGCAAGTAACTCTCCCGCGCCGGGATCCCCGGCAGAAAATCCGCCATGTCAGAAGCGTCCTTCCTCCGTTCCGGAGGGAGGACGCCAAGTCCAACGACAGAAAGGTTTCTCTGTATGAAGAAAATCGACACTCTCACAAAGGTCATCGAGGCCATCGTGGCGGCGCTGATGGTATTCGTCACGCTGCTGACCTTTGTGCAGGTCATCCGCCGGACGCTGTTCAGCTCCGTGTTTCCCTGGGCGGAGGAGCTTGCCATTTATTCCATGGTGTGGATCACGTTCCTCGGTGCGGTGCTGTGCCTGCGCCACAGCGAGCACACCCGCATCGACGCCTTTATCAATCTCTTCCCGCATAAGATCCGCAAGTGGATCGAGGTTTTTGATCTTGTGGTCTGCTTCGCGTTCATGTCCCTGCTCTCGTATCACACCATCGAGCTGATGCGGAACATGGGCCATTACACCTCCGCCGCCGCCCGCGTGCCCATGTACTGCGTATACAGCTGCGTGCTTGTGAGCGGCATACTGATGATCCCCTATTTTGTGCTGCTGATCGTGCAGAAGATCCGCGAGACGGACGCGCCCGCCGCGCCCTCGCCGCTGGACGACGGCGAGCAGCCGACGCAGATTTAAGGAGGCGCTTTCATGATCGGTTGGATGTTTGTTATTTTCGTGATCTGTCTCGCGCTCGCCGTCCCCGTCGGCTTCTCCATCGGCATCAGCGCCACGTTCTTCCTCGTGTTCGGCAGCAACATTCCCATCTCCATCGTCGTGCAGAAAATGGTGGACGGCATCAACTCGTTTTCCTATCTCGCGCTGCCGCTGTTCGTGCTCTCCGGCGCCATCATGGTCTACGGCTCCACGCCGCGCCTGATGCGCCTTGCCAACCTTCTGCTGGGCCGTCTGCCGGGCGGTCTCGGCGCAGCGGGCAGTCTCGGCTGCGGCTTCTTCGGCGCGATCTCCGGCTCCGGCGTCGCCACCACGGCCTCCATCGGCGCGATCGTCGCGCCCGAAATGGTGCGTCAGGGCTACGATAAGGGCTTCACCGCCTCGCTCATCGCCGCCTCCGGCACACTCGGGCTCGTCATACCGCCAAGCGTATGCATGGTCGTATACGCGCAAAATGCCGGGGTGTCGATCGGCAGCATGTTTTTGGCCGGGTTCATCCCGGGCTTCATCGCCGTATTCCTGCTCGGCGGTCTGAGCGTCGTTGTCGCCATCCGGCGCAACTATAAGGGCGAGCGCGTCGCCGTTTCCACGGTGAAGGACGTCATCATGGTCGTTCTCGACGCTCTCCTCCCGCTGCTGATGCCGGTCATCATTCTCGGCGGCGTCCTCTCCGGCATGTTCACGCCCACGGAATCGGCCACCATCGCCACGGTGTACGCGTTTTTGCTCGCCAAGTTCGTCTATAAGGAGATCAGCTGGAAGCAGCTCTACCGCACGCTCGTAGACAGCGCCCGTGCGAGCGCCTCCATCCTTTTCATTATCGCCGCCGCAACGCCGTTCGGCTGGGTTCTCACGATGAAAAACGTCACGGCGATCGTATCGAACGCCGTTCTCTCCGCGCTGCACAGCCCTGCGCTCATCTATCTCGCCATCGTGCTCATTCTGTGCATTCTCGGCACGTTCATGGAATCCTTCACCATCATCATTCTCACAACGCCGATCTTCCTCCCCATCATCCAGAGCATCGGCGTAGACCCCGTCGCCTACGGCATCGTGCTCATGTTCTGCATCTGCATCGGCGGCGTCACCCCGCCGCTGGCGGTGTGTCTCTTCACCTCGTGCCGTATTTTGAAAATACGCATCGAGGAAACAATACCGGATGTGTGGCTCGTCATCGGCGTGCTGTTCGTTGTAACGCTGCTGCTGATGGTCTGCCCGCAGATCAGCCTGTTCCTGCCCGGACGGGCGTAGTCTCCGGCTTTCCCCGCCTCCTCTTCCACCCTGTTTCCGGCGGCAGACGCTTCGGCGTCTGTCGCCACTTTTTTGCCTTGACACGGCGGCGCATAGCGTGCTATATATGGGGTAAGATGACTTTAAAGGAGGGACTACCATGGACGGCGGCAGTAACGGACGAATATGGGGCATGGCGAGACGTATCCCAGGGACTTCGTATGGCCGCACCGGCCGGTAAAGTCTCTCTTTCCTGCTGCTCACCATTGCCCGGATCGACGTGCGCCGCACGCCGGGCAGCGGTGATATTTTTTTGCCCTGCCCCGGCGCGGTTATCAAAAATCGTTGAAAGCGTCGATTAACAAGGGCCCGCACGTCGGGCAGGTAAGTCTTTTCGGTGCTTTTTGCTCTTTTCTCCTTGGCGGGCGACAGCCCGCCTGCGTCCAAAAGAACAAAAATCCCTCGAAAATCCAAGGCTGTCCGATGCGAAGCAGTTCTGCCGGAGCAGAAATGCTCTCAGATTA
>CAKTBC010000081.1 GCA_934533005.1 uncultured Oscillospiraceae bacterium | reverse complement strand
AGTATATGTGGTACTATGTAGACGGCAAGCTGCTCGTGGAAACGCCGGTCGTCACCGGCAACATCGCCGCCGGGGACTATACGCGCCGAGGCTGCTTCCGCATCGCGAGCATGACAACGGACACCTACCTCGTCGGCCCGACATGGAACGATCATGTGGATTACTGGATGCCGTTCGACGACCAGATCGGCCTGCACGATTCCTCGTGGCGCACCGAGTACGGCGGGGACATCTACCTGACCGACGGCTCGCACGGCTGCGTCAACACGCCGCTCGACGCCATCGCGACGATCTACAACAACATCACCGTCGGCACGATCGTGGTCGTGTACTGATGTTTGAAAGCCATGCTGTGCGTTATTGCAAAACTGGATGAGCGTTCCGCGGAAAGGCTGACAGCCATAAAAAGGACGGCCGTGCCCGAGGCAAAGCCGCTGTACGGGCATATCACGCTCGCCACCTACGTGGGAGATGACGAAGCCGGTTTCATGGCGTTCTGCGCCTCGCAGCTGAAAGGCATTTCCCGGTTTGCGGTGGAGTATACGCGGCTCGCGGTATTGGAGGAAACGTCCATCGTGGTTGTGCTCCCGGAAAAGGCCGGTGCGCTCTCGGCGCTCCACCGGCGCATTGCGGAAGCCTATGGCGGAAGTCTTGATCAATGGACGGGCTCGGAAGCGTGGCTGCCGCATACAACGCTGCTGTATGACCCGAAGGCGAATTTGCCGGAGCTGTGCGGCAAAATGGCGGCGGACTTTGCGCCCTTTACTGCCGAGGTTGTCGGCATAGAGTTTTCACGCGTCACGCCGTCGGGCTATGAGATCTTGGGCCGCGTTGACTTGTGCGGCAAATGAGAAACCGCCCCCGCAGAAGAATCTGCGGGGGCGGTGAGCGTGTCAAAAAAGTGTTTTTGACACGCTCTCAAACGAGACCCACTTCGTTGGGCTCTCGTTTGAAGGGGCCGCGGCTCGCCGCAGCGCACTCGCTGTGCGCCAGCGGCGCACAACTCGCACGTTTGCGAGCCGAGAAGTATTTTCTCCGACGCACATGTCGCCGGAGAAAATGATCAAAACTCTATTTGCGCCTGCGGGCGCAAACTCTGCGAGGCATTTTCGACAGTCTGACCGCCCCCGCAGAAGAATCTGCGGGGGCGGTTTTCGTATTCAACGTGCCGAGTCCGAAACCCCTACGGAGCGTAGGCTGCGCATTTTGTCCCGGCACAGCGCGCTTTTCGCTGCGCGGCGGCGGGTGGCTGTATGCGTACTGCAACCGCCACGGACGGGTACACAAACGGGCATGAATGCGTATAAAATCTCCGCTAATTTTTCTTGATATCACATAAAGAAAATGTTAAAGTATTTTTGCACAAGGCAGCAATACTGCGCGCCGTCCCGGCCTGTGCCGGGGCGGCGTTTCTTATCCCCAAAGGAGAGAAAAGGGATAGCCATGGAGAAAAAGAAAAGAGTCAGCTTCGGCATGTTTCTTGTGACGATCGGCATCGTGTACGGCGACATCGGCACCTCGCCGCTGTACGTTATGAAGTCGATCCTCGAGGGCAACGGCGGCATTGCGCACGTGAACGAGGATTTCATCCTCGGCGCGCTCTCGCTCATCATCTGGACGATCACGCTGCTTACGACGGTCAAGTACGTGCTCATCGCCATGCGCGCGGACAATAACGGCGAGGGCGGCATCTTCTCGCTGTACGCGCTCGTCAAAAAGGTCGCGCCGTGGCTCATTTTCCCGGCGATGATCGGCGGCGCGGCGCTCCTAGCCGACGGCGTGCTTACCCCGGCCGTCACGGTGACGACAGCGGTGGAGGGCCTGCGCAGCATCCCAGCGATGGATCGCTTCCTCGGCAGCGGGCAGGCGCGTGTTGTGATCATCACGCTCGTCATCATCAGCACGCTCTTTGCCGTGCAGTGGGCGGGCACGAGCAAGATCGGCAAGGCGTTCGGCCCGGTGATGCTCGTGTGGTTCTCGTTCCTCGGCGTCATGGGGCTGCTGCACGTTTTCGCCCACCCCGGTGTGCTGCGCGCCTTCAACCCGGTGTATGCGGTGCGCATTCTCGTCTCGCCCTATAATAAAGCGGGCTTTATGATCCTCGGCAGCGTGTTCCTCGCCACGACCGGCGCGGAGGCGCTCTATTCCGATATGGGCCACGTCGGCCGCGGGAACATTTATGCGAGCTGGCCGTTTGTGAAGGCGTGCCTGATCCTGAACTATCTCGGCCAGGGCGCGTGGACACTCACGCACACATCTTCCGCCGGGCTTGCGGCGATCCCGGACATGAACCCGTTCTTCCAGATGCTGCCGGAGGTGCTGCGCGCCCCCGCCGTCGCGCTCGGCGCGCTCGCGGCGATCATCGCCTCGCAGGCGCTCATCACGGGCTCGTATACGCTCGTCTCCGAGGCCATCCGGCTTGATCTCATGCCGCATCTCGAGGTGCGCTATCCCTCGGACACGAAGGGACAGATCTACATCGGCGCAGTCAACACGGTGCTGTATCTCGGCTGCGCGGCGGTCGTGCTCTACTTCCGCACGAGCGCGCGCATGGAGTCGGCTTACGGCCTCGCCATCACCGTGACGATGCTCATGACAACGCTCCTGCTCGCGGTATATCTCTGGAACATCCGCAAAAAGCATGCGCTTGCGGTCGGCATTGCGATCGTGTTCGGCGCGATCGAGGCGGTGTTCTTCGTCTCATCGCTGAGCAAATTTGCCCACGGCGGCTATGTTGCGGTGATTATGGCGCTGGTGCTCTTTCTCATTATGGTCGTCTGGCGGCGCGGCACGCAGCTCGAACAGGAGTATGCCACGCGCCTGCCGATCCGCGACTACCTGCCGAATCTCGATACGCTCCATGAAGATACTGCACTCCCCCCGCTTGCGGATAACCTCGTCTTTCTCGACAAGGCCGGGGACATGGACACCATCGACCGTGATATCCTCTATTCCATCCTCGACAAGGACCCCAAGCGCGCCGCGGCGTACTGGTTTATCAGCATGAACGTCACCGATGAGCCGGACACGAGGCGCTACAGCGTGGAGACCTACGGCACGGACTATATCTATCGCGTCCGGCTCGATCTCGGCTTCAAGTGCCATCAGCGCGTGAACGTGTACCTCCGCCAGATCGTGCGCGATCTCATCGAGAGCGGCGGGCTGCCGCCGCAGGAGCGGAAATACTCGATCTACGGCAAATCGGACGTGGGCTCGTTCAAATTCATTTTCCTGCATAAGGCCGTGCCGTCAAAGTCCGAACTCTCGTTTACCGACGAGCTCGTGCTCAATACGAAATACGCCATCCGGCGCATTGCGGGCTCCAAGGTGCGATGGTACGGGCTGGACACGTCCTCCCTCGTTGTGGAGACCGTGCCGCTCATCGTCGGCGGCAAAGCCCCCCGGAGCAGCCGGCTGGAACGGGTCAAATAAAGCAAAGAAATCTCTCCCTCCGGCACGGCGTTGTACGCCGTGCCGGAGGGAGAGATACCGCCCCTGCGGCTTCAGGCCGCAGGGGCGGTGTTGCTTATTCCGCATGGTCCTCCGGCGGTTCCTCGTACCGCTCCAGCGCGTACTCAATGCATTGATTCACGATCCGGTTGAACGATATGCCGGTTTTCAGGTTGATCTCACAAATGCGGTCAAACGTCTCCTCCTTCATCCGGATCGTCCGGCTGACGGAGGACATTTTTTTCTCGGAAGTGTCAAGTTTAAAAGAATCCATCATTTTCCCTCCTGCGTACATATTGTAATCAGAAAGGGAAGCGTCGATTAACAAGGGCACGCACGTCGGACAGCCAGTCTTTTCGGTGCTTTTTGCTCTTTTCTCCTTGGCGGGCGACAGCCCGCCTGCGTCCAAAAGAACAAAAATCCCTCGAAAATCCAAGGCTGTCCGATGCGAAGCAGTTCTGCCGGAGCAGAAATGCTCGCAGACAAGGAAAAGACCGCAGAGAATACTTTGTGTATTCTCAAGGGCTTTGACGCCGTATGAGGGCATTTCCGCCCGGCAGAACCGCGTGTGCCCTTGTTAATCGACGCAATCTATTATAATGTACACATATGCGTACAAATTTGAGTGCAAAAACGGATGCAGAAGGGAGGGCGTCTTTTGCTTTTTCACCGTATGTTTTTCTACCTGTTCAGCGCGGTCACGGAGGCGCTGTGTCTGATCCAGGCGGGCTGTGTGAAGGAAGCGGAGCGAAAGCTGGCCGCCGCGCAGCAGGCGACGGAGGATATGTACCTGTCCGCGAAGAACATTAAAATGGAATAAAGCCGGCGCTTCGGACGGCAAATGCCCCGGCGGACGAAAGGTCTGCCGGGGCATTTGGCACGTTTGTTCAGTTCTGGAAGAAAACGTCCTCCTCCGTGCGCGGGGCGAAACAGGTGAGCGCTGCGGCGTCAAGATTGCAGCGGTGCATGTCCACGGCGCGGATGCGGCGGTTTTCGTAGGTTGTATAGTAGTAAATGCCGCGCTGCGCGCTGCAGCAGGAGGTATAGATCGTGATCTCGTGCTTGCCGGGCGCGACCTCGCAGCAGCCGCGCACCTGCTCCACGGCGCCGAGAATGTGGAAAAACTGGCTGACGCTCTCCGCTTCCGAGCTGCCGGAGACGGAGTTGGCGCGCGTGAACGCCGCGCGCACGAAGCGCGAGCCGGACGAGAGATCACCGGGCAGCCCAAGCGCGCCCATACCGCGGCTGTAGGAGCGCAGATCGAGCGCGGGCGCGAACGTATTTTCCGGCTGCCGCGGGGAAAGAGATTGATAATCGTTCAGCCGGAAGAGCTGCTGCGGGAACGGCGGGTTGTTCGTCAGGACCCCGGCGGGGTTATCGTATACGTGCAGACCGTCCGCCGTGGATTCAATCGTAACGCACTCGTCCTTATCCGCGAGCAGCCAGTGGAGCTGCGCGGCGGGAAGCTGCGCGGAAAACGGCGTGCCGGTGAGGTTCGTCTCCGTGAGCAGCGCGCGAGCCTCCGAAACGGAAGCGCACTTCGCGAGGGTCCACGGGATGAATTCAAACTGCACAATGTCCCGCGCATCACCGCGCGGCGCAGCATAGGCGGCGTTGCCGACAAAGTTCAGCCCCGCCATGCAGAGCCCCTTTTCGTTCATGGCGTCATAGTAGAGCGGATAGCCGTCGGCTACGTGCGCCATGCCGAGCAGGGCGTAGTGCTCGCCGAGAGCTGCGCCGCCGCGAAAGGCGAGCGGGAAGCGCCGGGGCGTTACGGCGATCTCGTCGCCGTAGGAAAATTCGTAATCGAGTGTCCGGCCAAAATAGAAGCCGGAGGTTTTGTATGTGGCGGCTGTGCACATGATGGAACACCTCGTTTTGGTTACTACGGGGGAAACCCCTCAGTCAGCGGCTATGCCGCTGCCAGCTCCCCTATTAGGGGAGCCAAGAGCGTATGCAGAAAACCGGCTTGCCTCCCCTAATGGGGGATGGATTTTGCCGCAGGCAAAAGACGGAGGGGTTCTCCCGCTGTCTTATAGTATACCTCAATCGAGCGCTTTGTAATACGGACAGATATCGACATATGTCCCGTCGTCAAGACGGAAGCCGCCGGGGATCGTGCCGAGCTGCGTGAAGCCGAGCCGCTCGTAGAGATGGCGCGCGTGCGTGTTGAACGCCACGACCGCGTTGAACTGCATGATGCGAAAGCCGAGCGCCTTCGCCTGCGCGAGGCAGTCCTTTACGAGCGCCTCGCCGATGTGTTCGCCGCGCGCCGTGCCCTTCACGGCGTAGCTCGCGTTTGCGATGTGGCCGCAGCGGCCGACGTTGTTCGGGTGCAGGATGTAAAGCCCGAGAATTTCGCCGCTCTCGTTCACGGCGACGCCGGTATGGCTCTGCGCGGCGAAAAACTCCGCGCCGGTCGTTTCGGTGAGAGGCTCGGTCTGCGGGAAGGCGACGCCGTCGCGGACGACCTCGTTCCAGATCTCCGCCGCCGCCGTCAGGTCGGCGGGGGTGTATTTTCTTACGGTGATGGTCATGGAAATCGCTCCGTTGGGATATATCAGGCGTTTTCCGCCCCGGCGGTGAGCTTGCCGAAGCGGGTGAAGAACAGGGTGGCCGTCGTGCATACGGCGAGCGTATCGGAAACGGGCTCGGCGAGGAACACGGCGAAGGCGGCGTTTTCAAAAATGCCGAGCCGCGGCAGGATGAGGATGAGCGGGATGAGCAGCAGCACCTTGCGCAGCAGCGCAAGGAAGATCGCGATCTTCGCCTGGCCGAGCGCAATAAAGCTCTGCTGGCAGGCGATCTGGATGCCGAAAATGCCGCTCGCGGCCATGTATACGCGCATCGCCCACGCGGTGTAGGCGGAAAGCTCCGCGTCCGGCGTGAAGATTCCGGCGACCGTACCGGGGAAGAGCATGCACGCCGCCCACACGAGCATCGACCCCGTGAGACAGCTTACAAACAGAATGCGGAACGTCTCGCGAACGCGCTGTCCGTTCCCAGCGCCATAGCTGAAGCTCATGATGGGCTGCGCACCCTGCGTGAGCCCGTGCAGAAGCTGCATGGAAAGGCTCATTACGGAGGTGAGAATCGTCACCGCGCCGACGGCGGTGTCCCCGGCAAAGCGGAGGAGCGTCACATTGAAGCTCACCGCGACGAGATTTTCCGTGATCTGCATGATGAACGGCGAGAGCCCCAGTGCGAGACAGGGGAGAAGGAGCTTCGTATCCAGCCGCAGATTTCTTGCGCGCAGCCGCAGCGTGGACTTTTCCGAGCAGAGGAAGCGCACAACCCACGCGCATGAGACCGCCTGCGAGAGGATCGTGGCGAGCGCCGCGCCGCGCACGCCCATGCCGAAAACGAACATGAACAGCGGATCGAGCACAATGTTGAGCGCCGCGCCGATCGTCACGGTGAGCATGCTCGTTGTGGAAAAGCCCTGCGCCGTGATGAAGGCGTTGAGCCCCAGCGCGAGCTGCACGAAGATCGTGCCGAGACTGTAGATCGTGATGTATTCGAGCGCGTAGGGGAGCGTTGCCCCGCTCGCACCGAAGAGCCGGAGGATCGGCGCGGCGAAAAGCTGCATGACGAGCGTGAGCACGAGCGAAATGCCGCAGAGCGTGAACGTACACGTGCCGATGATGCGCTCCGCGCCGTCCGGATCGCCCTTTCCCATGAGCATGGATACTCGCGGCGCGCCGCCCGCGCTCACGAGCGCGGCAAACGCCGAGATGATCATGATGGCCGGAAGCGTTACGCCGACGCCGGTGAGCGCCGCCGCGCCGATGTCCGGCAAATGGCCGATGTAGACGCGGTCTACAATATTATAAAGAACGTTTACGAGCTGCGCCAATATCGCCGGGAGCGCCAGACGCCAGAAGAGTTTGCCGACCGGGGCGGTGCCGAGCGCGGGGTTATTTTTCTGTGGCATGGGAATTCACCTTAACCTATAAAAACTAAAATCGTATTATATCACGCCGCTCTGCAAAGAGAAAGAGGGGAAAAGCGCGTTGCAAAGAGCGCCCCGGCGCGGTAAAATAGAGAAAATAAAAATACTTCCGGGAGGGACGGAATATGGATCTTGCAAAACTGCAAAACGGCAGCGACGTGCGCGGTGTGGCGCTCGCGGGCGTGGAGGGCGAAGCGGTCACGCTTGACGATGCGGCGGTGCGCGCCATCGCGGGCGGCTTTGCGCGCTTTCTGCGCGCACGGCTCGGAAAGGAAAGCTTCCGCGTGAGTGTCGGGCGCGACTCGCGCCTTTCGGGCGAGGCGATCGCCAAAACGCTTTGCGAAACGCTCGCCGCGTGCGGCGCGGCGGTGACCGATCTCGGTCTCTGCACCACCCCGGCGATGTTCATGACGACCGTGACGGGGGAGAGCCCCTTCGAAGCGGCGGTCATGATCACGGCGAGCCACCTGCCCTGGAACCGCAACGGGCTCAAATTCTTCACCGCCGCGGGCGGCGCGGAGAGCGCGGACGTGCGCGAAATTCTCCGTCTGGCCGCGGAGGAGACGCCGCTCGCCCCCGGCGGGAGCGTGGCGCAGGGCGAATTCATGGAGACCTATGCCGCCATATTGCGCGAAAAGATCATC
>CAKTBC010000080.1 GCA_934533005.1 uncultured Oscillospiraceae bacterium | reverse complement strand
CGAAAAGAGGCGCTGTTTTGCCGAATTTCTTCGACCTTATTTTGTCATTTTTCCAGCTTTTCGATGCCCTTGTCGATACGCGCGAGCGTTTCGGTCTGGCCGAGGATGTGGCAGATCTCCACGGCGCCGCCGGGCGTTACGGCCTCGCCGGAAACGGCGATGCGCACCGGCCACATGACGAGAGCGTTCTTGCAGCCAAACTCCGCCGCCGCGCCGATCAGACAGTCGTGCACGGCCTCCTCCGTCCACTCGGAGATGGCTGCGAGACGCGGACGCATCTTTTTGAGCATGTCGAGCGCGACGGTCTCGTCGCACTTGGACTTCTTGTGGACATAGAGCGCGGTGTCATACTCGGGCAGCGTATCGAAGAAGCCGAGCTTCTCGGGAATGTCCGAAAGCTTTTCCGTGCGCTGCTGCAAAATGGCGGCGATGAGGGCGGGATCGTAGCTTTCGGTCTTGACGGCCTTGCGGATCCAGGGCTCCGCCGCGCGCGCGAACGCCTCGGGGGACATGGCCTTGATGTATTCGCTGTTGAAATACGTGAGCTTTTCAATATCGAAGATTGCTGGGGACTTCGAGATGCGGGACATGTCGAACGCCTCCGCGAGCTCGTTGATCGAATAGATCTCCCGCTCACCGCCGGGCGCCCAGCCGAGGAGGGCGACATAGTTCACGATCGCCTCCGTGAGGAAGCCCTGCGCGACAAGATCCTCGTACGAGGGGTCGCCGTGGCGCTTGGACATTTTGTTGTGCGCGTCGCGCATGACGGGCGAGCAGTGGACGTAGCTCGGCACGTCCCAGCCGAGACCCTCGTACAGAAGGTTGTACTTCGGCGCGCTGGAGAGATACTCGCTGCCGCGCACGACGTGGGTGATGCCCATGAGATGATCGTCAATGACGTTTGCGAAGTTGTAGGTCGGGAGCCCGTCGCGCTTGATGAGCACCTGATCGTCGAGATCGGCGTTCGGCGCGGTGATGTCGCCGAAGATCTCGTCGTGGAACGTCGTTTCGCCCTCGTGGGGGATCTTCTGGCGGATGACCCACGGCATGCCGGCATCGAGACGGCGCTGCACCTCCTCCGGGGAAAGATCACGGCAGGGGTCATCCCCGCGGGTGAAGTCGCCGGAGTCCTCTTCGGACTCGGTTTTGTCGCAGAAGCAGTAGTAGGCGTGGCCGCGCTCCACGAGACGCCTGGCGTAGGGCAGGTACGTGTCACGCCGCTCAGTCTGCACATACGGGCCGACCGGGCCGCCGACGTCCGGGCCTTCGTCGTGGTCAAGACCGCAGTCGCGCAGTGTTTTGTAAATGACCTCGACCGCGCCCTCTACCTGACGGGACTGGTCGGTGTCCTCGATGCGGAGCAGGAACTTGCCGTGCGCGTGACGGGCGATGCACCAGGTGTAGAGCGCGGTGCGCAGATTGCCGACGTGCATATACCCCGTGGGGCTCGGCGCAAAGCGCGTGCGCACCTCACCGCGGGGGATGCGCTCCTCCATTTTCTCAAACCATGTATTGTCCATTACGGATAAACCTCCCAAAGGTCTTTTGTCATTTTCCCATCTTATTGGATAGGCTCTGTATTGTCAAGCCAAAACCGGCGTGTTATAATGCCATAATTAAAAAGTACGGAAACCATAGTTCCGCATCTTTAAAATGCTTATGAAAGGAAAGAATCATCATGGAAGAAGCTGCCCGCAAAAAAATCATATTCTCCGGCATCCAGCCCTCCGGCGATCTTACGCTCGGCTCGTATATGGGGGCGATCAAAAACTGGGTGGCGCTCTCCGATGAATATGAATGCTACTACTGCATCGTAGACATGCACGCCATCACCGTCCGGCAGGTGCCGGCCGATCTGCGCCGCCGCGCGCTTTCGCAGCTCGCGCAGTACATCGCCTGCGGTCTTGACCCGAAGAAGAACACTCTGTTCATCCAGAGCCACGTCCCCGCGCACGCGCAGCTCGGCTGGGTGCTTGACTGCTACACCATGTTCGGCGAGCTCTCCCGCATGACGCAGTTCAAGGATAAGTCTTCCAAAAATGCGGATAATATCAACGCCGGTCTCTTCACCTACCCCGCGCTCATGGCCGCGGACATCCTGCTCTACCAGACCGACCTTGTCCCCGTCGGCGGCGACCAGAAGCAGCACGTGGAGATCTGCCGCGATATCGCGATGCGCTTCAACAACATCTACGGCGACGTGTTCCGGATCCCCGAGCCCTACATCCCGCCCACGGGTGCGCGCATCATGAGCCTTACGAGCCCGGAGAACAAAATGTCCAAGTCCGACAAGGACCCCGGCGGGTGCATCTATATCATGCAGTCCCCGGACGACATTATGCGCTGCTTCAAGCGCGCCGTGACAGACTCCGAAACCGGCCACTGCGTATACGCAAGCCCCGAGAAGCCGGGCGTAACGAACCTTATGCAGATCTACAGCGTCTGTACCGGTAAGACCATGGACGAGATCGAGGCCGAATTTGACGGCAAGGGCTATGGTGCCTTCAAGCCCGCCGTGGGCGAGGCCGTTGTGGAAACGCTGCGCCCCATCCGCGAGGAGGCCGAACGCCTCATGAAGGACAAGGCGTATCTCGAAGACGTTCTGCGCGACGGCGCGGAGCGGGCGGCCTGCGCGGCCAACCGCACGCTGCGCAAGGTCTATAAAAAGATCGGCTTCGTGCAAATCTAAGAAAGTCAAACAAACCCCACTCCGTTGAGGGGTTTGTTTGAGGGGCTGCGGCTCGCGGCAGCGCACTCGCTGCGGTCGCACGTTTGCGAGCCGAAAAGTATTTTCTCCGACGCACATGTCGCCGGAGAAAATGATCCCATTTTATTTGCTCCTGCGGGAGCAAACTCTGCGAGGCTTTTGAAATGGTCGGCAGAGGTTGTTTCTAAACTTCTTTACTGACGAAAGGCGGAAGGGAATGCTCCCTGCTCTGGCTCTGCGGCTGCGGGTGCGTGTGCTGCTCGCGCTGCTCGCCGCGGCGGCGGTGTGTCTGCTGGCCACACCCGCCGTGCGAAAATTTGCCTGCAAGATCGGCGCGATGGACATGCCGGGCGAATCCCGGCGCGTCCACGACCATCCGATCCCCCGGCTCGGCGGGTTGGCGCTGTTTGCCGGCTTTCTTGCCGGGGTGCTGCCGTTTACAGGCATTGACGAGCCGGTGCAGGGCATCCTGCTCGGCAGCGTTATTATCGTTGTGACCGGCGCGGTAGACGATCTCATTTCGCTCCGCCCATGGGTCAAGCTTCTTTTGCAGATCGTCGCCGCCGTGATCGCCATCTGGCACGGCGTTGTGATCCGCATTCTCACAAATCCCGGCGACGCCTCTGCCGAGGCGATCGCTCTCGGCGCGCTGAGCGTCCCGGTGACGCTTTTGTGGATCGTCGGTATGACGAACGCACTGAATCTCATCGACGGGCTCGACGGGCTCGCCGCGGGCGTGTGCGGCATCGGGTGCGCCTCGATGCTCGCGGTTTCGCTCTTCCTCCCGGAGGCGACGGAGATTTCCGTGCTCGTCGCCGCGCTCGGCGGGGCGTGTCTCGGGTTCCTTCCGTTCAACACCAATCCCGCCAAGATCTTCATGGGCGATTCCGGCTCGCTGCTTCTGGGCTATGTGCTCTCCACGGCGTCGGTGCTCGGCCTGTTTAAAATGTACACGCTCGTCGCATTTGCGGTGCCGGTGCTCACGCTTGCCCTCCCGCTTACGGACACGGCGTTCGCCATCATCCGGCGGCTGAGCCGGGGCGAGAGTCCGTTCCATCCCGACCGCGGCCACATCCACCACCGGCTGCTCGCGCTGGGGCTCACGCAGAAGCAGGCGGTCGCCGTGCTCTATGCCGCCAGCGGCATTCTCGGCGCGGCGGCGGTGCTGCTCGCGGCGAACGCCGCGATGCGCTTCTGGCTGCTGCTCGGTGCGGTGGCGCTCGCGCTCGGCATATGGCTGTATGTTTTCGCGGGCCATCATTTCCCGTCCGACCCTTCGGCGAAGGCGCCGGAGAAGGGCAAAAAAGAGGACGGCAGCACGAAACCGTGAGCCGTCCCTACAGATCAAAATAGTACGCGCCAAGCGCGATGAGCATTTCCCAATCGCCGCTCTCCCGGTAGAGCAGCCACAAGATCGCCAGCACCAGAAGGTCCTCGGTCTCCAGCCGCTTTGGGTCGAGCCGCTCGAAGATGCCGTCCAGCCCGCTGCGAAGAGACAGCAGCGGCGAGGGCGGCGTTTTTTCGCTCTCCGGCGGTGGGGGACGCTCCGGCGTGCTTTCGCGCGGCAGCGGCGATTCGCCCGGCGGCTCGATGGGCGCGGGCTCTTCCACGCGCGTGCGCTCGCCGGTGCTGCCGTTATACCGGTTATAAGCCATCCCCGCGCCCCCATTCCGAAAAGGCCGCCCCTGCGATGCGCGCCGCACCCGCAATGCGCAGCGCCCGGGAGAGGCGGCGTGCCCGCTCCACGCTCAGATACGGCGCAAGCGCGTCCGCAAGCTGTTTTTTCCCGTTCCCGTTCTGTCCCGACGCAAGGCGCGACAATAGCCCCGGCAGACTTCCTGCGAGACCGCCGAGCAGACCGCCGCCCGGCGGCTCGGGTGCCGCCGGCGCGGCGCTCTCCGACGGGAGATTGCCCATGAGCTTTTGCGCCATGGCCGCGATGCGGCTCATCTCCTCGGGATTGGAGAGCGCGGCATTGAGCCGGTCTTCGATCTCGCTCATTTCTTTCCGAACTGCGAGAGCTTTTCGGCCAGGGCTTTGCCCTCGTTCGTTGATAAGATCTGCGTGAGCAGCGCTTTGAGCTGCGCGGCGTCGCCGCTGCGCACCGCCCGCTCTGCCGCGGCAGGATCGATCGCCGCGCCGAGCTTTTTCGCCTCGGGCGAGTTCACCATGTCGCGGATCGCGCCGCCCTGCCGCCCGGAGAGCAGCTCCGCGCCCAGCTTTTCCATATCCATCATCCGTTCCACCCCCTGTAGGATTATATGCAGCGGGGAGAAAGAGAGTGCTTTATGCGTATTGCCGTTTTTTCCGATTCCCACGGCGTGACCGAGCCGATGCTCGCCGCCATCGAGGAGCAGAAGCCCGACATGGTGCTCCATCTCGGCGACTATGTGCGCGATGCCGAGGCGATCGCGGCGTATTTTCCGTCGCTAGATCTGCGGTACGTCCGCGGCAACTGCGACGCCTACTATCATGGCGATGCGGAGGAGAACCTTCTCTTCAACGCCGATGGCGTGCGCATTTTCGTGACCCATGGCCACCGCTACAACGTGAAGCTCGGCTACGAAAGCCTTGCGAACGCCGCGCACTTCTCCGGTGCGCAGCTCGCGCTCTTCGGCCACACGCACGAGGCAGATTTCCTCCGCATGGGCGATGTGACGCTCTTCAACCCCGGCTCCGCCGGGATGGGACGGCAGACCTACGGCATGATCACCGTGAAGGGAACGGAGTTCAAATGCGAGATACTCTCCCTGTGAACGCTCCGGCGGAGCGCCGGTACTTTGCCGCCGCGGACATTCTCCGCATCCTCTGCATCTTCACCGTGGCATGGTTCCATATCTGGCAGCAGTCGTGGCTCGATCCGTCGTTTCGGATCGGCGGGCACTATGTGGATCTTCAGCGCATCGTGCGGCGCGGGTATATGCTCGTGGACCTCACGCTGCTGCTCACCGGCTTTCTGCTCTACCGTCCGCTCGTCCGCTCCGGCGGACGGATCGCGGATATCCGGGACTTTTATTACCGGCGACTCTGCCGGATACTGCCGTGCTATCTGCTCGCGGTGCTCGTCGCGGCAATGTTTGCGCTCGCACGCGGCCGCACGGTGGGGAGCGCTCCGCTCTGGCGCGATCTTCTCACGCATCTCACGTTCACGTATACGTTCTCCATGGACACGTATTACTGGACGAGCCTCAACGCCGCGCTCTGGACTGTGGCAGTGGAGATGCAGTTTTATCTCATCTTTCCGCTGCTTGCCCGCGCGTTCGGAAAGCGCCCGGTGCTCACCTTCGTTTCCCTGACTGCTGCGGCGCTCGTGAGCCGCGCCCTCACCGCGGCGTGCGCGAAGGAGCTCTCGCTCTGGGTGAATCAGCTCCCCTGCATGCTCGATCTTTACGCACTCGGCATGCTCGCGGCGCACCTGCTGGAAAAGCGCGCCGCCGCGCCGCGCCGGTGGATCTTTTTCCCGCTCTCGCTGCTCGCGCTCTTCGGCATTTTCGCCGTGCTCTGGCGGCAGAACGCGGCGGGGGACGCGGAGATCAAAGCGGCGCAGTTTCTCTGGCGGCTGCCGCTCGGCCTCTGCGGCGCGGCTTTTCTTTACTTTGCCGGCCGTGCGCCGGAGAGCCTGGACCGCGTTTTCGGAAATCGCCTTGTCCGGCTTCTGAGCGCTGTTTCCTATAACTTTTATATCTGGCATCAGTATCTCGCCGTGAAGCTCAAGGAGTTTCACATCCCGGCGTATGATTCCGAGTTCCCGCAGATGAGCGAGGGGCACGCCTGGCAGATGAAATATACGCTGCTCTGCTTTGCCGCCGCATTCGCGCTCGCCGCGGCGCTTACGTACTTTGTGGAAAAGCCGGCTGCACGAGCGCTGCTGCGGCGCAATCGAAAGGAGAACGTATGAGCTTTCACTATCTGGACATGGAGCATTATGAGCGCATCGAGCATTTCCGGTACTTTCTCTCGATGCCGTACCCCTATGTCGGTGTGACCGTCGATACCGACGTGACCGGCGTTGTCTCCTTCTGCAAAGCAAACGGGTACTCCTTTTATCTCGCGTTCCTGCACGCCGCGGCGAAAGCTGCCGACCGCGTGCCGGAGCTGCGGCGGCGCATTCATGATGGCGTTATCATCGAGTACGACGCCTGCCTGACATCGCACACGGAGCTCTGCGCAGACGGGACATACTGCTACTGCACGCTGCACCACGATAAGCCCTTCCAGGAATATATTGCCTACGCCGAGGCCGAGCGCCGTCGCCGTCGGGAGAACGGCTCGCTGCGCGAGGACGCGGATGTGGAGAGCATGTATTTTATCTCCACGCTCCCGTGGCTGCACTACAGTGCGCTCATTCAGCCCGTGGCGGGCGGAGAGGAATCCAACCCGCGCATCACGTGGGGCGCGTTCGCCCCGGACGGCGCGGGGCGGCTCCAGATGCCGGTGACGCTGCTTGTCCACCATGCGCTCGCCGACGGCAGCCATATCGCGAAATTTTATGACGCGCTGCGCGCCGAGCTCGCCGCGCTCACCGCGGACGCGATCTGACACTAATTATTATAATATAAGCAATACGGCAAAGCCGGAGAGATCTTCTCTCCGGCTTTCCTTTTTCCCTTCCGGCGCTTTCTTTCCTGCCGAAAGCGAAAAAGGGACTTTACAAACGCGGCGATTTCGGGTACAAAAGTCTATAGTAGGATTAGAGTTTTCTGTCGGACGGAGGTACGAAAATGGATCACAAAAAACGGGAACATCTCCTGTCGATCGGGGAAATGGCGGAGACGAACCGCGTTTCGATCGCCACGCTCAGACTCTATGACCGGATGGGACTTTTGCAGCCCTGCTACCGGGACGAGGAGTCAAATTACCGGTACTATGATATCCGCCAGACGTCCCGGCTCGATATCATCCGGTATATGCGAAATCTCAACATGAGTCTCGCAGAGATCCAGACGCTGCTCGAAAAAGAGGACATTATGCTCATCGAGCAGAAGCTCATAGAGAAAAATAACCAGATCCACCAGCAGATGCGCGATCTCAAGGCCATGCACGAGGCGGTGGAGCGGACGATCCAGTCCATCGAGCGCTATCGGAAGTCCCCGGTCAGCGGGACGTTCTCGCTGGAATTCATCGATCAGCGCCACATTCTGTACATTCCCTGCGCGGAGAATTTTTATGAGCAGGGGATCGTCGCCTACGAGAAGGCCGTCCACGCGCTGCGCCGGGAGTTGATGAAGCGCAATCTCCCGCAGCTTTTGTCGTATAGCCTCGGAACGAGCGTGAAACAGGACGATTTTGCGCGGGGCGCGCTGGTAGCGGACAAGGTGTTCATTTTCGGCGACAAGCATCTGCGTGATTACGGGGAGAATATCGAGGTGATCGAGAGCGGAATGTTCGCCTGCATTTATCTGGACGACTTCGACCAGGAGGCGGAGGGCGCGGCGCGGCTGCTCGAATACTGCCACGCCAACCGGTATGTGTTAAACGGCGATTATATCTGCGAGGAGATGACGGAGCTCAATCTCTTCGACAACAATAAGCGCAACATGTTCCTGCGTCTCCAAGTCCCCGTGATCTTTACAAAAAATTAATTGACAAAACTCTTGACTCTCTACCTGCAACAGACTGTATACTCCATTATAGTATTTTATAGCACAGAAAGGAGCTATTATAATGGATAAAATTAAGATTGTGCAGTA
>CAKTBC010000079.1 GCA_934533005.1 uncultured Oscillospiraceae bacterium | reverse complement strand
ACGATTTGCAGGAGGCGCCCCCGTATGGGACTATTGGATGAGCTGAAAAAACTGACGAAACCCTACGACGACGAGGACTATCTCGAGGAAGATCTCGCCGAGCCGGTTCGTGCGCCGGGCCGCGCGGCGGACGCGCGTTCCTACGCTTCCTATGCCGAAGCACCGCGCAGCGCCGAGCCCGTGCAGCCGACCCGCCGGCCGTACGTATTCTCCAACCAGCGCGCCGCGCGGCAGCAGCAGGCGGCCGACCCCTACGCGCAGCAGGACTACGGCTATGCCCAGCAGGGCTACGCGCCGCAGGGCTATGCCCCCGATCCCTACGCCCGGCAGGGCTACGCGCCCGATCCTTACGGTCAGCCGGGCTATGCCGCGTCCTCCCGCCAGCCGGGCGGCGCGCAGCCGAAGCTGCTGCTCGTGCACCCCGACCGGTTTGAGCAGGCCGCGGACATTGCCGACCGCATTGCCGAGCGCAACGCGATCGTGCTCAATCTGGAGACCGCACCGAAGGAGCTGACCCGCCGGATGCTCGACTTCCTCTCGGGCGTTACCTATGCGCTCGGCGGAAAGGTCAAGAAGGTCTCCGGCAGCACCTACATCATCACCCCCGCCGGGATGGACTTCATGGGCGACAGCAGCGATGCCGTTGAGTCCAAGGAAAAATACTTTTAATTTTTTAATTTTTGCGTTTCCGCGCCCCACGGCGCTGACGGATAGAAAGCAGAATCCGGAAAGGAGTAGAAAGATATGATCACTGCCCAGGACATCCGCGAAAAATGTTTTGAGAAGGCCCGCATCGGCGGGTACGCCATGGACGAGGTCGATGATTTTCTCGACGAGCTCGCCAATGACGCCGCTGCCTCCCAGAAGGAGATCGCCACGCTCAACGCGAAGATGAAATACCTTGCCGACAAGATCCGCGAGTATCAGGGCTCGGAGGAGGCCATGAACATGGCGCTCGTCTCCGCGCAGAAGCTCGCCAAGAACATCGAAGAGGACGCCCGCGCCAAAGCGGAAGCCCTCGTTGCCTCGGCGCAGAAGGAGGCCGACGAGATCGTCGCCGCCGCCAAGGCCGAATCCGACCGCACCATCGGCGCGATCGAAGCCAATCGCAAGGCCGAGGAGCTGCGCTATCAGAAGGCACAGGCCGCCGCCGCGGAATACATCCAGAAAGTCCGCATGCTGCTCGACCGCGAGCAGACCTTCCTCACCACGCTCGCCGACGCCGACCTTTCCGGCGCTGTCGTGACGCCCGCCCCCGCCGCGAAGAAGGCGATCGCCGCCCCCGCGGAGGAAGCGGTTGAAGCCGAGCCTGAGGTCGAGACCGCCGAGGAGGAAGTCCTTCCCGCCGAAGAGCCCGAGACCGAGCCGGAAGCCGAGGAGGAATCCCCCCTCTACCCGGACGCCGCCGAGGACGAGCAGGACTACGTCAAGGCGTTTGAAAACGCCGTTTACCAGACCCCCGAGGTTTCCGACGAGGACGCGCCGGAGATCAAATTTTAACGGATTTATTAAAGAAAAACACAACAGGGCGGGGCTATAACGGCCCCGCTTTGTCAGCGAATGGAGAGAATTGCACAGCTATGGACTACAACGCCACCGTAAATCTGCCGAAAACCGCTTTTCCCATGCGTGCCGGTCTGCCCGCGCGCGAGCCGGGCATGCTCAAATCCTGGTACGACATGGACCTTTACCATGAAACCCTCCGCCGCAACGAGGGCAAGCCCCTCTTCATTCTGCACGACGGCCCTCCGTTCTCGAACGGCAATCTGCACATGGGTCACGCGCTGAACAAGTGCCTGAAGGACTTTATCTGCCGCTACAAATCCATGACCGGCTACAAAGTCCCCTACACCCCCGGCTGGGACAACCACGGCATGCCCATTGAGTCCGCCATCATCAAGGAGCAGCGGCTCAACCGCAAGGCCATGAGCGTGAGCGAGTTCCGCTCCGCCTGCCACCGCTATGCCGAAAAGTACGTCGGCATCCAGCGCGAGGGCTTCCAGCGCCTCGGCGTGCTCGGCGACTGGGACCATCCGTATCTGACGATGGACCCGAAGTTCGAAGCCGAAGAAGTCAAGGTGTTCGGCAAGATGTACGAGAAGGGCTACATCTACAAGGGCCTTAAGCCCGTGTACTGGTGCCCGAGCGACGAGACTGCTCTCGCCGAGGCGGAGATCGAGTATCAGGACGATCCGTGCACCACGGTGTACGTCAAGTTCCCGATGCACGACGATCTCGGCAAGCTCTCCCACGTCGACCACAGCCGTCTCTACTTCCTCATCTGGACGACGACGATCTGGACGCTGCCGGGCAACCTCGGCATCAGCCTGCACCCGAGAGAGAGCTATGCGCTCGTCAAGGCCGACAACGGCGAAACGTACATCGTCGCGGAAGCGCTTGCCGAGAAGGTCATGCGCGTCGGCGGCATCGAGAAATACGAAATTCTCGAAACGCACCCCGGCTCGTTCTTTGAGAACATGCTCGCCGATCACCCGTTCCTGCCGAAAACGTCCCGTCTGCTCAACGCCGAGTATGTCACGATGGACTCCGGCACGGGCTGCGTCCACACCGCGCCCGGCTTCGGCGCGGACGACTACCAGACCTGCCGCCGCTACGGCATGGACATGATCGTCCCCGTGGACGACCAGGGCCGCCACACCGATTACGCCGGCAAGTACGCCGGTATGAAGACCGAGGAGTCCAACCCGGTCATTCTCGAGGACATGCGCGAGAGCGGCATGCTCTTCGCAAGCGAGGACATCGTCCACAGCTACCCGCACTGCTGGCGCTGCCACAAGCCCATCATCTTCCGTGCCACGCCGCAGTGGTTCTGCTCGGTCGATACGTTCAAGGACGACGCCTGCGCCGCCGCGGACAAGGTCATCTGGCATCCCGGCTGGGGCCACGACCGCATGCTCTCCATGATCCGCGAGCGCGCCGACTGGTGCATCTCCCGCCAGCGCCGCTGGGGTCTGCCGATCCCGGTGTTCTACTGCGCCGACTGCGGCAAGCCCGTCTGCACGCCGGAGACCATTGAGAAAGTCTCCCGCCTCTTCGGCGAGCACGGCTCGAACATCTGGTTCGACGCCGAGGCCGGTGATCTCCTGCCGGACGGCTTCACCTGCCCGCATTGCGGCGGCAGCACCGGCTTCACCAAGGAGACCGACACGCTCGACGGCTGGTTTGACTCCGGCAGCACCCACATTGCCTCCATGCTGCTCGACGCCCCCGGCGTATGGCCGGCGGACGTGTATCTCGAGGGCGGCGATCAGTACCGCGGCTGGTTCCAGTCGTCGCTGCTGACCGGCGTTGCGGTGCGCGGCGACGCGCCCTACCGCGAGGTGCTCACCCACGGCTGGACCGTGGACGGCGAGGGCCGCGTTATGCACAAGTCCCTCGGCAACGGCATCGCCCCGGGCGACATCATCCCCAAGTACGGCGCGGACATCATCCGTCTCTGGGCGGCGAGCGCCGACTATACGCAGGACATGCGCTGCTCGGACAACATCTTCAAGCAGCTCTCCGATAAGTATCTCAAGATCCGCAACACCGCGCGCTACATTCTCGGCAACCTGGACGGCTTCGATCCCGCCGAGAGCGTCGCCTTTGCGGACATGCTGCCGCTCGACAAGTGGGCGGTCAGCCGTCTGCAGGATCTCATCGAGCGCGTCCGCACCGCTTACGACAACTATGAGTTCCACACTGCCACCTACGCCATCCACAACTTCTGCGTGGTGGAAATGTCGAACTTCTATCTGGACGTTATCAAGGATCGTCTCTACTGCGACAGCCGCGAGAGTCTTTCCCGCCGCAGCGCCCAGACCGCGATCTATCAGGTGCTCGACGCGATGACCCGCCTGCTCGCCCCGGTGCTCTGCTTCACCGCCGACGAGATCTGGCTCGCCATGCCGCACACCGAAAACGAAGATGCCCGCGCCGTCGCGCTCAACGACATGCCGGAGGCGAACGACGCGCTCCGTCTCTCCGAGAGCGAGGAAGCGCATTGGAGCAAGGTCATGCGTGTGCGCGCCGACGTGAACAAGGCGCTGGAGCTGGCCCGCGCGGAAAAGCTCATCGGCAAGCCGCTCGATGCGCGCGTGACGCTCTATGTGTCCGAGGCCGCGTCCGAGCCGTTCGCGGAGCTGGAGAAGGAAGACCTTGCGCCGCTTTGCATCGTGTCCGAGCTGAAGATCGTCCACGGCGCCGGCGAAGGCGTCCGCGGCGAGAACTTTGACGGGCTCACCGTTCACGTGGAGCCGAGCGCCCTGCCGCGCTGCGCGCGCTGCTGGACGCGCTCCAAGACCGTCGGCACAAACGAAAAGCATCCGACGCTCTGCGCGCGCTGCGCTTCGGTCGTCGGCTAAACACGAACAAGAGCTAACCCCTCAGTCAGCCTGCGGCTGACAGCTCCCCTGTTAGGGGAGCCAAGTGAGTTATTCGGAAACCAGCTTGCCTCCCCTAACAGGGGAGGTGGCGCGGCGCAGCCGTGACGGAGGGGTTTTTCCACCAGCATCGCACTTCCTGTACTTCCAAAGAGAAGGGAGATTTTGATTCATGGTTTATGGTATCATCGGGCTTCTGGCTCTGCTGATCGATCAGTTTCTCAAGTTCTGGACGGTGTCCAACGTTGCGCTGAACACCGGCATCCGGCCGCTGATCCCCGGCGTTCTCCACATTACGTACATCAAAAACTTCGGCGCGGTGTTCGGCATCATGTCCGGGTTCGGCGCGCTGCGCTGGATCTTGCTCATTTTGCTGCTCGCCTTCACGGCGCTCATGGTGTTTGCCTTCATCAAGGGCTATTTCCGCACGGGGTTCGTCAAGGTCTCCGGCGCGCTGCTGCTCGCGGGTCTGCTCGGCAACGGCATTGACCGCGCGATCTATGGCTATGTGCCCGATATCTTCGAGTTTGAGTTCATGAACTTCGCCATCTTCAATCTGGCGGATGTGCTCGTGCTCGTCGGCGGCGTTCTCTTTGTCGTTGCGATCCTGACCGGCGGTCTTCGCCGCGTGGACGAATTTGACGATTACGAAGAGGACGAAGCGCCCGTCCGTGCCTCCCGCCGCCGGGAATATGACGATGAGCCCGCCCCCCGCCGCGCACCGCGCGCCGCGGAGGAGACTCCCGTGCGCCGCACGGCGCCGCGCTCTGCCGCTCCGGCGGCGGCCACTCCGTCCGCCCGCGGCACCGCCGCCCCCTCTCCGGCGCGTCAGCGCGCCGCCGGGAACGGCGTTCCAACAACGCAGCCGCGCACAAAGCGCATCATTGACGAGAACAGCGTGCCCGTGCCGGTTCGTCCGGCGGCGGCACGCCCCACCGCCGTTCCGGTGCAGCGCACCGCCGAAGCGCAGCGCGCCTCTGCGCCCGTCCGCCGCACGGCGGCCGCGCCGAGCGCGCCGGTAACGCGCGCCGATCTTGCCGCGCAGAACGAAGCGGCGGTGCACACCGTGGCGCGTCCCGCGGCGAGCGCGAGACCCGCCGCACCCAAGGCGGCTCCGGCTCCCGTGAGAGAGACGCCGAAGGCGGCGAGCGCCCCGGTGAAGGAAGCGCCGAAGGCCGCTTCGACGGACGAGTTCGATCTCGACTCCATTCTCGCGGAGTTCAAATGAAAATCACAACCGTACAGGCGCAGGAGAGCGGCGAGAGGATCGACGCTCTCCTTGCGCGTTCGGGCTATACCCGCTCCGCCGCCGCGCGGCTCATCGCCGCCGGACAGGTGACGAGAGAGGGGAAAAGCGTCAAAAAGAGCGAGCTCACCCGCGCGGGGGACGTGTTTCTCGTCTCCGAGGACGATACGCCCGCCCCGGCGAGCGCCGTGGCGCAGGATATCCCGCTCGACATCGTCTACGAAGACGGCGATCTCATCGTGGTGAATAAGCCGCGCGGGCTCGTTGTCCACCCTGCGCCCGGCCACCCGGATGGAACGCTCGTGAACGCGCTGCTGCACCATTGCGGCGATTCGCTCTCCGGCATCGGCGGGGAGCTGCGTCCCGGCATCGTCCACCGCATCGACCGCGACACGAGCGGCCTTCTGATCGTGGCGAAAAACGATTTTGCCCATCAGGCGCTCTCGGCGCAGCTCGCCGACCGGAGCCTTTCGCGCGTATACGAAGCCGTTGTGCACGGCGGCTTTCGCGCCGACGCCGGTACCGTGGATGCGCCCATCGGCCGCCACCCGGTCGACCGCAAGCGCATGGCCGTCACGGAGAAAAACTCCCGCCGCGCCGTGACGCATTGGGAAGTTATCGAGCGGTACGCCGGCTTTACGCACATCCGCTGCCGGCTTGAGACCGGACGCACGCACCAGATCCGTGTCCATATGGCGCACATCGGTCACCCGCTGCTCGGCGACATGGTATACGGCGCGGGAAAGCCCGAAAAGGGGCTGGAGGGGCAATGCCTCCACGCGCGGACGCTCAAATTCATCCACCCGCGCACCGGCGAGGCCATGGAGCTCACATCGGCGCTGCCCGAGTATTTTACGAGCGTGCTCGCCCGGCTCGGCCCGCCGCTCGGCACAGAATAAAAAATGATCCGGCGCGGAGACCGCGCCGGAATAAAGAGAGGGAAAGGCTATGCAATACGATGTCCTTGTCGTGGGCGCCGGCGTTGTCGGCTGCGCCACGGCGATGGAGCTGGGCAAATACTCGCTGCGCGCCGCCGTGATCGAGGCGGGCGAGGATGTTTGCACCGGCACATCCAAAGCAAACTCCGCCATCGTCCACGCGGGCTTTGACGCCCGCCCCGGCTCGCTCATGGCGCGGTTCAACGTGGAGGGAAGCCGCGCGATGCCACGGCTCTGCGAGCGGCTGCAGATCCCGTTCCGGCGCTGCGGGGCGCTCGTGCTCTGCTTTGACGAGGCCGGCCGCCCCGGGCTCGAGGAGCTTCTTCTCCGCGGCGTGAAAAACGGCGTGCACGGCCTTCGCATCGTGGAGCGCGAGGAGCTGCACGAGCTCGAGCCGAACGTCTCCCCTGAGGCCGTCGCGGCGCTCTATGCCCCCACGAGCGGCATCGTGTGCCCCTTTGAGCTCACCTGCGCCATGGCGGAAAACGCCGCGCGAAACGGCGTGAAATTTTTCTTTGATACCCGCGTGGAGAATATTACGCGCGAGGGCGATCTCTGGAAGCTCGAAACGGCCAACGGCTCTTTTGAGGCTCCGGTCGTCATCAACGCCGCGGGGCTCCACAGCGCCGAGCTCAACAACATGGTGTCCGATAAAAAGATCACGATCACGCCGCGCAAGGGCGAATATATGCTGCTGGACAAAAAGGTCGGCGGCATGCTCTCGCGCACCGTGTTCCAGCTGCCCACCAAAATGGGCAAGGGCGTTCTCGTAACGCCGACCGTCCACGGCAATCTCCTCATGGGGCCGACCGCCGTAGACGTGGAAAACCCTGAAGCGACGAACACGACCGCCGCGGGGCTCGAGAGCGTTATGACCCGCGCCCGCAAGAGCGTCCCCACGCTCCCCGGCAACCGCACGATCACGAGCTTTGCCGGGCTTCGCGCGCACGTGGAGCAGGATGAGCACGACTTTATCATCGGCGAGGCCGAGGGCGCGCCGGGGTTTCTCAATGCCGTCGGCATCGAGTCGCCCGGTCTCTCCGCCGCGCCCGCCATCGGCGCGTTCCTCGCCGAGAGCGCGGCGTATCTCGTCTCCGCCCCGGTCAACAAAAAATACGATTCCACCCGCCCGGAGGTTTACCGCCCGAACGAGATGACCATCGAAGAGCGCGCCGCGTTCGTTGCCGAGCACCCGCTCTACGGCAACATCATCTGCCGCTGCGAGCAGGTGACTGAGGGCGAGATCGTAGACGCCATCCACCGCGTCCCCGGCGCGCGCAGTCTCGACGGTGTGAAGCGCCGCACCCGCGCCGGTATGGGGCGCTGCCAGGCGGGCTTCTGCTCGCCGCGCGTGCTGGAAATTCTCTCGCGCGAGCTCGGCGTGCCGCAGGAGCAGCTCACAAAGAGCGGCGGCGCATCGTTCCCGATCGTCGGCAAAACGAGAAAGGACGGCGAAAACGTATGAATACCTACGATATCGTCATCATCGGTGCGGGGCCGGCCGGTCTCGCCGCCGCCATCGCCGCAAAGGAAGCGGGCGTGGAGGATGTGCTCGTCATCGAGCGCGACAGCGTTCCCGGCGGCATTTTGAATCAATGCATCCACAACGGCTTCGGCCTGCACACGTTCCATGAGGAGCTGACCGGCCCGGAGTATGCCGCGCGCTTCCTGCGCCGCGCCGAGGAGCTCGGCGTTGCCATCCGGCTTTCGACGATGGTGCTCTCGCTCACGAACGAGCGCGTTCTCACCATTACGAGCCGCGAACGCGGCGTGGAACAGATCCGCGGCCGCGCCGTCATTCTTGCGATGGGCTGCCGCGAGCGGCCGCGCGGAGCGCTGAACATCCCCGGCTACCGCCC
>CAKTBC010000078.1 GCA_934533005.1 uncultured Oscillospiraceae bacterium | reverse complement strand
GCGATGGGCATCAACCTCGCCAAGCACAAGCAGATGAGCTTTATCATCAGCTCGTTCTTTGCGGCCATCGGCGGCGCGCTGATGGCAATGTTCCTCGGCGCAGTATCGTCTACAACGTTCACCATTGCTGTGACGTATTTTATCCTGCTCATTGTTGTTATCGGCGGTATGGGCAGCGTGACGGGCAGCATCCTCTCCGCCTTTCTCGTCATTGCGAGCCGCGAGTGGTGGCTGCGCTTCCTTGACAAAACTACGTACATCGGCAATTTCCGCGTGCCGCTGCTTAAGACCGGCTTCCGCATGGTCGTGTTCTCCGTAATTCTCATGGTCGTGGTGCTGTTCTTCCGCACCGGCATCATGGGCGATAAGGAGTTTAGCTGGGATCGCATTGCGGCCCGCTGCAAAAAGCTCTTCGGCGGGAAAAAGAAGGCCGTTTCCGGAGGTGAAAACCATGAGTGAATCGATGCTCCGTATGGAAAACGTCACCATGCAGTTCGGCGGCGTTGTGGCGGTAAATAACCTTTCGCTCAATGTGGATAAGGGGGAGATCGTTGCGCTCATCGGCCCGAACGGCGCAGGGAAGACGACGGCCTTCAACTGCATCACCGGCGTATACCAGCCGACGAACGGCAAGGTGTTCTTTGAAGATCATCTTATGGTCTCCGCGCATCCGACCGGAAAGATGCAGAAAAATTACCAGGGCATGAACGCCGAGATGTATCTCAAGGAAAAGATCCTCGAACCGACGCCTGACCAGATCACAAAGCTCGGCATTGCCCGCACATTCCAGAACATCCGCCTGTGGAAATCCATGACGGTGTTTGAAAATGTTCTCACGGCCAAGCACATGCGCGCCAAGCAGAACGTATTCAGCGCGGCGCTGCGTGTCTCCGTGGCGGAGGATCGCCGCATGGAAAAAGAGACAATGGAACTGCTCGAAGAGCAGAACCTTGTGCAGTATCGTAATGAGCTTGCAACGTCCCTGCCGTACGGCTTGCAGCGGCGGCTGGAGATCGCCCGCGCTCTCGCTACCGATCCGAAGCTCCTTCTGCTCGATGAGCCCGCCGCCGGTATGAACCCGCAGGAGACGGAAGAGCTTGGCCAGTTTATCATGCAGATCAAAAAGAAATACGATCTCACGATCCTCATGATCGAGCACCACATGGAGCTTGTCATGAAGTTCTCCGATCGTATCTATGTGGTCGATTTCGGCAAGCTCATCTCGCAGGGCACGCCTGCCGTTGTGCAGGGCGACCCGAAAGTTATCGAAGCTTATCTGGGGGTGGCGGAAGAATGAACGATGTGATCCTGTCCATTCACGATCTCAGTGTGAACTATGGCGGCATCGAGGCCGTCAAAGGCATCTCCTTCGATGTCCACGAGGGCGAGATCGTCACGCTCATCGGCGCGAACGGCGCGGGCAAAAGCTCAACGCTTCGCACGATCGCCGGTCTCGTGAAGCCCTCCGGCGGCACGATCAACTTCCGCGGCGACGATATCACCGGGCGCGATGCCACGACCATCGTGAAAAAGGGCATCACGCTTGTCCCGGAAGGGCGGCATATTTTCCCCGATCTCACGGTGCTTGAAAACCTCAAGGTCGGCGCATATCTCCGTAATGATGACATTTCCGGCGATATCCAATGGGTGTACGACCTCTTCCCGCGCCTGCGCGAGCGCTCGTGGCAGGCGGGCGGCACGCTCTCCGGCGGCGAGCAGCAGATGCTGGCCGTGGGCCGCGCGCTTATGGCGCGCCCAAAGCTCATCATGATGGATGAGCCGTCGCTCGGCCTCGCGCCGCTCGTTGTGCGCGATATCTTTGAGATCATCCGCCAGATCAACCGGCAGGGCGTGTCCATTCTGCTCATCGAGCAGAACGCGAATATGGCGCTCAAGGTCGCCGACTCCGCCTACGTTATGGAGACCGGCTGCATCACGCTCTCCGGCGCGGGCAAAGACCTTTTGAACAACGAGGCCGTCAAAAAGGCGTATCTCGGAACCTGATTGACATTTTCCGCGGGAGACTATTATAATTATAGTCTCCCGGTTTTCTTTTTAAGGAGAAATGACCTATGCACATCGTTACAAGTACGGATATCCTTCTCCCGCGTGCCGAAGATATGGGCGCATGGAGCGTGATCGCGTGCGATCAGTTCACATCCGAGCCGGAATACTGGGCCGCGGCGGAAAAGCGAGCGGCGGAAAAGCCGAGCACCCTCTCTCTCATGCTGCCGGAGGCGTGGCTGCATACCGCGCGCGCCGAGGGCGCGGATACGCGCATTGCCGAAACGATGCGCCGCTATCTTGCGGAGGATGTTTTTCAAACGATCCCGGACAGCTTTGTTTATGTGGAACGAACTCTGCCGGATGGACGCATTCGCCGCGGCCTTGTCGCAGCGCTCGATCTGGAGCAGTACGATTTTACCGGCAGACTGCCAGTGAGCGTCCGCTCCACGGAGGGCACCGTGGAGGAGCGCCTGCCGCCGCGTGTGAATATCCGCCGCGGCGCGCCGCTTGAAATGCCGCACACACTGTTGCTGATGGACAACCGGACGGACAGCGTGCTTTCTCTCGCGGAAATGGCGAAGGACACGCTCGAAAAGGTCTACGACTTTGATCTCATGCTCGGCGGCGGCCATATAGCCGGGTGGCGTGTGAGCGGGGATACGAAGAGCGCGGTGCAGTCGGCGCTCGATTCGCTCGATAATGCCGCCCTGCAGCGGGAAAAATACGGTGATGCGGCAGAAAACGGCAAGCTTACCTTTGCCGTCGGCGACGGCAACCACTCTCTCGCCGCAGCCAGACGTTTCTGGGAGGAAAAGCGTGAAACTCTGCCGGAAAACGAGCGGCTGAGCGACCCCGCCCGCTTCGCTCTTGTGGAGATCGAGAATATCCATGAGCCGTCGCTCGATTTTGAGCCGATCCATCGCGTGATCTTCGATACGGATACATCCGCCTTTGCCTCCGAGCTCGCCGCGCACCGGGCGGAGTGGGAAGCAAAGGACAAAACGCTCGGAGAGCGCGTTGCGGCGGCGGAGAACTTCTGCCGCGCCTACACCGCTGCACATGGAGGGTATATCGACTACATTCACGGCGACGACACGGCGCGCGCTCTCGGCGAAAAGCCGGGCTGCGCCGCGGTACTGCTGCCGCCAGTCGAAAAGAGCGGACTATTCCTGTCTGTTCTCAAAAATGGCGCTCTGCCGAAAAAGAGCTTTTCCATGGGCAACGCGCGCGACAAGCGCTATTATCTCGAATGCCGCAGGATACGTTAAAATAGAAACTCCAAGGAGGTTCGATTATGAAAGAAGTCAAAAACCCGAAAAAGCCGTTGGCGTATTATTACACCATCACGCTCATCGCGCTGGTGCTCTTCAACATCTTCGTTGCGCCGATGCTCAACCGGCAGCGCGTTGTAGAGACGGACTACAGTACCTTCATGCGCATGATCGAGGAGAAGCAGATCGGCAAGGTGGACGTCAGCGATACGGAAATCGTGTTCACCGGTAAAAACGACGGCACGATCTATGTGACCGGCGTTATGTACGATCCGACGCTCACACAGCGCCTCTATGACTGCGGCGCGGAGTTCGCCAAGGACATTGAGCAGGCTATGTCGCCGGTGCTGAGCTATCTCTTGACGCTCATTCTGCCGCTTGTCATTTTCATGATATTTGGCCAGTTCATGCGCAAAAAGCTCATGGATCAGATGGGCGGCAAGGACGTCATGTCCTTCGGCATAGGCAAAAGCAATGCGAAGGTCTATGTGCAGTCTACGCACGGCATCCGCTTTGACGATGTGGCCGGCGAGGACGAGGCGAAGGAAAGCCTTGCCGAGATCGTGGATTATCTCCATAATCCGAGCAAGTACACGGACGCGGGCGCGTCGATGCCGAAGGGTATATTGCTCGTTGGACCTCCGGGAACTGGCAAAACGATGCTCGCCAAGGCCGTGGCGGGCGAATCGAATGTGCCGTTCTTCTCCATCTCCGGCTCGGAGTTCGTGGAGATGTTCGTCGGCATGGGAGCAAGCAAGGTGCGCGATCTCTTCAGCCAGGCAAAGGAGAAGGCTCCCTGCATCGTATTCATCGACGAGATCGACGCCATCGGCCAGAAGCGCAGCGGCGGCGCGATGGGCGGCAACGACGAGCGCGAGCAGACGCTCAACCAGCTCCTCACCGAGATGGACGGCTTTGAGAGCAACAACGGCGTCATCATCCTTGCCGCAACGAACCGCCCCGAATCGCTCGACCCGGCGCTCACACGCCCCGGCCGCTTTGACCGCCGCGTGCCGGTCGAGCTGCCCGACCTTGCCGGACGCGAGGCCATTTTGAAGGTTCACGCTCGCAAGATCAAGCCCGCAGAGGATGTGGATTTTCACACGATCGCCCGCATGGCCTCCGGTGCTTCCGGCGCGGAGCTTGCCAATATCATCAACGAGGCCGCTCTGCGCGCCGTGCGCAACGGCCGCACCATCGTTACCGAGGCGGATCTCGAGGAGAGCATCGAGGTCGTTATCGCCGGATACCAGAAGAAAAACGCCGTCCTATCCGATCAGGAGAAGAAGGTCGTGGCCTACCACGAGATCGGCCACGCGCTTGTTGCGGCGATGCAGACGCACTCCGCACCCGTGCAGAAGATCACGATCATTCCGCGCACGTCCGGCGCGCTGGGGTACACGATGCAGGTGGAGACTGGCGACAAGTACCTCATGACAAAGCAGGAGATCGAAAACAAGATCGCCACGTTCACCGGCGGCCGCGCCGCCGAAGAGGTCGTGTTCGGCGAGATCACGACCGGCGCCTCGAACGACATCGAGCAGGCTACCAAACTCGCCCGCGCGATGATCACGCGCTACGGCATGAGCGACGATTTCGACATGGTCGCGCTTGAAACGGTCACGAACCAGTATCTCGGCGGCGACGCCTCGCTCGCGTGCTCGGCGGATACGCAGAAAGTCATTGACGATAAGGTCGTCGCGCTCGTCAAAACGCAGCACGAAAAAGCGAAGAATCTTCTTCTGGAAAACCGCGCGAAGCTCGATGTGCTCGCAAAGTATCTCTATGAAAAGGAGACCATCACCGGCGAGGAGTTTATGACGATCCTCGAGCGCGAGGAGAAGAAAGCGTGAGCCGGGCGAGTCTTGTTGAGCTTACCAATCTCTGCGTGATCTGTGACGGCAGCCGCGTGCTCGTGTAGGACAAGGTCGGCTGCGGCATTGTATTCCCCGGCGGCCATGTGGAGCCGGGGGAGCCGATCCTCTCTTCCGTTGTCCGCGAAATGCGCGAGGAGACCGGGCTTACCATCGAGCATCCCGTGCTCTGCGGTGTCAAGGACTGGATGCGCAAGGACGGCACACGCTTTATCGTTGCGCTCTACCGCGCCGACCGGTTTTCCGGTACACTCAAGTCCTCCGAGGAGGGGCGCGTGTTCTGGATCGAACGGGAGGAATTTGCGAAGCTCGATACCATCTGGGGCATGCATGATGTGCTGCGCATCTGCGATGAAGCGACGTACAGCGAAATGTTTTATTCGGAAGAGAAAGAGGGCTGGGTGCTGCTCGGCTGAGAGGGAGACATGAGAAAAGAGCGAAAAAATGAGGCGCTGCTCTGGTTTGGAAAGTGGACGTCCAAGCTCGGAAACATCGTTTTCGATTATGCGAACAGCGTGAGCATCGTCGGCGCGTTCTCTCACGCGCCGTGGGTGCTGGCGCTCTATCAGAGCTCGGAGACGGTCATTCAAATCCTCTTTAATCTCATCGGCGGCGCGAAGGCTGACAGCGGCAGCCGGAAAAAGATCCTTATCGTCACGGACATTCTGGCCGCAGCCATCTGCCTTGCGGTGAGCTTCTTCGTCGCCTCGCCGCGCATGGCGGAGGTCGTTATCACGGCCAACGCCCTGCTCGCTGTCGTGTACGCTTTCAATTCCCCGACGTACCGCTCCATTGTCCGTGAGGTGATCGATGCCGAGCGCATCGGTATCTTCAACTCTGTCAGCAACGGCGGGGGAGAGGTCATCAAGATCGCAGGGCCGATGGCCGGTATGCTGCTTGTGCGCTGGATCGGCGTGCGAGGGGCGCTTCTCTTCGACGCGCTCACATTCCTTTTGTCCGCCGTTTCCGAAATGCTTCTCACGCCAATTTCGGATACGCAGAGAAAGCCGGCGCAGAAAAAGAACATCTTCCGTGATATCGCCGAGGGCTTTACCTATCTTGTGCGGGAGCGGCAGCTTCTGTTTCTCATTCTGCTCTCGGCACTCGTTAACTTCTTCCTCGCGGGATTCAATCTCCTTTGCCCATATACAGACGTGATGTACGCTTCCTTCGACATCGAGTTTTACAGTAAGGTGCTCATTATGGAGGCGGCGGGCGGGCTGCTCGGCTCGCTTATCAGCTCGCGGCTGGGAAGCCGCATAAAGGAAAATGCACGTCTTATGACGCTCTTCCTCGGCGCGATGGGCGTTGCTCTCGCACTCGAACCGCTCGCGGCGCTCACGGGGAGCGCGGTCGTATGTCTCCTTCCGTTCCTGCTCTCCGGCACGGCGCTGACGGTTTTCAACATCCAGTTCATGTCGTATGTACAGCTGCGCGCAGACGAGGCGTATCTCGGGCGCGTGTTCAGCATCATCTTCACTGTGGCGGTGCTGTTCATGCCGGTAGGATCGTTTGTGTTTTCGTTCCTGCTCGATACGTCGAGCCCTGCGGGCTTCGCCATCGTTGGCGGCGGGATCCTTTTGCTCGCTGCCGCCGGAATGCTCATCTTCCGCGCCGATACGCCAAAAACCGAATAAGCCGAATAACGAAACCGGCGGACGGGAAATCTTCCCGTCCGCCGGTGGTTTTATGTTTTAAAGATTCAGTTCAAACATTTTGTATTCCGTCCAGCCGGTGTCCTCGTAGAACATCGGCTTTGCCTGCACAAACTGGAACCCAGCGCGGGTATATAGCCGCTCGGCGGCGTCGTTGCCGGAGAGAATGTCCAGCCGGACAGCCTTCTTTCCCGTGCTGCGGGCGAGATCGATCATCCCGCGCACGAGCGCCTTGCCGCAGCCACGCCCCTGTATCGCGGGGTCAACGGCGAGCGCGTGCGGAATGAGCACTTCCTCCGGCGTGAGTTTCTGCGTCCACGGCACGCCGGCGTATCCATCGTTGCATTCGCTGTTGAGGATGACGCAGCCGCAGAGCATATCACCATCGGAAAGCGTGTAAAGCTCACCGCAGCCAAGACTTTTGAGAAGAAATTCGTCCGTTGGGTAAATGCCCTTTTTCCAGCCGATGGTTGCTTGATCCATTGCGTCGATCAGACGCCGGTAGAAATCGCGGATACGTGCAAAATCAGCGGAGACGGCCTTTTGAAACGTCATGGTTTTATCTTCCTCACAGAGCTTTTTCGAGCAGCACAAGATCAATGTCACTCAGACCGTTGAACGAGCAGGGGACAACACCGATCTCTTTATATCCAAGCGAGTGGTAGAACGCCCGTGCGCGGGTGTTGCGCACGTTTGTATCAATGCGAAGGTACCGGCAGCCCTGCTGCGCGGCCTCCTGCTCATAAAAAGCCTCAAATGCGCGGCCGAGCCCGTGGCCTCCGGCGGCGGGATCGACCACAAGCGTGTGCATAACGAAAACTTCCTCGTCCGGCGCATCAAATTCCCACGGTGCACCGGCGTATACATCGACCTGAATCCGGTTTAGAACGGCGGACGCAGCGACTTTTCCGTCCAACTCTGCCACAAAGAGGTCGTCGCGTGCGAGCGCGGCCTCCGCCGTAGCACGCACGGGGTATATGTCGCGCTTCCAGCCGGTCGTGGCGCGCCCGGCCTCTTCCTCATTTATAATGGCGTTATATATAGCAGTCACGGCGTCGATGTCCGCCGCCATTGCTTTGCGAAATGAAGCAGGCATGTCTTTCTCTCCTTTTTGCAGCAGCCGCTCCATTGGCAGATAGGCGGAAGAGTCGTTGGGGTACTCCTCGCCGGTTTTGATAAAGCCGTACTTCGTCCAGAACGCCTCGCTCTGCGGATTTCCTTTGTCTATGGCGAGACGCAGCTTTTTATATCCGCCGTGTGCGAGTACGCCGGCGATGCCGGAAAAGAGCGAGCTGCCGACACCCTTGCCCTGATATGCGGCGTCAAGCATGAAGAGGCCGATAAACGCCGTGCCGGTTTCCGGATAGTCGAGCACAAGATCAAGCAGGGCGGCGAGGGTATCTCCCTCAAAGAAGCCGACATAATACTTATCCGCCATGGTCTTGCCCGGCGGAAGTGCCGTCAGCCCTTCGCGCATATCTTCCAGCGACGGTGCGGGGGCGTGGTAGCGGTAATAGACTGTATTTTTCTCCGATAACGCGAGCATGGCGGGCGCGTCGGATTCATTCAGCCGCCGGACGGTGAACCGGCCGGACAGCGCGGAAATATCAAAGCTCATTTTAGCTCTCCTTTCGCGGTCTGGAGTGTGATGGTGAATATATTCCCGCCCTCTTTGCCCTCGCAGCGGATTTTCCCGCCATGCTCCGTTACAATACTCTCGGCGATCGAAAGGCCGAGACCGTAGCTATGATCCATGGCGCGGGCGCGGTCGGCGCGGTAAAAGCGCTTGAA
>CAKTBC010000077.1 GCA_934533005.1 uncultured Oscillospiraceae bacterium | reverse complement strand
CGGAAGAATCCACCGGCTGGGCGCCCAACGGCCCCGTGACCATGATCGTTGCCTATAAGGCCGGCAACGGCACCGACATCACCGCGCGTATCCTTGCGCAGTACGCCGAGAAGTACGTTGGCCAGACCATCGTCATCGAGAACGTTGACGGCGGCTCCGGCTCCATCGGCTGGTCCCAGCTCGCTGCGGCCGAGCCCGACGGCATGACCATCGGCTTCATGAACCTGCCGAACTTCAACTCCTCCATCGTGAAGGAACTCGGCACCTACACCACCGCGGACTTCGCGGCCATCTGCAACCACGTGACCGAGACCTCTCTCGTTGTTGTCCGTGCAGACGACGAGCGCTTCAACGACATTGACGATCTCGTCGCTTACGCCAAGGAGAACAACACCGTTGCCTCCACCAACGGTGCCCAGGCCTCCAACCACATCGGCGCTCAGGCGTTTGCCAACTCCGCCGGCTTCAAGTACACCGACCTGCCGCAGGGCAACACCGCGGACGAGCTCACCAGCCTTCGCGGCAAAGAGGCCGACTGGTGCGTCGCGAAGGTCGCCGACATCGCCGGCTACACCGACCTGAAGCCCATTGCTGCGTTCTCCACCGAGCGCGTCCCCGAGTATCCCGACGTCCCGACCCTCGGCGAGAAGGGGTACTATGACAAGTGGCTCGGCTCCTCCCGCTGCGTCGTCGCTCCCGCGGGCGTGAGCGCAGAAGTCATCGCGTTCTACGAGGCCGCTTTCAAGGCGACCATGGAAGATCCCGATTATCTCGCGGCTGCCGCCTCCTTCGCCACCGATTATAAGGATGCCGCCGCTACCGCCGCTCTTATCGAGGAGCAGCAGGCTTTCACCGAAGACCTCTCGACCGGTTTCTGGTACGAATAATCTTCGCTGATACCAAAAGCCCGGAGGCAATCCCCTCCGGGCTTCTTATAAGTAACGCTCTCTGATTTCCCGGCACAAATCTCTTACGGGAGGACTCCTGCTTATGAAAATGCAAAAAACCGATATAGGAGTCGTGGTATTCATGTACGCCGTGTGCGGCTTCTTCTATGCCTACAGCTCGAAGCTCTCCGACACGAGCCGTACATACCCGAAGTTCACCATTGCGCTGCTGTTCTTCCTCACGACTTTCTATCTCGTCCAGATGATATTGAACGCCCGCCGCTTCGGCGTAGAAAGCGGCGTTGACACCGTGTTCGCCGGCTTTAAGCCGGTGCAGTTCATTGTGACGGTCGCGCTGATCCTCGTGTACTTCTTCCTCATGAAGTACGTGGGCTTCTTTGTTTCGACAACGGTGTTTATGCTCGCGTGCCTTCTCTTCCTGCGCGTGCCCATCCTGGCCACGATCATTTCGATCGTCTCGATCGATCTTCTCATTTATCTTGCGTTTGTTCTCTTCCTCGGCGTGCGGCTTCCCGCAGGCATTCTGTTCTAAGGAGGAAATGTGATCTATGCTTGAAACATTGGCTCTTATGGGTCAGGGCTTTGTAAAGGCTCTCACCTTTATTAACCTCCTTGCCATGGTGGGCGGCGTCACGCTCGGCATCATCATCGGCTGTCTGCCCGGCCTTTCGGCGGCGATGGGCGTTGCGCTCATGCTCCCGCTGACGTTCACCATGCGGGCGGACACGGGACTCATCGTCCTCGGCGCCATTTACTGCGGCGCCATCTTTGGCGGCTCTATCTCCGCCATCCTCATCCACACGCCCGGCACTCCGGCGTCCGCGGCAACGGCTATCGAGGGGTATCAGATGACGTTAAAGGGTCAGGCGGGCAAGGCACTTGCCACCGCCTGCTGGAGCTCCTTCTGGGGCGGCCTGCTCAGCTGCATCTCGCTGTACTTCTTCTCCCCGCTGCTTGCCCAGCTTGCGCTGAAATTCATGTCGGCGGAAAAGTTCTGGCTCGGCATCTTCGGCCTTACGATCATCGCGGGCGTTTCGAGCAAGTCCATCATTAAGGGACTCATGTCCGGCGCGCTCGGACTGCTCATTTCCACGATCGGCCTCGACCCCATCGACGGCACCAAGCGCTTCATGTTCGGCCAGGCTTTCCTCGCCGAGGGCGTCAACACCACGTGCGCTCTCATCGGCCTCTTCTCCATGTCGCAGGTGCTTATCCTTGCCGAGAAGAAGATCAAGGAGCGCCAGAAGGCCTCCAAGTTCTCCGACAAGATCGCCCTTACCAAGGCGGAGAAGAAGATGCTTGCCCCCACGGTCATCCGTTCCTGGATTATCGGCAACATCATCGGCATTCTCCCTGGCGCGGGCGCGTCCATCGCCTGCTTCATGGGCTACAATAACGCCAAGCAGTTCTCAAAGCACAAGGAAGATTTCGGTCACGGTGCCATCGAAGGCGTCTGCGGCTCGGAAGCGGCGAACAACGCCGTTACCGGCGGCTCGCTGATCCCGATGCTGACGCTCGGCATCCCTGGCGAATCTGTCACGGCGGTTTTGATGGGCGGCTTGATCATTCAGGGCCTCACCCCCGGCCCCGAACTCTTCACCAAGCACGCGGCGATGACCTATACGTTCTTCGCGGGCTTTGTTCTTGTGCAGTTTTTCATGCTCGCCATCGGAACGCTCGGCTGCCGCGGCTTTGCGCAGATCTCCCGTCTGTCCGACGCTATCCTGATCCCCTGCGTCACGGTACTCTGCTTCATCGGCTCCTACGCCATCCACCGCAACATGAGCGACGTGGTCGTCATGCTGATTTTTGCCGTGCTCGGCTATCTGATGCGGAAATTCGATCTGAATACGGCGGCGGTCGTTCTGGCGTTGATCCTCGGCCCGATCAGCGAAAAAGGCCTCCGCGGCGCGCTGCGCGTCAGCGGCGGCGACATCGGCGTTCTGTTCTCCTCCCCGGTGAGCTGGGTGCTCATCATCCTGAGCATCGTCGGTATCTTCTCTCCGTTCCTCATGGCGAAGTTCGAAAAGAAGGTTACCGGCACGGACGAGGTCGTCCTCGAGACCGACGAAGAATAAAAATCAAAAACTGCGGATGCTCAAAAGCATCCGCAGTTTTTGCCTGTTCATATTACATATCAGAGAATATACTTGAAAAGCAGCAATATCACGACGCCCGGCACACCGAGCACGCCGGAGACGATCGCGTTGAGCCAGCTCATCTCCAGCGATATCCCGAGATACGAGCCGAAGAAATTCACAAGGAACAGCATCACAAACCCTCCGACGGCGTGCAGCAGCAGCTTGAACGCCAGCTTGATGGGGGTTTTGAGCAGCTTGATGAAAAAGCCGAGAAAAATGACGGCAACGACAATGACAACGATCGTGGAAGCGGTAGACATGAACGATTCTCCTTTTCTGTTCTGGCGAAAAATGGATGGAATGACAAAACCGGCGCGGCATATACTATGCTCGGCGGCGGTCAACAGCCGCCGCAAGCCGAAGAGACGGGAAAGAGAAAACTCTCTCGACGGGCGGAGTCTGATTCGTTAGACTCCGCTTGATTTTTTTATCGAGGTATACTATACTATATAGCGCTTTTTTACGGAAATTAAAACCACTATATATGGAGAAACCAGATGGCAACAGCAAAACCGCAGGAATACGGCAACGAAAGCATTTCCCAGCTCAAGGGCGCCGACCGGGTGCGCAAGCGTCCGGGCGTTATCTTCGGCTCTGATGGACTGGAGGGCTGCGAGCACGCCGTATTTGAAATTCTCTCCAACTCCATCGACGAGGCGCGCGAGGGCTTCGGCAATATTATAACGGTAACTCTCTACGATGACAAGTCCATAGAAGTGGAGGATTTCGGCCGCGGCTGCCCCGTGGACTGGAACCCGGCGGAAAAGCGCTTCAACTGGGAGCTTGTCTACTGCGAACTGTACGCCGGCGGCAAGTACAAAAACGACGACGGCGGCGACTACGAATACTCGCTCGGCCTGAACGGCCTCGGCGCGTGCGCCACGCAGTACGCCTCTGAGTATATGGACGTCACCGTTTGGCGCGACGGGAACAAGTATACGCTCCATTTCGCCAAGGGTAAGATCAAGGGCAAAATGCTCGTCGAGCCATCGGATCGGAAAAAGACCGGCACAACGACCCGCTGGAAGCCGGATATCGAAGTGTTCACCGATATTAACATCCCGGAGAGCTATTTCCTCGATATCCTGCGCCGCCAGGCCGTCGTGAACGCCGGGGTGACGTTCCGCTTCCGTGCGCAGCACGGCGCAAAGTTTGAAACGACGGAGTTCTGCTACAAAAACGGCATCGCGGACTACGTGGCGGAGCTGGCGGGGGAGAACCCCCTCACACAGCCCTATTACATCGAGACTGAGCGAAAGGGCAAGGACCGCGAAGATAAGCCCGAATACAAGGTGCGCATGTCGGCGGCGTTCTGCTTCTCGAACCGGACGAACGCTATTGAGTACTACCACAACTCCTCGTGGCTCGAGCACGGCGGTGCGCCGGATGCCGCGGCAAAGACTGCGTTCGTCTATGCGATCGACGCCTACATCAAAAAGACCAATAAGCATCAGAAAAACGAGAGCAAGATCACGTTCCCGGATATCGCGGACTGCCTGATCCTTGTGACGAACTGCTTCTCCACACGCACGTCCTACGAAAACCAGACGAAAAAATCCATCACGAACCGCTTCATCCGCGAGGCGATGACGGATTTCTTCAAGGAGAAGCTGGAGATCTACTTTATCGAGAATAAGGCCGAGGCTGACCGCATCGCCGACCAGGTGCTCATCAACAAGCGCAGCCGCGAGCAGGCCGAAAAGGCGCGCGTGAGCATCAAGAAAAACCTCACGAAGAATCTCGATCTGGCCAACCGTGTGCAGAAGTTTGTGGACTGCCGCTCGCGCGACGCCGATAAGCGTGAAATCTATATCGTCGAGGGCGATTCCGCTCTCGGCAGCGTCAAGCTCTCGCGTGACGCGGAATACCAGGGTATCATGCCGGTGCGCGGCAAGATCCTGAACTGCCTCAAGGCCGATTATGCCCGCATCTTCAAAAGCGAGATCATTACCGATCTCATCAAGGTGCTCGGCTGCGGCGTGGAGGTCGAAAAGCACGGCAAGGAGCTCAATAACTTCTCGCTTGAAAACCTCCGCTGGAACAAGGTTGTCATCTGCACCGATGCCGACGTGGACGGCTACCAGATCCGCACACTCATCCTAACGATGCTCTGGCGGCTTGTGCCGACGCTCATCCGCGAGGGCTACGTCTATATTGCCGAATCGCCGCTGTACGAAATTCAGGCGAAGGGGAAGACATGGTTCGCGTATTCCGACCGCGAAAAGGCGGAGATCGTGGAGTCGATCGGGAACGCCAGGATCGTCATCAACCGCAGCAAAGGTCTTGGCGAGAACGACCCGGAGATGATGTGGCTCACGACAATGAACCCCGAGACCCGGCGGCTCATCCGCGTCATGCCCGAGGATGCCGACGAAACGGCGCGCGTTTTCGATCTTCTCCTCGGCGACAATCTCGCCGGGCGCAAGGAACACATCGCCGAGGTCGGCAGCCGGTATCTCGATCTGGCTGACCTGTCATAAGTTATGCAAACTAAATTATGTAATATATATTATGTAAAACAATTTGCGTAAACTAAATTACGTAAAATAAATTATGTAGCTTAAATTATGTAAACTTAATTTGACCGTATAAGGAAGCATACATGGCAAGAAAGAAGGAAAGCCCGGCATCGCGCCACGCGACCGCCGAGGAACAGAATGTAATGGGGCTGCGCTCCGCTGTTGTGGAGCAGCCCGTCACCGAAACGCTCGAGAACAACTACATGCCCTACGCGATGAGCGTCATCGTCTCGCGCGCCATCCCGGAGATCGACGGCTTTAAGCCGAGCCACCGAAAGCTTTTGTACTGCATGTACAAAATGGGACTTCTCACCGGCGCGCGCACGAAGTCGGCGAACATCGTCGGCGCGACGATGCACTATAACCCGCACGGCGACTCCGCCATCTATGATACGATGGTGCGTCTTTCCAAGGGCTATGGCGCACTGCTCACCCCGTTTGTCGATTCCAAGGGAAACTTCGGCAAGGTGTATTCGCGCGATATGGCGTGGGCGGCCTCGCGTTATACGGAGGCGAAGCTCGCGCCCATCTGTGCCGAGCTCTTCCGCGATATCGACAAGGACACCGTGGACTTTGTCCCGAACTACGATAACTCCACCACGGAGCCGACGCTTCTCCCGACCACGTTCCCAAATGTGCTCGTCTCGGCCAACATGGGCATCGCCGTCGGCATGGCATCGAACATCTGCGGGTTCAATCTCGGCGAGGTCTGCGAAACGACGATCGCGCTTTTGAAGGATCCCGAACATAATATCCTCACAACGCTCCCCGCACCGGACTTTCCGACCGGCGGCGAGATCGTGTGCGATCCCGGCGAGATGGAGTCGCTCTATAAGACCGGCCGCGGCGGCGTGAAGGTGCGCGCCCGCTGGCGCTTTGATCCCAAGGAGCGCATCATTGAAATTTACGAGATCCCGTACAGCACGACCGTCGAGGCGATCATCGACAAGGTGGCCGAGCTCGTCAAGGCGGGCAAGCTGCGCGAAGTGAACGACATGCGCGACGAGACCGACCTCAATGGTCTCAAGCTCGCCATTGACGTCAAGCGCGACGTTGATCCCGAAAAGCTCATGCAGAAGCTCTTCCGCATGACGCCGCTGCAGGACAGCTTTGCCTGCAACTTCAACATCCTCCTCGGCGGCACGCCGCGCGTGTGCGGCGTCGGCGAGATCTTGGACGAGTGGATCGCCTGGCGGCTTGAATGCGTCCGTCGGCGGGTATATTTTGACGTATCGAAAAAGAAGGAAAAGCTCCATCTTCTCAACGGTCTCAAAAAGATCCTGCTCGACATTGACCGCGCCATCTCCATCATCCGCAATACCGAGCGCGAGAGCGACGTTGTGCCGAATCTCATGATCGGCTTCGGCATCGATCAGGTGCAGGCCGAGTACGTTGCGGAGATCAAGCTGCGCAACATCAACCGCGAATACATCCTCAAGCGCACCGAGGAGACGGACGAGCTCGAACGCGAGATCGCCGAGCTCGAAGATACGCTCGCGAGCCGCCGCAAGCTGCGCGCGATCATCATTTCCGAGCTCCAGCAGGTGATGAAAAAGTACCCCTCGCCGCGCCGCAGCGTCATCACCTACGCTGCCGACGCGCCCGAAGCGCCGGAGGAGGATCCGGCAGAGGATTACCCGGTCAACCTGTTCCTATCGCGCGAAGGGTATTTCAAGAAGATCACGCCGCTCTCGCTGCGTATGGGCGGCGAGCAGAAGTACAAGGAAAACGACGGGCCTTCACAGAGCTTCGAGACGACGAACCGCGCCGAAATGCTCGTGTTCACCGACAAGGCCCAGGTCTACAAATGCCGCGCGGCAGACTTTGCTGACACAAAAGCCTCGCAGCTCGGCGTATATCTGCCCGCCCATCTCGGCATGGACGACGGGGAGAGTGTATTCTCGCTCGTCCTGCCCGGCGATTACCGCGGCGAGGTGCTGTTCTTCTTCGAAAACGGCAAGTGCGCCCGTGTGCCGCTCGAGAGCTATGCTACCAAGACGAACCGCAAGCGCCTCACCGGCGCTTACTGCGACAAGAGCCCGCTCCGTGCGCTGCTCGTCCTCACGGAGGAGCAGAACGTGGCGGTGTTCTCTACGGAAGGGCGCGCTCTCGTGTTCAACACGGCGCTGCTCGCGCCCAAGACCTCCCGCGCCACGCAGGGCGTCGCGGTCATGACGCTCAAGCCGAAGTACCGGCTCGAGCGCGCAGCCTTCCTCGCCGACACGACCATCCAGAATCTTGCGCGCTACCGCATGCGCAGCATCCCCGCCGCCGGCGCTCTCCTCCGCGAGGAGGATCGCGGTGAGCGGCAGATGACGCTGCTCGACGGCGCCGAATAAAAAAATACAAAGAAAGAAACCGATAGAGCTATGGAAGCGAAACTTCACGGAAAACTCTGGTTTGATGTACTGAAGATCCTTGTTGGTTCTTCTCTTGTCGCGGTATCGTTCCGCTATCTTACGTTCCCGAACAGCATCGTCTCCGGCGGTGTGACCGGCATCGCGCAGATCGTGAACCTCCTGACCGGCCTGCCGGTCGGCGCGATCACGGTGGCGATCAACGCGCCGCTCTTCATCTGGGCCTGGCAGAAGCTCGGCAAACGCTTTGTTGGGCTGACGCTTCTCTTCATGCTCACAAGCTCGCTGTTCATCGACCTTCTGGCGCATTTCCCCTATACCGTCACGGAGGAGCCGATGCTCGCGGCGGTGTACGGCGGCCTTGTCACCGGCACGGGCTACGGCATCTGCTACACGACCGGTGCGACCGCCGGCGGTACGGACATCCCCTCGCGGATGCTCCGGCGCAAATACCCGCATATCAATATGACAACGTTCATCCTCTCGTTCAACCTCGTCATCATCGTCACGTTCGCCTTCGTGTTCCACCGGTTCGACAGCTGCATGTACACGCTCATTTGCATGTACATCACCAACAAGTTAGAGTCGCTCATTCTGTACGGTCCCGTCAACTCCCGGCTGTGCTACATCATCTCCGACAAGAGCGCCGATCTGAGCAGCGCCATCACCGGGCGGCTGCACCGCGGCGTAACGCTGCTCGACGGCCACGGCGCCTGGTCCGGCAAGAGCGAGCGCGTCATCATGTGCGCCGTGAAGCCCGGCCAGCTTGGCCCCCTCCGCCGCATGGTGCGCGAGATCGACCC
>CAKTBC010000076.1 GCA_934533005.1 uncultured Oscillospiraceae bacterium | reverse complement strand
CGGGCGGCCGAAAAAGGAGACAGCGCCATGCCGACACCCTGGAAACGCTCCCCGGAGGAGCTGCACAAAACCTATATCGCCAACACGGAGGCGTTTTATAAAGTTGCGGGACGCGGTCTTGCACAGGAGCTGGACGAGTTTGTGGTCTCGTGCGCGCTCGGCCTCTGGAAGGGAAGCCCCCGGCTCGGCCAGCAGCACGTGGACGCCGTGAACCAGCTTTATTCCAAGGGGAGAAAGCCCGGCTCGTACCTTCTCTGGGAGCTTACCGAGAAGGTGTGCAAGAGCGCCGATTTCCTGCCGCCGCTCTTCTTCTGGAATCTGACGGAGCAGGACGCGCGCCGCGGCTCGGCCAATTCGCGCATTTTTGTACGCATGCTTACAAACATACTGCTTTATCTCGCCGCCGTGGACGACGAGGTCACGATGGCCGAGGCCGAGTACATCACCGAGTGCTCCGATAAGCTCACCGCCATCTGCGACGGGGCGAACGTTATGAAATCCAAAGCGCCTATCAACGCTGCGGACTATGTGACGAGCGGCGAGCAGCCGTTCACAGCGCAGACGGGCGTTTCCGCCGCCGGCGAAAAGAAAACGGACGCCGAAGCGTCTGTGCAGAAGGAAGCCGAACCCGAAAAGCCAAATCTCGAGGAGCTCATGGCCGAGCTGGAAGAGCTTGTCGGACTTGGAACGGTCAAGCGCGAGGTAAAAAATCTCACCAATTTAATTAAGGTGCGCAAGCTGCGCGAGGAAAACGGCCTGCCGAACAGTGCCATGAGCCTGCACATGGTGTTTCTCGGCAACCCCGGCACCGGCAAAACGACCGTGGCGCGGCTCATGGCCGGGCTGTACGCCGCCATCGGCGCCTTGAGCAAGGGGCAGCTCGTCGAGGTCGACCGTTCCGGGCTCGTCGCGGGCTACGTCGGACAAACGGCGCTCAAAACGCAGGAGGTCATCCAGTCGGCGCTCGGCGGCGTGCTGTTTATCGACGAGGCGTACTCGCTCGCCTCCGGCGGCGAGAACGACTTCGGCCGCGAGGCGATTGAAACGCTGCTCAAGGCCATGGAGGATCACCGCGACGATCTCGTCGTGATCGTCGCCGGGTACGATGAGCCGATGGAGAAGTTTATCAACTCCAATCCCGGCTTGCAGTCGCGCTTCAATAAATATCTGTATTTCCCCGACTATAACGGCGAGGAGCTCATGGCCATGTTTGAGATGCGCTGCAAGAAGAACGGCTACTGCCTCACTGAGGAGGCGGAGGCATACGCGAAGGAGTTCTTCGAGGACATGTACAAAAACCGCGACGACAACTTTGGCAACGGCCGCGATGTGCGAAACCGCTTCGAGGACATCATCTCCCGCCAGGCCAATCGTCTCGCCGCCATGGAAGCACCGACAAAGGACGATCTCATGACCATCACGAAAGAAGATTTCCTCATTCCTGCGGAGAAATAAGAGAGTCCCAAAACCGAATAACCAGACGCGAACCGCCGCCGGAGGCAAGTCCCTCCGGCGGCGGTTTTTCGTGCCTGTTAATATCACGGAACGTGCGCATATCAGATGCATAAATCGGCGGTTTAAGACTTTTAACGCCGAAAAAGTTCTGGAAAATCAATGCCTATACGATTCGTAAAATCCGACGGAAAAGTTGATGAACACGGAGCGTGTTTTTCTGCTATCATATAGACATGAAACACAAAATGTGTTTTAAATCCATATTTAACAGAAAGGACGGCCATGAGCAGAAAAGCTTATTCGGTATGGGAGTATACATCCAACACCAAGACCAACCCCATACCGCCGGCGAAATCCTCACAGGGACGCTCCACGACGAACCCCACCGTGGGCGTCCCGCAGGGACAGACAAGCCAGACAACGGCACGGGCGGGCAGCAATGTTCCGCAGAGAGGGCAGACCGCCCGGCAAAACTATACGTCCCCGACAAAGGGGCGTCCGACACAGAACACCGGGGTACAGCAGAATTCCAGCAAAGGAAACCAGACGACCGGCACGACCGGGACGATTGGAGCGGCCAAACCGGCCGGAACGACAAAGCCAACCACGGCGACGAAACCAACCGGAACGACCAAGACAACGGAGAAACCGCCCTACCGCTCATCATTCGCCAGCGCCGCCGATATCGCCGACATGAACGAGATCATGGGAGTGAACTCGTATACCGGCGAGGCGCAGGATGTCGCCAATGATTTCCTGCGGCAGAACGGTGTGAGCAGCACCACGGAGTATCAGGAAAAGTTTTTCGCCGAGTTGGAAGCAAAGCGAAAAGCGCAGGAGGAGCGGGCACGGCAGTATCGCGAGCTGTACGGTGATGATGAAGCCGCAGCGGAGTATATGGGTCAGCGCGGCGGCTACACCGGCGAGGTCGACGATCTCGTACAGGCGGAGTGGGAAAGAAATGGAGTAAGCGACGCCGCGGGCTATCGCAAAGTCGCTGATTATCAATGGAGAAACATGATCGGCGGAGTAATGGATACGGCGAGAAACTCCGTAAACGATTTCCATTACCGCCTGCAGGCCGGACGCGCCGAGCAGCTGGCGGAAAACGATGCGGTAAGAGATGCTGCCAACGGCAAAGGCAATTACGAGGAACTGTACCAGTACTACCTTGCAAAGTATCGGGAGGAAACGAGCGATTTTGTCCCGACGCAGGCAGTGAATTGGGGCGAGGCCTATAATGCAGAGACCGCGCGCATCGCGGACGAGGAAGGCTTTAACGACTATGTGAGAAGAGACGGCCAGCTTTACCGCGCCCTCGGCGCTATGGCTCCGTCGCTCGCGTTATCCGCGATAGGCAATGCGGCCAGCGGTTATATGCTGGCAAAGGGCGCATTCCAAACAGCGCATGCGGCGGCAACGGTCGGAAAGGTGCTTTCCGGCTCGGTGACATTCGCCTCCGCCTCCGGCAGCGCGTATGAAGAGGCGATTGCCAATGGCATAGACCCGGAGACAGCCATGCGGCTCGCCACCGCCGCGGGCGTCATAGAGCTTGGCACGGAGGCGATCAGTTCCGGTCTCGGTTCCTTCGCCGGAAAAAAGCTCGGCGTGGGCGGCGTAACGGACGGGGTAATGGAAACGCTTGTCGGAAAAGTGACAAGCGACCCCAATGTACAGAAAGCGCTTGTCACGGCAAGCAGTATTCTTGGGGAAGGCTTCGAGGAATTTATGTCCGAATGGGGCAACTATGCCGCGCAGAAGCTCCTCGGCGGTTATGACGCCAGAACGGGCAGAGAAGTTTGGCGTGACTCGCTGGAAGCCTTTCGCGACGGTGCATTCATCTCCGGCCTCCTGAACGCAACGTCTCTCCTCCAATATGGCGTCCCGCCGCAGGATGCCATTGAGGTTGGTGTTGATGAGGCGATGACGCAGAACGACGCGTCGATGCGGGAGAATACGACCGGGAAAACGGCGGATGCAACGGTGAACATTTCAGAGACTGCCGCCCGTGTCGCCGACAGTCTCCGGGGAAAGCTGCCGGCACGCGATCTGGCGCGGTTCAACGAGGCGTTTGAAAATTCGGCGTCGGGAAAGCGGCTGGGTGAAGCACTTGCCGGAATGAACGCCTCCGACGCCGCAAGACTGACGGAAGCGGTGACGGACGCCGTGGCCGACGCGGTGAAGCGCGGCGAGAACTACAGCAGCCGGACGGACTTTCTGACCGACGAGAGCGTAGAGCGCATGACGGAGGCGGTGATCGCGGAAGCGGCGGAAGCGCTGGGGCTTGCCGATGCGGACGACACCGCACCGACGAGAGAGACCATCCGCGATTCCAACGTGGCGGCGCTCAAGGACATGGCGAAGGATGCTCTTACCGAGCGCTTCCAGAAAGACGGCACACTCCGCGATACCGCCGAACGTGTTCGGCAGGCTCGACGGGATGGGGCAATAAGAAACCCATACGATTATCTAAATGGAATCCCTGTGAAATACTATGGAAATTCCGTGCTTTTCCCGCCAGAGTATGGTATAGTTTATTCGGATGGGAAACGATATCCGGTTTTGGTCTCGCCGTACAGTGAAGCGAAACCAATAATTAAACAACTGGGGCTACCTAACACACAGGCTCACCACGTGGCGCAAAATGCAATATATGGAGATATCGTTTTAAAATCAGAAGGAATAACTATATCCATGGAGGGCAATGTATTTACTGATTCAGGAAGTCTGTATAACGGAATGCATACTTTTTCGGAATCAAAATTGGACGTATTTCGTGAGGCTGGGACTCTTCCGACAAATGCCGAATACATAGCTATCACTATACAAGGACTGCAATCTCTCGGGTATAATGAAGTTGTTGTAAAGTATGTGATGGATTGTGTGAGCCAGCAACAATTAACACATGGCTTGCTGCCAGACATGCCAATTCCTAAAATGCCGAAAAAATATATTTTGGATCGTCAAAAACCACGATGAGGGAGGATTTACGCGATGAATCTGTATTATGATAAATTGCAGAAAACCGATCAAGATCGGCGTGATGCGGAGCGATATGCCGAAAAGCGAAGGATGACAGAAACGGAGAGGAAAGAGGTGATTTTCCGTATTTCAAAAGAGTCCTTGGATACAGCGAAAAAGATGATTGCGGCAAGCGGTCAGAAACCGTCAGAATACAATCCGGTAACCAGAGAATGTATGGCGGCAATGATCTACGGGGCCTTTTTTGCTACTTCTGTTGAGGAACTCGGTTATTTTGATTGGATGTGGACAGAGTCAACGACAGCAAACAACATTAATCATCTGTTTGAGATTGATATTGATAATTGCATTGCGTTGGCCAAATACCTGCATGAAAATGATCACTATACAGACAATCCTAATCTGAATCCGGAAATATATAAACTAATCCACTATGGAGCAGATGCATATTTCTGTCTCAACCAGCCAGAGCGGCTGGCCAAGGGGATTCAGAGCATGATCAAGCAGTGTAATGAATTGTTCGGAACAGGTGAAGAAAACTGAATAAGCATTGCGCCGCCGGGGATGCCCCCGGCGGCGTTTTTGCGTAAATTGTGTCCTTACCGCATCTCCTCGATGTGATAGATATAATCGAGCGAGGAGAGCGCCTCGATGATCTCGCGGTGGGTCTTATAGCGCTTCAGCTCAGCGCTGCATATGGTGAACGTTACGGTGAACACGCTCAGTCCCGATCCGGCATATGCCTGATTCGCCTCGATATCGTCGATGCGAAGGCCGAGCCGGCGGCTCACGGTGACGAAGTCGCGCAGAAAGTCGCTGCTTTTGAGCTCCAGGTGGATCTCAAAATGGTTGGAGCGGTTTTTGAGATACTGCTCGAACGCCGGGAAGCACGCGAGGATGCACAGGAAAAACAAAAATACGATCAGCGTGACCGTATACAGCCCCGCGCCGATCGCAAAGCCCAGAATGCTGCACGCCCAGAGCCCTGTGGAGGTCGTGAGCCCCTTGATCTGGCTGCGGGAACTGAAAAGGATGGCGTTGCCGCTCACAAGCGCCGTGGCGATGACCGTCGCTGCCGAGAGAATGGGCAGCCGCGCGCCGAAGTTGGTCATCAGATACACGTCAAGCAGCATGGATACCGTGGAGGCGAAGGACACGAGCACGAACGTGCGCAGCCCCGCCGAGTGGCGCTTGCTTGAGCGCTCGCACCCGATCACCGAGGCAAGTACCACCACGAGCGCGATGCGCAGCAGCACCGAGCCGGTATTCAGTCCGCGGGACCATTCGCCAAGAAGGTCAGCGAGGGGATCATGCATGGCAAAAATCATCGTTTTCTCCTTTCGGACGGCAGCGCCCGGTAGAGCGCGGCGTAATGTTCTTCGGCGGCGTCGGAAAACGCCTTTTCGTCCTCATAATAGACCGCGCGGTGCGCGGGCAGCTCGCTTTGGATGGCGTGAATGCGCTCGATGAGCCGTTCGACTTCGCTCTTCGGGCCGCCGGTCTCATCCGGCTCCGGTTCGGGCGTGAGGTCCTCGAGCTTGTTGGAATACGAATGCGAAAGATAGAGCGAGAGCTTCGCGCACGCCGGGCCGATGAGCTCATAGAGCACGCTTGACGATAGGATGATCGTCTCGAGCGCCGTACCGGCGCTGCCGCCAAGCGTGCGCGCGCCCATCGCGGCAAGGCCAATGGCAACGCCCGCCTGCGGGATCAGGGCAAGACCGAGATAGTTTCGCACCGATTTCTCCTTCCCTGTGAGCAGGCAACCGGAGAATGCGCCGCCGTATTTGCCCAGAATGCGCACGAAAAAGTACGCAATGCCGACCCAGACGAGCGGTACGCCGCCGATGGCATCGGACGTGTTCACGAGCGCGCCGAGATCAAAGTTGAGCCCCGAGCGGACGAAAAAGAGCAGCAGGATCGGCGGGGAGAAGTAGTTGAGCTGCTTGAAAAGCCGCTCATCGTCGGTCGCGTTGATATACACCATGCCCATGGCCATGCAGCCGAGCAGCGGCGAAACATCCAGCGCTGTGCAGATGCCGCAGAAGGCGAACAGCAGCGCGATGGAGACGATCAGGCGGTTGTCCGCCGAGCGCCCATCCAGAAAGAGCTTCAAAAGAAGCCCGAATACGCCGCCGAGACAGAACACCAGCAGATTGACGCCGAGCGGCCGGAGGACGGAGAGAAGATCAAAGCTCCCGGTGTCCGCCGCCACGGCGATCGAGATCGCGACGCTGTACGCCACGAGCCCCACCACGTCGTCGAGCGCGACGACCTGCAAAAGCGTGTCGACAAAGTCGCCCTTTGCGCCGGTCTGGCGGATCGTCATCACGGTGGAGGCCGGAGCCGTGGCGGCGGCGAGCGCACCGAGCACGAGCGAAAAGTTGAGATCGAGCCCGAGCGGGAAATAGCACACGAGAAACACCAGCGCCGAGGCGAGACACGCTTCCAGCACCGTGATAACGAGAACCTTTGCCCCACTTTTCTTCAGCGTGGAAACGCGGAAAAACTCGCCGGTAGAGAAGGCGATGAACGCGAGCGCGATGTCGGCGAGAAAGCCCATGCCGTCAATCACGCCGTGCGGGACAAGATCGAGACAAAACGGCCCGAGCAGAATGCCGGAGACAATGTACGCCGTGACGTTCGGAAGCCGGAGCTTGGATGTAACGCGCGTCATCGCAAAGCCGGCGATGAGCATCAGCGCAAGCGAGACGATCACCGCCGACACGTCCGAGGTGATGTGGAGCCTTTCATAGACCAAGGGAACCATACCGCAGCCCTCCCTGCAAAAAATGATTGACTGTTTCTGGTGTCATGATATAATCAAAATAGAATAAAGACAAATTATGTTATTTTTAGTACATATAAATTTTGTTGATATTACGGGAGAGGCACAGCCATGCTGAGCACAAAATTGGAGACCGTTCTTGCGGTGGCGGAACACAAAAACTTCACCCACGCGGCGGAAGAACTGAACATGACACAGCCCGCCGTGAGCCACCACATCAAGCAACTCGAGCAGGAGGTGGGCGCGCCGCTGTTCGTGCGCAACAAAGCCGGATTAAAGCTGACGGCGCAAGGGGAAATCGTGGTAAACTACGCCCGCCGGATGAAGGCGCTCAACGAGCGGATGTTTGCCGAGCTGCAAAATGCGGAGAAGCATCTATCGCTTCTCCGTATCGGCATAACGCACACGTCCGAGAGCAATCTCACCGCCGCGGCACTCGCGCGGTACAGCAATCAGAAAGGAAAATTGAAGATTATTCTTTTTACGGATACCATAAATAATCTTTATGATATGCTGGAAAATTACGAGCTCGATCTTGCCATTGTGGACGGGGCATACAGCGATCCGCGCTTTTCCTCCATGCTGCTGGACACGGACTATCTCACGTGCGTGATGTCGGTGGATAACCCGCTGGCGAAAAAGTGCGCCGTTACGCTTGCGGAGCTGAAACGGCAGAAAATGATTTTGCGCACGCCCGCCTCGGCCACGCGGATGCTGTTCGAATCGGCGCTCGAGAGCAACGGCGAGAGTATCCAGTCCTTTGATGTTACGCTCGAGGTGGACAACATCGCCACGATCAAGGATCTCATCCGAAAGGATCTCGGCGTTTCGATCCTGCCGCGCAGCGCGTGTCTGGACGAGCTGCGGAAGGGGAAGATCGCCGCGCTCCCGGTGGAAAATCTGAGCATGGTGCGCGAAACGAGGATCGTATACAACCGGGATTTTACCCACACCGACATGCTCAACGAGATCATAAAGACCTACGGCTCGACAGTCATGAACTAACGTTTCAAACTAACCCATAGTAAACCCCGCCCCCGCTCAGAACATACAGAGCGGGGGCGGGGTTCGTATAGGTGCGGCGGTCATTTGAGCATATATACGCCCGGCGCGGGGAGAAGTGCCTCGTCATCGAGCGTAATACGCGGGGAGAAGCTGTGCTCGCCGTCCGCGGCGGTGAATACCGCAAGAACGTTGGGGCGCACGTCGCTGTCGTTGCACCGCACCGCAACGGCGCTGCATGAGCCGGAGGAGTAGAGCAGCGCGCCGGGGTAGGCGTCGTAATTGCCGCGCGTTTCGAGAACGTAATTATAAAGCGACACGGCCGCATCGTCGCGGGGGAGGAGGAGGAAAACCTCGTCACCGGTGTTCTCCACGCAGTCCGAAGCGGCAATAGCAGCAAGATACGAAATGCCGTCAAGCCCGTGCTGGGCCAGAAGCTCCGGCAGCGCATCGGGGAGGGAAGTGCTGCTGCGCCCGAGATAGAGCGCCGCGCAATAGGAATCCGTTTCATACAGCAAATGCTGCAATTCCTCCCACGAGGACGGCGTTTCGCCCGCAGGCTCCGGCGTTGGTTCGGGGGAGGGAGTCGGCTCCTCGGTAGGCACCGGCGTCTCGGGCGGCGCAGGGGTGGGGGCGTCCGTCGGTTCCGGCGTCGGCGCTTCGGTCGGCACAGCCGACGGTGCGGCGGTCCCAACGGGCGGCGTATCCGCCGTAAAAACGGCGGGGACCGCCGCGCCGCAGGCGCAGAGCGCGAGCAGCGCGGCGGTCATAAGTACAATGGGTAAAAGCTT
>CAKTBC010000075.1 GCA_934533005.1 uncultured Oscillospiraceae bacterium | reverse complement strand
CGGTTGCCCGTTCCGGCGACGAGCCGGTGCTCGGCGGCAGCGACGGCGTAAAGCGCCGTCATACGAAGGCGCGGGGCGATGTTCGATACGGCGGCGTTGTTGAGCTCGACGCCCGACTTTTCGAGCGCCGCGACGATCGCGCCGCGCGTTTCCGAGAGATCCACGGTGCGGTAGGCGATGCCGTACTGCGTTGCAACGCGGATCGCGTCGTCCGTGTCGCTGCCGTAGTTCTGCGTTGTGGCGCAGGGCAGGAGGATACCCACGGTATTGTCGCACGCCTTCTTGCAGAGAATGCCGACAAGCGCGCTGTCCTTGCCGCCGCTGTTGCCGTAAACGATGCCCTCACAGCCGCTTTCCGCCAGCATCTGCCGGATAAAGGCAACGCGGCTTTCCAGTTCCTTTTCATAGTTTCGCATGATGAAATTCCCTCCTTTTAGAGAATATGAAGTCTCGAAAGCATGACCTGCCGGGCGGCCTCCTCGGCGCTGTCGTCGAGCGGGGCAAGCTCCGCGGAGCCATATTTGCGGCAGAGAGCGCCGCGCAGTATCTCGTCGCAGAGCGCCGGATTCTTCGGCAAAAGCGGGCCGTGGCTGTAGGTGCCGTACACGTTTTTGTACCGCACGCCCTCCGTGCCGTCCTCGCCGTTGTTGCCGTGGCCGCGCAGCACCGTACCGAGCGGCGTGAGCGAAGCGCCGAGGCGAGTGCGCCCGCCGTGGTTTTCAAACCCGATAACGATCCCGCCGCCGGACGCTTCGCCGAGGCGGTAGGCGTAATTGCCGATGAGCCGGTCATAGGAGCCCTCGGTGGTAAAATCCAGAATGCCGGTATAATCGCACCATTGCCCGGCTGCGGTGCGGTAGCCATTGCCCAGAAGCTGATACCCACCGCAGATGCAAAGGAGCGTTTTCCCGTCCTCTGCCGCGGCACGGATGTTCTCCGCACGCCCGGCGCGGAGATCGGCGAGAAGCACGGTCTGTTCAAAGTCCTGCCCGCCGCCGATGAAAAAGAGATCGTACCCGGTGAGATCGTCGGCGGTGCCAAGCGGCAGCTCCGTCACAGTGCAGCCGATACCGCGCCATTCGAGCCGTTTTTTCATGCACGCAATGTTGCCCCGGTCGCCGTAAAGGTTGAGCACATCCGGGTACAGATGGCAGATGTTCAGTTCCATCATTCCCAGAACCTCCCTCCGCCGGCAAGCGCAGACAGCTTGTCGCGCACCGTGAGCATGGATGTGTAGTTCGGCAGCACGACGACCGGCTTTCCGGCGCATTGCACCGCCGCGGCAAGCTCATCCGCCGTGTCGTATACGGTGATGGTGCGATCGTCCGCCCCGGCGTATTTGAGCCGGAGACGCATGTCCTGCGCTCGCACGCCGTAAACACCGATGGACGCATAACGGCGCGCAGCGAAAAGGCTTTCGTAATCGGCGTCCCAGATCCAGGAGACGTCCGTGCCGTCGGCAGCGTTGTCATTCAGGCAGAAGATGGGGAGAATGTCCTCGCTCTGCGCGGCGAGAAACTCCAGCGCGCGGTCGCACCCCGCGGGGTTTTTCACGAGCACGATGCGGACGCTCGTTTCCCCGACGGTGAGCTGCTCCATCCGCCCGAACACCGCGCCGAAATCGGCGAGTGAGGCGCGGCAGATGTCCATATCCCAGCCCATGGCGCGCGCGGCGGTGAGCGCCGCGGCGGCGTTGCAGACATTGTAGAGCGCCGGGAGCGCGAGATCAAAGGAGATCGTCCCCTCCGGCGTGCGCATCGAAACGGCGCTGCCGCCGCCGGGGATGGCTTCCACGCTCTCCACGGCCATGTCCGGCGCGGGGCGCTGCGCGCCGCATTCCGGACAGTACCACTCGCCGAGATGGGCGAACGTGTGCCGCCGGTAGGCGTAGCGCGCACCGCAGCGCAGGCAATGCGGCGCATCCGAAACGTTCGGCACAGTGTTGCTGGAAATGTTTTCAAGACCAAAATACACGGTCTCGTTCGGCACGTCCCAGCCGAGCGACGCGGTGAGCGAGCAGTCGGCATTCAGGCAGAGCACCGCGCCGGGGGCTTTCTGGATGCCCGAGGCGATGAGATTGCGCGTGTGCGTCACTTCGCCGTAGCGGTCGAGCTGGTCACGGAAGAGATTCGTCACAATTACCGCGCGCGGCTGGAGCGCCGCGGCGACGGCGGGGAAGTTTCCCTCGTCGCACTCGATGACGGCGAGCGTCTTCTTCGGCTTGCCGAGAAGATTCGCATTTTCAATGAACTCCGCGGTGATGCCGCTCGTGAGATTCGCACCGGAGCGGTTGGAGAAATACGGCGTTCCGGCTTTGTCGAGCATGTGGCGGAGCATACCGGCGGTCGTCGTTTTGCCGTTCGTGCCGGTGATGATCACCGTTTCCACGCCGCGGCCAAGCTCGCGCATCAGCCCCGGATATACGCGCAGCGCTGCCTTTCCGGGCAGCGCTGTGCCGCCGCGGCCGAGGAGCCGCAGCGCGAGCCGCGCAAGGCGGCTCGTGACGCACGCGAAAAATACGCGCAGTTTTTTCATAGACGGATATATTCCTCGCGGCCCGCACCCACGGACACCCAGCCGATGCGGCAGCCGACGGCGTTTTCGAGATAGCGGACGTAATTGCGCGCGGCTTCGGGCAGATCCTCAAACTTGCGGCAGCCGGAAATATCCCCGGAGAAGCCCTCTACGTATTCGTACACGGGCTTGCAGCGCTCGAGCACGGTCTCCACGGGGAAGGTGTGGATCACCTTGCCATCTACTTCGTAGCCGGTACAGACCGGGATCTTCTCCCAGCCGGAGAGCACGTCGAGCTTCGTGAGCGCAAGCTCGGTCGCGCCCTGCATCTGCACGCCGTAGCGGGAGGCGACAACGTCAAACCCGCCCACGCGGCGGGGACGGCCCGTGGCTGCGCCGTACTCGGCGCCGGCCTCGCGCAGACGGTTGCCCTCGTCGCCGAATAGCTCGCAGACAAACGGGCCTTCGCCGACGCAGCTCGAATACGCCTTCATGATACCGACAACGCTGTCCAGCCGCTTGGCCGGGATGCCCGCGCCGATGGGAGCGTAAGCCGCGATCGTGGACGAGGACGAGGTGTAGGGGTAGATGCCGAAGTCAATGTCGCGCAGCGCGCCGAGCTGAGCTTCAAAGAGAATGCTCTTGCCCGCGTCCGCCTGCTTGGAGAGATATTCGGTCGTGTTGCAGAGATACTCGCGCCACGGGAAGGCATAGGTTTCCAGCCACTCGTACATTTCATCAACGCTCACCGGCTCATGGCCGTAGCCCTGCACGGTGATGTTTTTCCACTCGACGAGATCGGCGAGCTTTTCGCGCAGCTTGTCCGGGAAGAGCAGATCGCCGGTGCGCAGCGTCTTCTTCATATACTTGTCGGCATACACCGGGCCGATGCCGCGGCGCGTGGAGCCGAACTTTTTGTCCGCGAGACGATCCTCCTCGAGAATGTCCATCATCTTGTGGTACGGCATGCAGATCGTGGCGCGGTCGCTGATCTTCAGATGCTCGGGCTTGATCTCCACGCCCTGCTCGCGGATGTGCGCAACTTCCTTCGTGAGGTGTTCGAGATCGAGCACCATGCCGGGGCCGAGAACGTTCACCGTGCCGGGGCGCAGAATGCCGGACGGCAGCAGATTGAGAATGAATTTGCCGCGCTCGTTCACGACGGTGTGACCGGCGTTGTTGCCGCCCTGATAGCGGACAACGATCTCATGTTCGGCGGAGAACAGGTCGACCATGCGGCCCTTTCCTTCGTCGCCCCAGTTGATTCCGACAACAGCAGTAAGCATTTTTGTATCCTCCTTGCTTTTTAGACACGCACCGGAACGCTCCCGGCGATGTCGCCGCGGCGCGCTTCCAGCACGGGATAAACATGAGTTTCGAGAAAGGCGCGCGTCTGCTCCGGCGCGAGCCCGACAAACTGGCGGACGTTCAGAAGCTCCTCCAGAGCCTCGCTCGTCAGATGAAACCGCTCGTCGGCGAGTAGCATATCGAGCAGATGCCCGTCCTCACCGCGCAGCTTGACGCTCTCGGCGGCGCGCACCGAATACTGCCGGATGACCTCGTGCAGCTTCTGGCGGTCCTCGCCGAGCGACACGGCGCGCATGAGAATGTTTTCGGTGGCGAGGAAGGGAAGCTCCTCACGCAGGTGCTTTTCCATCACGCGCGGATAGACCTTGCAGCCGCGCACCACGTTGGCGCAGAGCGTCAAAATGGCGTCGCACGCGAGAAAGCCTTCCGGCAGCGTGAGACGGCGGTTTGCGGAATCGTCCAGCGTGCGCTCCAGCCATTGGGTCATGGCGGTGTCCGCGGTGTTGGAGGCGAGATTCACCACGTACCGGCTGAGCGAGCACACACGCTCGCAGCGCATGGGATTGCGCTTGTAGGCCATCGCGGAGGAGCCGACCTGCTCGGTCTCAAACGGCTCGTCCAGCTCGCGCAGGTGCGCGAGAAGGCGCATATCGGTCGCCATTTTGGCGGCGCTCTGCGCGATGCCGGAGAGAACGTTCATCACGAAGGAATCGAGCTTTCGCGTGTATGTCTGCCCGGCGACGGGAATACAGTTGGGAACGCCCATCTTTTCCGCAATCTTCTTCTCAAGCGCGAGGACCTTTTCCCCGTCGCCGTGGAAGAGGGCGAGAAAGCTTGCCGCGGTGCCGGTCGCACCCTTACAGCCGGAGATGGGCAGGCGGGAGAGCTCCGTTTCCAGCTGCTCGAGATCGAGCAGAAAATCCTGAAGCCAGAGCGTGGCGCGCTTGCCGACGGTCGTGGGCTGTGCGGCCTGGAAGTGCGTCCAGGCGAGCGTCGGCGTGTCAGCCTCGCGCGCGGCAAATTCGGAAAGCGCGTCGATGACTGCGAGAAGCTCGCCGCGGAGAAGCTTGAGCGCGGCGCGCATTTGCAGAAGATCGGTGTTGTCGTCCACATAGCAGCTCGTCGCGCCGAGATGGATGATGCCCGCGGCCTTGGGGCAGGCGTCGCCGAAGGTGCGGATGTGCGCCATCACGTCGTGGCGCAGCCGGTGCTCATACTCGGCGGCGCGGTCAAAATCAATGTCGTCGAGATGCGCGCGCATTTCCTCGAGCTGTTCGTCCGTAATGGGCAGTCCCAGCTCCTGCTCGCTCTCGGCGAGCGCGAGCCAGAGACGGCGGAACGTGGAAAACTTCCATTGCGGGGAGAAGAGGTGCTGCATCTGCTCGGAGGCATAGCGCGAGCACAGGGGATTTTCGTAAACGTCTTTCATGCGTATCACTCCACGGTGACGGATTTGGCAAGATTGCGGGGCTTATCAATGTCGCAGCCGTTGCACCGGGCGACATGGTAAGCGAAAAGCTGCAGGGGCAAAATCTCCGGGATGGCGGAGAGCAGCGGGTCGGTCACGGGGACGAAGAGCACATCGTCCGCCTCAGCGAACACGCGGCGGTTGCCCTCGTTTACCACAGCAAGGACTTTCGCTCCGCGCGCCTTGACCTCCTTGATGTTGGACATCGTCTTGTCGAACAGCTCCTCATAGCACGCGAGCGAAACAACGAGACGGCCAGGGTCAATGAGCGCGATGGTGCCGTGCTTGAGCTCTCCGGCGGCGTATGCCTCGGAGTGGATGTAGGAGATCTCCTTGAGCTTGAGCGAGGCTTCAAGCGCGACGGCGTAGTCGATGTTGCGCCCGATGAAGAAAAGCGAGCTGTTGCCGCTGTAGCGCTCGGCAAGATAGCTGACCTGCGGGTTCAGATCAATGCTGCGCTGCGTGCGCTCGGGCAGCTCCGTAATACCGGCGACGAGTTCAGAGTATCGCTGCGCGGTGATCGCCCGGCGCTCGTTGGCCATCCAGACGGCGAGCAGGTCGAGCACGGCGATCTGCGTGGTGTACCCCTTCGTGGTGGCAACGGCAATTTCGGGGCCGGCCCAGGTGTACATCACATAGTCGCCGAGCTTTGCCACGGTGCTGCCGACGACATTTACGATCGTGAGCACGCGCGCGCCGTGCGCTTTGCATTCGCGGATGGCGGCGATGGTGTCGGCGGTCTCACCGGACTGCGATACGGCGATGAGCAGCGTGTGCTCGTCCACGATCGGGCGGCGGTAGCGAAGCTCGCTCGCCACATCGACCTCCACCGGCACGCGGCAGAGCGATTCGATCATATACCGCCCGACGCACCCGGCGTGGTACGCGCTGCCGCAGGCGGTGATGACGATGCGGTTGATGTACCGGAAGTCGGCGCGGAACGCCTCGTCAAAATCATCGAGGACGATCTTCCCGGTTTTGATGCGCGGGGCGATCGTGGCCTTGAGCGCGCGGGGCTGCTCCATGATCTCCTTGAGCATGAAGTGCTCGTAGCCGCCCTTTTCCGCGGCTTCGATATCCCAGACGATACGGGAAACGCTGTGGTGCACCGGCGCGCCGGTGCTGTCGAAAATGGAAATGGAGTCGGGCGTTATCTCGGCAAACTCGCCGTCCTCCAGATAGATCACGTTTTTGGTGTGGCTCACGAGCGCGGTCACGTCGGAGGCGAAGAAGTTTTCACCCACGCCCACGCCGATCACGAGCGGCGACGCCATCTTGACGGCGCAGATCGTCCCCGGCTGGTCGGCGCAGAGAACGCCGAGACCGTAGGAGCCTTCGAGCCGCGCGGCGGTGTGCAGCACGGCGGCCTTGAGATCGCCGGTATAGTACATATCGAGCAGATGCACGATGACTTCCGTGTCGGTCTCGCTCTGGAATACGAAGCCTTTTGCCTTGAGCTCGTCGCGCAGCGCGGCAAAGTTCTCAATGATGCCGTTGTGGACGATGGCAAATTTGCCGTCGGCGGACATATGCGGGTGCGCGTTCGTATCGGTGGGCGCGCCGTGCGTCGCCCAGCGGGTGTGGCCGATGCCGGAAGAACCGGGCAGCAGCGTACCGTTTTGTGTCTTTTCCGCGAGCGCGTCGATATGGCCGCTGGCCTTGATCATATGAAGAACGCCGTCTTTCTGCACGGCGATGCCGGCGCTGTCATACCCGCGGTATTCGAGCTTGCGCAGCCCATCGAGCAGCAGCGGCGCCGCGGCCTGGGAGCCGGTAAATCCTACGATTCCACACATATAAGATTATCCTCCAAAAGTAAAAGAAAAACAGGGCATCCCCCGCGGGCGTGACCCGCAGGGGAGCTTTTTTAGTTGAAGCTTAGGCTTTATAGCCAATCGCCTCGGCGAGAGAGCGCTCAAGCAGCACCACGGCGTCGCGGTGCAGGCGAAGGAACGTTGCCGGGCAATGCGGATCGATGTTCCCGGAGAGCAGCAGACGGCGCATCGCGTCCTCCTTGTGACCGGAGACGATCATGAGGAGCTTTTTCGCGCGCAGGATGTTGCCCATGCCCATGGTGAGCGCGTAGCGCGGCACATCGTCGCGGGAGGCGAAGAAGCGCTGGTTGGCGTCGATGGTGCTCTCGTCAAGCACCTCCTTGTGCGCGCCGTCGCAGAGCGTGTCGCCCGGCTCGTTGAAGCCGAGATGGCCGTCCGGGCCGACGCCGAGCACCTGTACGTCGATGTCGGTACGGTCGAGCACGGCGTTGAACTCGCGGAGATTTTCCTCCACATCGCCGGTACCCTTCGCAACATAGGTGTTGGCTTTGTCGATGTTGATGTGGTCAAAAAGATTGCTGTCCATGAAATAACGGTAGCTCTGCTCATGGGTGGGGGCGAGACCGACATATTCGTCGAGATTCACGCTGTGAACGCGGGAAAAGTCCAGCCTCTCCTCGCGGCAACGCCGCGAAAGCTCCCGGTACATGCCGACCGGGCTTGAGCCGGTGGCGAGACCGAGTGTGCAGCAGGGGTTCGCGCGGACCGTTTCCTCCAGAATGTCAGCGGCAAGACGGCTGACTTCCTCGTGATTTTCGGCGACGATTACTTTCAAGACATCTTCTCCTTTTGTTATTTTTTCACGGCAATATTGCCCTTGGCTTTATAAATGCAGTGCTCCGGCACAACGCCGCGCACGCAGGACGTGGGGTAAACGTTTGCGTCACGCCCGATCACGGTGCCGGGATTGAGGACGCTGTTGCACCCGACCTCGACATGGTCGCCGAGCATCGCGCCGACCTTCTTCCGGCCGGTTTCGATCTCCTCGCCCTCGTTGTGGATGACGACGGGGAGCTTGTCGCTCTTGACGTTGCTCGTGATGGAGCCCGCGCCCATGTGGGATTTGTAGCCGAGAATGGAGTCGCCGACATAGTTATAATGCGGCACCTGCACATTGTCGAAAAGAATGACGTTTTTGAGCTCTGTGGAGTTGCCGACGACGCAGTTATCGCCGACGAGCGCGTTGCCGCGGATGAAGGCACCGGGGCGCACCTCGGTCTTGTGCCCGATGATGCACGGCGCGCCGAGATACGCAGTGGGGTAGACCTTCGCGTCGCGCGCGACCCACACGCCCTCCTCAGGGTGGTCGTATTCGTCCGGGCTGAGCGCCGCGCCGAGAGCGGGAATGAGCTCGCCGATACCGGCGAGCGCTTCCCAGGGATACGTGAACTGCCGCAGATAGTCGGCTGCGAGCGTATGGTCAAGATCGTAAAGATCCGAAATCGTGAGCTTCATTACTTTTTCACCTCAATGAGATGGCCAGATTTGTCCATCGCGGCGATGATGGCGTCCACCATCTGCTCGCAGAGCTCGGTCGTCCCGGCCTCGGCCATGACGCGCAGCACGGGCTCGGTGCCGCTCTTGCGCAGCAGCACGCGCCCGCCGTCACCGAGCGCGGCGGTGCACGCATCCACAGCGGCCTTCACGGCTTCGTCCGCGAGCGTGCCGTCCTTATCGTCCACCTTCACGTTTTTGAGCACCTGCGGGTACATCTTCACCTCCGCAGCCAGCACCGAGAGCGGGAGCTGCGTGTCGATGAGCACGCCCATAAGCATGATCGCGGTGATGAGACCGTCGCCGGTGTGGGCAAACTTGCGGAAGATGATGTGGCCGGACTGCTCGCCGCCGAGCATGTGGTCGTTGGCCTTCATGTTTTCATAGACATACCGGTCGCCCACGGCGGTCTTTTCGTAGGC
>CAKTBC010000074.1 GCA_934533005.1 uncultured Oscillospiraceae bacterium | reverse complement strand
AGTCCCTCGCGGACCTCCTGCTGGCCGTAGTCCGGCTCAATGTACACGTGCTGGCCGAGAATGAGGCCGGTCACGTCGTTGAGCTTCACATAGAACGGGTACTTGGACGAGCTCGTCATCTCGTCGGTGGCACCACCGTAGTAGTAGCGGTTATTATTGTCCTGCACCTTGGTCTCCCAGTCGATGCTCTCGAGCACGCCGCTCCATGTGACGCTCTCGTCAAGACGTGAACGGATAAGCACGTTCATCCCCTCGGAAAGCGTGCCGACGTTCAGCTCGTTGATCGTTCCTTTGACCTGATAGGTCGTCATGTCCATGATGGTGATGTAGGCGTCGCTGCCGCTCATATCGCCGCCGGAGCCGGAGCTTGCGCTTGTATTCTCCGCATTCTTCACGCTCATCACGCGGCCGGAGATCGGTGCGCGGACGTCGGTGTCTTCGAGAGCCTCCTGCAGATTCTCAATCTCACGCTCTTTGAGACCTTTATTGTAGGTCGCTTCGCGCACGTTCGCCTGCAGTTCCTGGATCTGCAGCGAGTAGGTGAGCTGCTGCGCTGCCGGGGCGGCGTCGCGCTGGCGCTCGAGATTGGGGATGTCCTCCTCGGCGTTGGCAATCGTGTTCTCGTAGCCTTCGAGTTCGAGCAGGAGCTTGCTGAGCTGGAGCTCCATGGCCTCGTTATCGTAGCAGAAGAGCACGTCGCCCTCGGTGACGAAATCGCCCTCCTGCACATAGGTTTCGAGAACCGCTTTGTCGCCCTTTTTGACCGTTGCCGTCTCGCCCGAGACGACAAGTCCGGCATACCGGTTCACCAGACCCACAGCGCCCTGCGATGTGATGTCCGATACCTTCTGGACGGTGACGGCGTCCTCGGCATTGGCGCCGCAGCCGGTCATAACGCCGAGCAGCAGGCACGCGCCGAGGAGAATGGCAAGCAGTTTTTTCATGTATGTTCCTCCTGTACTTTCAGGATGTATTGCTATAACTATGACGCAGCCCGGCGGGGAAAAGTTCGTTCTTCCCCACCGGAGACGCCGAAAATAAAAGCGATTGCATTTTATCATAAAAATGCTATATTGAGTATACGGAAAAAACGTCGAAAACGGAGGTATTCCCATGATGACCTGCAAAGAAAGATTTCTCAAATACATTGCTGTGTCCACCGCATCGGACGAAACCAGCACCGAAAGCCCGTCCACATCCCGGCAGCTGGAGCTCTCGCGCCGTCTCGCGGAGGAAATGCTCTCTCTGGGTCTGAAGAATGTCCACATGGACAGCTGCGGCAACGCCATCGGCACGCTTCCCGCCACGGAGGGCGTCAAGGCCGGGACGCTCGCGCTCATCGCGCACGTGGACACCTCGCCCGACGCGAGCGGCGAGGGCGTGAACGCCCGCGAGGTGCTCTATACCGGCAAGGACATTGAGCTCGGCCATGGCGTCGTGCTCTCGGAAAAGCAGTTCCCCGCCATGAAGGACGTACGTGGGCTGGTTCTGCTCGTGACGGACGGCTCCACGCTCCTCGGAGCGGACGACAAGGCGGGCGTTGCCGAGATCATGACGGCGGTAGAAAAGCTCATTGCCTCCGGCGCGCCGCACGGCGAGCTGCGCATCGTGTTCACGACCGACGAGGAGGTCGGCCGCGGCACGGAGGGGCTGGATGTTAAGGACCTTGCATGCGACTGGGGCTATACCGTGGACGGCGGCGAGCTCGGCGTATACGAATACGAAAACTTCAATGCCGCCGCGGCGCTCGTCCGCGTGCACGGCGTCGGCATCCACCCCGGCAGTGCGAAGAACATCATGAAAAATGCCGCGACCATCGCCATGAAGCTGCATGCTCTCCTCCCCGCCGATCAGGTACCGGAAAAGACCGAGGGCTATGAGGGCTTCATCCATCTCACCGACATGTCCGGCGACGTGGTGGAAGCGGAGCTCCACTATATCATCCGCGACCACGACCGAACGCTCTTTGAAGAGAAGAAGGCGCGCGTCCGCGCCGCCGTGGATGAGATCAACCGTCAGTACGGCGAAGGTACCGCCGAGGCGGACATCTCCGACACCTACTACAACATGCGCGAGAAAATTGAGCCGCACCGCCACCTTCTCGAGCGCGCCGAAGCCGCTTACCGCGCCTGCGGCGTTGCGCCGCGCGCCGAGGCGATCCGCGGCGGCACGGATGGCGCCGTCCTCACGTGGATGGGTCTCCCCTGCCCGAATCTCTCGACCGGTGGCTACAACTACCACGGCGTACACGAGTTTATCCCCGTGGACAGTCTCGCAGTCATGCCCGACGTGCTGCTGGAGATCATCGGCAGCTTTGTGGAAAACGCCTGATTACCGGAGGATATCATGTCCAAAACATCGATCCTCATCGCCAAGATCCTGGCGGTGCTCCTGCTCGCGGTGCTGCTGACGAGCGCGGCACTCTCGCCGCGGTGGGCGGCGCGGCCGGAGGATGTGCGCGTCGCAGCGCCGACACCGCTCCCGACCGCAGAGCCGACGCCGGAACCGACGCCGACGCCCTCTCCCACGCCGGAGCCGACAGCGACTCCGACGCCCTCGCCGACGCCCACCCCGGAGCCGACGCCGATCGAATATACGATCTCCATGGTGGGCGACTGCACGCTTGCGAGCTATCCCGAGGCGCGCTACTACGCCAACTCCTTTGAAAACGTCGTCGGCACGAACTGGGGGTATCCCTTCTCCAATGTGCTCGACGTGACGGAAAACGACGACATGACGATCGTGAATCTCGAGTGCAGCATTTCCGATCTCTCCGCCGGGTCTGCCTCCACGTTCTCGTTCCTTGCGCCGAAGACCGCGACGGACATTCTCACGCTCGGCAGCGTGGAGTTTGCCACGACCGCCAATAACCATGCCATGGACTTCGGCCAGCAGGTCTACGACGATACGCTCGCCAATCTCGACGCCGCCGGCATCGGCCACTGCGGCGAGGGCGAAGGAGCGCTCTATACGACCGAGAGCGGTCTGACCGTCGGCGTGTACGCCGTCTATAGCTGGCATACGCCGAGCGCCGAATCCGTCGCCGCGGGCGTGCGGGAACTCAAGGACTCGGGCGCGGAGATCGTCGTTGTGAGCGCCCATTGGGGCAACGAGGCGAGCTACTACCAGAATGCCAACCAGGAAGAGGTAGGCCGCGCTGCGATCGACGCGGGCGCGAGCATCGTGTTCGGCCACGGCCCCCACCGTCTCGAGCCGTTTGAAAAGTATAACAACGGCATCATTTTCTACAGTCTCGGCAACTTTGTGTTCGGCGGCAACACCAATCCCGCCGACATGGACAGCGTGATCGCGCAGGCGACCATCACCCGCGACCCGGACGGAACGCTCTATCTCTCGGCATTCAATGTTCTGCCGTGCAGCATCAGCAGCAAGACGACCGAGAACGACTACTGCCCCACGCTCTTTGAGCCCGGCACGGAGGAATACGACCGCGCTATGTCCAAGGTAGATGGCTCCTGGACAGGCGCGAACAACGTGATCGACTACTCATTCATGCACCCCGACGAAGGCTAAATACGCCATAACGAAATATGCCGCCGAAACCGGTCTGGTTTCGGCGGCATGATTTTATGTTGGATATATTACTTTTACTTGCGGCGGCGGCCTCCGGCACGGCGGTCGGCATAGATCTTGCTGTCGTTGATCTTACTGTCGGACTGCTGCATGAAGTGCTTGAGCTTATCTTCAAAGCTGGTATCCCCGGTGGGCGGTGCAACCTCGCCGTCGCGCGGTGCGGTGCTGCGGTATGTATTGGCCGGGCGCGGCGTATAAGCCGGGCGGGCGGTGTTCGCCGAGGGCTGAGCCGGACGCGGCGTATAGGCCGGGCGCGGCGCGCTCGGCTGAGCCTGTTTGATGGAGAGATTGACCTTTCCCGCCTCGTTGACGCTGAGGATCTTCACCTTCACGGTGTCACCGACTTTCAGATAGTCGTTGACGTCGTTTACATAGGCGTTGGCTATCTCCGAGATATGCACAAGACCGCTCTTGCCGCCGGGAAGAAGCACGAATGCTCCAAATTTGGTGATACCAGTTACTTTGCCTTCCTGAATCGCTCCGATTTCCAGCTCCATGGGGATTCCTTTCTCTTTTCTTTCAATTTATTGATATATCCTGTCATCCGGCAGGACAAGACCAAGCCGTTCGCGTGCGAGCTCCGCGATGCGGTCTGCGTCGCCGCTGCGCTCGATCCGATCACGCAAGTCCGCGTTGCTTCGCTCCAGCGCCTCGCAGCGCTCCTGCGTCTCGCGCAGAAGGAGTTCCGCTTCCTCCACGCGTATTGACGTCGCGACATACCGCGCCGCAGCATAGACCAGCAAAATGGATAGAATGCACCCGAAAAGAAACTTTATGCTTTTGCTCATCGTTTTGCTCCGCCGTCTCCCCCACCGCGGCAGCTCTATCACGACCGGGGAAACTTGCGAATTATTTTAAACGATAGATTCGATTTTGCATAGATATTTTTTCAAATTTTTTCATCTTTTTTTCATGCTTTATCTTGTGTTTTTTCTCTTTCGCGTCTGCGTTCTTCCCTCTGCTCCCGTTTCCGCTCTGCGAGACGGTGTACCGAGCGCCGGAGCGGAGCCAGAAGATGGGCGCAAAGCGCGCATCCGGCGATCGCCGCCGCAAGAAAACGCGGTCTCACACCGCCGCTGCACCATTGCGCTGCGGCAAAAACCACGAGCCCTGCGAGCGCATAAAAAAGCGCATCCCAGAGCACGCCGAACCGGCGCGCTGCCTGCCGGAGTACATAGAACGGCAGCTCCGCTGCGCCGAGCGCCGCGCCAGCAAGAAAAGCGAATGCCAGTTCGAAAAGCTGCCGGGCCGTCGACTCCGTCATTTACCCGAACAGCCGCGTCCAGAAGCTGCGCCGCACCGGGACATCGGCATAGCACAGCTCGGAAATATCCCCCACAACGAGAAGATCGCCGGAATCCACCGACAGCGTCTCCACGCGGAGATTGCTTCCGTGTACCGTGAGCGCGCCAAGCTCCGTCTGCATCTGCACGATGGTCTCGTCAAAGCCGCCGACTTCTTCCACGCCGGATACGCTCAGCCGGTTCCGGTTTTCCAATATGATGTTCTGCGCTCTTCGCCGCTCGGTCTCTCCCGCCATACGATCACCTCGGCACAAGACTATGCCGGGGCAGCGCCCGATATGACTTGACACCATGGGCACAAAATGGTACTTTATCAAAGGATTCCACCGCGCCGGTGTGGCGGAATTGGCAGACGCACGGGACTTAAAATCCCGAGACGAAAGTCGTACGGGTTCGACCCCCGTCACCGGTACCACGTCAGAAGGAGCAAACACCGTTCCGTTTCCGCCAAACGGCGAAAACTGCACTATGTTAGCTCCTTCTTCCTTTCCAAATCGAACCCGCTCTACTGGGCTTCGATTTGGTTCCTTCCCTCAGGAGCAAACACCGTTCCGTTTCCGCCAAACGGCGAAAACTGCACTATGTTAGCTCCTTCTTCCTTTCCAAATCGAACCCGCTCCGCTGGGCTTCGATTTGGTTTTGTATGGCGGAGATGCATAGCGGCTTTTTCAGCAAATTCAATCTATATTATTTCAAAAAACGGAGGTGTCAGCCTTGCAGCGGGTAAAGCGGCTTGGACGTTATCCAAAAATCATCCTTCTTATTTTGGCCGTTATGATGCTGGCTTTTACGATCGTCTACCCCATCGTCACGGCACACGTGGGCTTTCTCTATGAGGATGCCATCCTTGCGCCGTCGGAGGAAAACGGCGCCACCGTGTATTCCGGGAAAATCCGCGGTACTGCCGCGCGTTTTACTGTGTCCGCGGGCAAAACCGTGGTCTTTCAATACGGTGGCACCGTCTATGGCCCGTACACTGCAAAAGAGGATCCCACCGCCATTCCGAAGGACAACGATTCGCTCACCCCGATGACCGGCATGGAACTGCGCTGCGGGAACAAAATTGTATTCCGCGGCGGTGTGGAAAAAAGCGGTGACTGGCGCTTTCTGTACAACGAGGACGGAAGCTTCGAAAGCATCCGAATCACCGCGACGATGAGCGACGGTACCGTCGTAGATGAGCACGGGAATCCGATCGATCCGATGGAGCCCTCCGTCTCGACGATTCTTGACCTGATGGACGGTCCCACGCTGACGCACAAGGGCGCATGGATCGGCTGGTTCGGCGGCGTGCTGATCTGTGCTCTGGCCGTCGTCTGCATTTTGTTTGCCGACGAGCTGTTCCGCTGGAACGCCTCGTTCCTCGTCCGCAATGCCGATAGGGCCGAACCGTCCGACTGGGAGATCGCCAGCCGCCATATCACATGGACAGTGCTGCCGGTCATAGCTCTGGTGGTCTTTATTCTCGGACTCCGATAACTAACCGCAGATACATACGCGAAGCAGCCCGGACACACGGATGTCCGGGCTGCTTAGTTTTTTACCGTGTTTGCCTCCACGTCTCCGCGTTCAAAGCCTCCCTCTGATGAGGGAGGTAGCTCGCCGGAGGCGAGACGGAAGGAGTTTGCTCCCTCAGCCTCACAAGTTCGGCAGTTCCCTCAGGGAGGGAGCCTTTGGCTCTGACACAGTTACTGCCCGGCGCTGCACCACTCATCGCGCGTGATGGCGTAGACGGCAGTTGTTTCGCCCTCGGCGTCGGTAAACTCCGTCAGAAAGTGCATATCGTTCGCCCGGGCCGTGGCGGACGAGGCAGCGTTCTCCTTTTTCATATAGGAATACACCGTCCCGAACGGCGTATTCCGAAACGTCCAGTCCAGCACAGCGCGCGAGGCTTCCTTCGCATAGCCGCGGCGCTGGTACGCTTTGGCGATATGATAGCCGATCTCCGGCAATATGGTGCCGTTGATGTTCTGCATCGTCAGCCCACAATCCCCGATCATCGCGCCGCTCTCTTTCCGACACACCGCCCACAGGCCGAATCCAAAGACCCGGTAGCGCTCCTGATTTTTGATAATCCAGTTTCTCACCCGCGCGGCGTCGAACGTATACGGATAATGCTCCATGATGTCCGAGTCGCCGAGGACGGTATAGAGCGCATCGAAGTCCGCCTCCGTCATCTCGCGCAGGAAAAGCCGCTCCGTTTCGATTCTCATGATCTCTTCTTCCCTTATGATCGATATATTATCAATCTATCACACCGAAATCGAGGATTCAATAACCGCTGCGGCAATTTACACTGTCGCAGCGATTTTGCGAAATCGCACAAAGTCATTTATGAATTATGAATCGCAAAAAAATGTAAAATATACTTGACATTTTGTCATGTCGTGTTATACTGCTCAATGTAAAGCAGGCTTTACTTTTTGTGCTGAGGTGACCCGATGAAAAACCGCATTGAAGAGAAGCGCAAGACGCAGGGCATGACGCAGCAGCAGCTTGCGGTGCTGCTCGGCGTTTCGCGCCAGACGATCATTTCGCTGGAGAGCGGAAAGTATAACCCCTCGATATTGCTGGCGCATAAAATCGCGCAGACGTTTGGAGAACGAATTGAGGATATTTTCTTATTCGAGGAGGATGAAGCATGAAGCTCAGGGAGCAGAAGAAGCTTGGCATTTTGTATCTTGTACTTGGCGTTGTACTGTTTCTCATCGGACTGCTGACGGACGTATCGGAGAAAACGAACTGGCTTTCCTCATTCGGCAGCGCCATCGCCGTGGTCGGCGCAGTGCGGCTGCTGCGCGTGTGCCGGCTCACCCGCGATCCGGACAAGGCGGCGGACTATGATGCTTCTTTGAAAGATGAACGCACGGCATATGTGGCGAACAAAGCGCGCGCTCTGGCGCTTTACATCTGCATCTATGTGCAGCTCGCTGCGGCTCTGACCGCAATACTGATTTTTAAACAAACGCTGGTCGGGCAGGTGCTCTGCGCGCTCACATGCGTGCAGTCGCTCGTCTACACCGGCTGCTTCTGGTACTACAACCGGAAGTATTGAAAGGAAAAATCATGAACGCACTGGAAATTGAAAATCTTTCCAAATCCTTCGGCGGCTTTTCGCTGCAAAGCCTCTCTCTGTCCGTGCCGATGGGCTCGGCTCTCGGTCTTATCGGCGAAAACGGCGCGGGGAAATCCACGACGATCTCGCTGATCCTCGGCCAGCTTCAAAGCGATGGCGGAGACATCCGCATTCTCGGGCAGAACGCAAGCGAAAACGCCGTCGCTTTTCGGGAGGACATCGGCGTCGTGTTCGACGAGAGCTGCTTCCCGGACGGCCTGAACGCCCGGCAGGTAGACAATGTTGAGCGGTACATCTATAAAAACTGGGATAGCAGCGCATTTTATGAGCATGTCCGCCGCTTTGATCTGCCAGAGACGAAGCCGTTCAAGGAATACTCCCGCGGCATGAAAATGAAGCTGGCGCTCGCCGTGGCGCTCTCGCACAAAGCAAAGCTCCTGCTGCTCGACGAGGCGACCGGCGGCCTTGACCCGCTCGCCCGCGACGAGCTGATTGGGGAGCTCTCGCGCTTCGTCGCCGACGGAGAGCACGCCATCCTGCTCTCCTCGCACATCGTAAGCGATATCGAAAAGCTCTGCGACCGCGTGGCGTTTCTGCACAAGGGGCGGCTGATCCTTTGCGAGGAAAAGGAAACGCTTCTCGCCGCTCATCCGGGCCAGACGCTCGAAGAGATCATTCTGGACATGACGAGAAAGGAGCGCGCCGCATGAAAATTCGAGGACTGCTGCTCAAGGACGTCTTCGAGCTCTGGGCACAATGCCGCGTGCAGCTCGTTCTGACCGGCGTATATCTGCTTTTGCCGCTCTTTATTCCGGGCATCGGCCTCTTTGCGAGCGTCGGCATGATGCTGCTCGCGATGATGCCGGTCTACGCGCTCGGCTATGACGAGCGCTGCCGGTGGGAACGGTATGCGCTCGCCATGCCGGTGCGAAAAAGCGATCTTTTCTGGAGCCGGTTTCTCCTCGGCGTGATCGCCATTGCACTTGGAACCGTGATACAGGTGCTCGTCGCGCTGCTCGCCGGGCGGAGCGATCTTCTCTCCCCGCTTGCTATAACTGCCCCGGCGGCGGTCGTATATCTTCTCATCACGCTGCCGCTGATGATGAAGCTCGGCGTGGAAAAGGGACGGTTTCTTCTCCTTATATTGACGGTGGGATTCATGCTGCTGTCCGGGCTTTTCACATAAGACAAACGGGC
>CAKTBC010000073.1 GCA_934533005.1 uncultured Oscillospiraceae bacterium | reverse complement strand
GCAGAACAGACGGAGACCGGCTGCATCTATACCGTAAAGCTGCCCGACGTGCGTTACTGGACGGCGGTGTGGGTGCAACTGGAGGAATAACAATGCTTCTGTCTTACAACGCAGATCTGCTTCCGCGTGTGCGGATGCTGGGACGGATCAACTATACCGAGCCGTGGATCCACTTTTCACGGACGATCAACGAGTATGTCCTGTATGTCATCCGCGACGGGAACATGTATCTGCGAGAGGACGGAATTCTCTATCATCTCAAGGCGGGCGATTTTTTCCTGCTCGAGCCGGGACTGTGCCACGAGGGTTACCAGCGCGCGACCTGCAACTACTATTATGTGCATTTCACCCACCCGGAAATGGCACGCGTCGAGGATGAGGACGCGGCTATGGCGCAGCTTGCGGAAAAGCGCCGGATGAGCCTCGTGAGCTATAATCTGGACGACGCGGACCCTACCGACCCCATTACGTATCTCCCCAAGCAGCTCCACCTGCCGCGAAGCGAGTCCAATGCGACGCTCCGCACGGCGCTGGACTGCTATAATGCCCGCGAGGAGCACTATAAGCGCCGCGCCGCTGCGCTGCTGCATTCGTTCTTTCTGGAAACGGCGCACGAGCATCTGCTCGCCTGCGGCTCTGCGCAGGGGAAAAAGGTGAAAAAATCGGAGATCGTTGCTGAGCGGCTGCTCCATTATCTCAACGAAAATTACGCGCGTCCGCTCTCGAGCCGCGAGATCGAAGACGTTTTTGAGATGAATTTCGACTATATGAACCGCGTTTTTTCCCGCCTGACCGACGCGCCGATCTTCGCCTATCTCAACATGCTGCGCATTTATAACGCAAAGCAGCTGATCGCGACAACAGATCTGCCGTTTCAGGAGATCGCATATCTCGTCGGGATCGACGACCGGTACTACTTTTCCAAGCTGTTTCGCAGAATTACGGGCATGAGCCCGTCAGAGTATTATAAGGAAGTGAGGAACCGCAGCGATGCAGGAAGGCTATAGATCCGCGGGCTTTGTGCGCCTGTGCTTTGAAAAGCTGCTGCCGCTGATTGTGCTGAATCTTCTTTTCCTGCTGACGTGTCTGCCGGTGGTGACGGTGAGCGCCGGATGGACGGCGTTGTGCAGCGCCTGCCAGGGGCTGCTGCTGGACGAAAAACAGCCGTACCACCGTTTTTGGAGCAGCTTCCGTGCGAATTTTCTTCCGTCACTTCTGCTCGGCGTGATTTTCTTTGCCGGTCCGGCGGCGATCCTTTATGGCTGCTGGTTTTACTTCCACCTTTCGGAGGGAGCGGGGATTGCGGTGGCAATATCCTGCTTCTGCCTGATTTGCAGCTATCTTCTGTGGTGCGCCGGGTCTTTTGCCTTTTCGATGCAGGCACGGGTGGAGCTGAGGCTTTCGGCATTGCTGAAAAATGCCTTTACCCTGATCTTTCGCTGTCCCCGTCTGGCGCTCGGCTGGCTGCTGCTTTCTTTTGTGCTGACGGCGGCGGTCATCCTTCTGCTGCCGTACAGCTTTCCGTGGCTGGCGCTGCTGGGCGCGGCGCTGCCCTGCTTCACGGCATCGCGCGGCGTACTCCCTGTCATCGATGATCTTATTGTGAAGGAGTGAACGACTCCATGAAAAACCCCTGGTGGAAGGAACGCGTATTCTATCAGATCTATCCCCGCAGCTTTCAGGATTCCAACGGCGACGGTATCGGGGATATCCCGGGACTGATCTCCCGGCTGGATTACCTGCAATGGCTGGGCATCGGCGCGGTGTGGCTCTGCCCGGTCTATGATTCGCCCAACGACGACATGGGCTACGACATCCGTGACTATCGGAGGATCATGTCCGAATTCGGCACGATGGAGGACTTTGACCGGCTGCTTGAAGAAATGCACCGGCGGGACATCAAGCTGGTAATGGATCTGGTCGTCAACCATTCCTCGGACGAGAACACATGGTTCGTTGAATCGAGAAAATCGAAGGACAACCCCTACCGCGACTACTACATCTGGCGCGACGGGCGCGGCGGAGGAGAGCCGAACAACTGGAGCTCCTTCTTCACGCCGTCGGCGTGGAGCTACGACGCGGCAACGGATCAATGGTATCTGCACCTCTTCGGGGAGAAGCAGCCCGACCTCAACTGGGAAAACCCAAAGCTCCGCGAAGAGATCTATTCCATGATCAACTGGTGGTTTGACAAGGGCGTAGACGGCTTTCGCATGGACGTGATCAGCCTGATCGCCAAAGCGCCCGGCCTGCCCGATGCGCACGGGGAGGGCTACGCTTTTCCCGGCGAGCATACGGCCTTTCAGCCCAAACTGCACACGTACCTGCGCGAGATGCGCCATCGCTGCTTTGACGGGCGAAACTGCATGTGCGTGGGCGAGACGACCTGCGTAACGCTCGATAACGCCAACAGCGTCGTCGGGGATGGAAACGAGCTTGATCTCCTCTTCCAGTTTGATATCATGGACATCGACGGCGAGAACGGCAAATGGAACGTCATCCCGTTTTCCCTGAAGAAATTCAAGACGCTGATCGCCGCATGGCAGAAGACACTCGACTGGAACACACTCTTCTGGGGCAATCACGACCAGCCGCGCATCGTGTCGCGCTGGGGCTGCACCGCGTCGGAGCCGCTTCGGCAGCGAAGCGCCAAAATGCTCGCCGCCGCCATGTATTTGCAGCGCGGAACGCCCTTCTTCTATCAGGGCGAGGAGATCGGCATGACAAATTATCCATTCACCGATGTCTCACAGCTGCGCGATATCGAAAGTCTGAATCTCCTGAAGGAGGCTAAAACGGACGAACAGACGGCATGGGCGTGGAACGGCATCCGGCACAAGGGGCGCGACAACGCCAGAACGCCGATGCAATGGGACGATACGCCGAATGCGGGCTTCACCACCGGAACGCCCTGGATCGCCGTGAATCCCAACGCCGCAGAGATCAATGTGCAGCGCGCACAGACGGACGATAACTCCATTCTGCATTTTTACCGCCGTCTCATCGCTTTGCGCATGGGGAGCGACGTGCTCAAATGGGGCGACTTCCAGCTGCTTGCCTCTGACGATCCGCAGCTTTTTGCCTACCGCCGAAGCCTTGCAGGGAAATCCATTGCCGTGTGGTGCAATTTCAGCGCTGAGCCCTGCCATCTTCCGTATCCATTGGAAGGAACGCTCCTGCTCGCCGACGGCCTGACCGATACCGAACTTGCGCCCTTCGGCTGCGCGGTCGTTTCCGAACGCGCAGCAAAAGAATAGGAAAACAAGAAAAGCCGGAGGTCCTCGGACTTCCGGCTTTTGCCTATATACGGAGAAGTTATTTCTTCCGTCGGGTCTCTTCAATAAACTTCTTCCAGCCATCCTTTTCCTTGTTGACGACTTTCAAAAGCGCCTTGATCTGATCGTCGGAAAAGACGTTCGCCATGCGCGCGGCATTGCGCCACGGCATATCGAGTACGTACATGAGATTCCCGGCGTTCTCCTTGCTTCCAATGAGGTTTGCAATGCGCCGCGCGGTCTCGAGTGCGTTGTAGAGCCCCTTTCCCAGTCCGCCGGGGAGGTGCTTTCCGCGGGAGATGGCGTCGTTGAAGTCCACCGCGCCGCGCTCCTCCCAACGCGCGGGCGGAATATCGTGCCCGAGAAGCGCGGCAAAGCTCTCGTCGGAGACATGGTGGACATCTGCCCGGCGGTAAACATCAAATTCCGTTGCGGCGTATTCATCCGCGGGCGCTTCGCCGGAAACATGCACCGTATGCACGAGCCGAAGATCGCGGCAGGACGCGCCGACGCAGAGCTCATATTCGCCTTCTTCCACGACCCAGCGGTTTTTGGCGCAGCTCCAGACGGCGAAGCTTCGCTCCGTAAGCGGAAGAAAGACGGTCTTTTCCTCGCCGGGCAGCAGCTCCACGCGCGCAAAGCCCACGAGCGAGAGCGCCGGGCGCAGCATACCGCCAGTTTTGGCGCGGATATAGAGCTGCGCGACCTCCGCCCCGGCGCGGCTGCCGGTGTTTTGCACCGTGAAGCTCACGCCGCCAGGCGAGAACTCGCCGGGCGCGTAGGAAAACTCCGTATAGCTCAACCCATAGCCGAACGGATATTTGACGCGCTTGCGCGCGCTTTCATAATACCGGTAGCCAACGAACAGCCCCTCGCGGTACTCGCACGTCGCCTCGCGTCCCGGGTACCACGGCGCGCAGGGTGTGTCCTCCAGCCGGAGCGGCATCGTCTCGGCCAACTTACCGCAGGGATTTGCCTCGCCCGTGAGGAGCGCGGCGCACGCCGTGCCGACGGCCTGCCCGCCGAGATAGAGATGCAGCACCGCGCGGGCGAATACGTCCCACGTCATCTCCACGGGGCTGCCGCACTGCAGCACAACGCCGACGTTCGGGTTGATCTCCGAGATCTCACGCAGAAGATCGAGCTGGTTTTCGCGCAGACGCATATGCTCGCGGTCGTATCCTTCGGTCTCGCTGCCCTCGTCCAGACCGAGGAAGAGCAGTACCTTCTCGCTTTGCGCGGCGAGCGCCTTTGCCCGGCGCAGCAGCCGCGGCGCGGCGGCTCCGCTGCGGAGAAAGCCCTTTTCATAGCCGGTCACTTCCACGCCGGCATCGCGCAGTACATCGAGCGGCGCGTCCACCTGCGTGGGGTTGACGCGCGAGCTGCCCGCGCCCTGATAGCGCGGCACGGCGGCAAAATCGCCGATGACGGCGACGCGCTCGCCTTGCCGCAGCGGGAGAAATTCCTTTTCGTTTTTCAGCAGTACGGCAGATTCCGCCGCGGCCTTCGCGGCGAGCGCATGGTGCGCCGTGCCGTCGAAAACGCCGCCGTGCGCGAGTGTTTTCTGTGCGGTGAAAATAAAGTCCAGCACGTGATCGACCTGCTCGTCGAGAAGCTTTTCGTCAAGCGTCCCGTTTCGCACGGCCTCGACAATGTGCCGGTCGGTCTCGCCGTTGGAGGCCGGCATTTCAAGCGACGACCCGTTCCGCACGGCCGCAACGCGGTCATTATTTCCACCCCAGTCGGAAACGACAAGCCCGTCAAAACCCCACTCACCGCGGAGAATATCGCGCAGCAGATGTTCGTTTTCGTTGCAGTAGGTGCCGTTCAGGCGGTTGTACGCCGTCATAAGAGAGTGCACGCCGCCCTCCTTGATCGCGGTCTCAAACGCCGGGAGATAGATCTCGCGCAGCGTCCGCTCATCCATCACGGAATCGGTCGCCATGCGGCGCAGCTCCTGCGAGTTTGCGGCGAAATGCTTCACGCACGCGCTCACGCCGGTGCTCTGTATGCCGCGGATCATCGCCGCGGCGAGCTTGCCGGAGAGCAGCGGATCCTCGGAAAAATACTCAAAGTTCCGCCCGCAGAGCGGGCTGCGCTTGATGTTCACGCCGGGCCCCAGCACCATGCCGATGCCCTGCGCCACGGCCTCCTCGCCGAGCGCGCGGCCGATATCGGAGAGAAGTGCTTCGTCCCAACTGTTCGCAAGTGCGCTCGCCGTTGGAAAGCATGTTGCCGGAACGGAGCGCCCGAGCCCCAGCGCGTCGGAGTCGCTCTCCTGCTTGCGCAGGCCGTGCGGGCCGTCCGTCATCATCTCGGACGGGATGCCGAGCCGTTCCACGGCTTTCGTGTGCCAGAAATCCAGCCCGGACGTAAGTCCCGCCTTTTCCTCCAGCGTCAGCTTGGCGATGAGATCGGCATATTTCATGTGCGCGCCCTCCCAGAATACATACTCTTTAATATCAATAGCGTCGATTGACAAGGGCACACGCGGTTCTGCCGGGCGGAAATGCCCCCATACTGCGTCAAAGCCCTTGAGAATACACAAAGTATTCTCTGCGGACTTTTCCTTGTCTGCGAGCATTTCTGCTCCGGCAGAACTGCTTCGCATCGGACAGCCTTGGATTTTCGAGGGATTTTTGTTCTTTTGGACGCAGGCGGGCTGTCGCCCGCCAAGGAGAAAAGAGCAAAAAGCACCGAAAAGACTTACCTGCCCGACGTGCGGGCCCTTGTTAATCGACGCTAGCATCATAGCAAAAAAACTGCCCGACGGCAATATGCTGTCGGGCAGTCAAATTCATAGTTCTTAATTTTCGATGATGCGCTCCACGCGCGGCGAGAGTGCGCTCGTGAGAGCGCATCCTTCGTTCGCGCCGCAGAAGTTCGCAACGTCCTGCGAGAGGAGGGCGTTTCCCTCGCGGTCAAAGCCGAAGAGCGTGACCTCCTCGCCCACATGCACATCCATGCCGGTCACATCCACCATGCATTGATCCATACAGCATGCGAGCAGAGGACGGCGCTCTCCGCGCACGAGGATATCGCCGCGCATCTCTACGAGCGGGAGATAGAGCCCGTCACCGTAGCCGACGCCGACGATGGCGACATCCGCGTCATGATCGAGCGTATATACCCCGCCGTAGCCGAGCTTTTCCCCGGCGCGGCGGCGATGAACGGCCATAACGCAGCTTCGCCACGAGGCGCATTCGCGCACGTTCCCGCGCGGCTGCGTCGGGTGATCCATGATGAGCCGCCGCCCGAGGCGCACGGCGTCAAAGTGGTATTCGGGGTAATACTCGCTCCCGGCGCTGTCGCAGATGTGGCGCATCGGCACCGCAAAGCCTGCGCGCTCCACCTGCTCGACGCTGCGCAGCAGGAGCTCCGCCTGCGCGCGGCAGAGCTCCGGCTTTGCCGTATCGGCAAAGTGGGAGTAGACGCCCATGAGTTTGATGCGCTCCCCGGCGGCGGAGAGCTCCTTCAAAAGTGCCGAGAGCTCATCCCCCGGCGTTACGCCGACGCGGTGAAGGCCGGTATCAATTTTAATTTGTATCTTCACATCCGTCTGTGCCGCCTCTGCTGCCGCGGCGAGCGTGGGCAGCAGTCCGAGCCGCCCGGCGGTGAGCGTGAGATGCGCGTTCACGGCGTCGGGGATCGCGCGGGGCAGGGGATTGCCGAGAATGAGCGCGTCCTTTTCGATGCCGAGCGCGCGCAGCGCCAGTCCTTCAGACACGTGCGCAAGCGCAAACGTGCGGATGCCCGGCAGCGCCGCGAGCGCCGGGGCGGTGAGCGAGAGCCCCAGCCCGTAGGCGTCGCACTTGAGCACAGGAATGATCTCCGCGCCGGGCGAGAGCGTTTTTTCAATCGAGGCAACGTTGGCGCACAGCGCGTCCGTATGCACCGCCAAATAGGAATTATTCAGACTATTCATATAATAATCCATAAAACCGTCTCCATAATATTCACATATTCACCACATTTATGCATATCAAAACTGCCGGACACGGCAGGAAAGACGCGGAAACGATGCATATTATATTGCATAAAAGACGTTTATGCAAGAGAAACCTCCGGGTTTTAGCAATATCAACAAAAAGAGCCGGAGAAAAACGGGAGAAATCGAATTAAAAACCATTGACATTGTATAAATATGCGATTATACTATGCCCAACCTGAAACAAATTCAGTTCCGTTGAATGGAAAGGAAAGAAAAGAAAATGAAAAAGATCGTCCCCATCCTTCTGGCTCTGGTCATGGTACTGAGCCTTGCCGCCTGCGGCAGCACTTCGTCCGAAAGCAAGACCCTCGTCATGGCGACCTCCGCCGACTATCCCCCGTATGAGTTCATCATCCTGAACGACAAGAACGAGCAGCAGTACGTCGGCATCGATATCTCCGTCTCCGAGAAGATCGCCGCGGACATGGGCAAGGAGCTCCAGGTCGTGAACATGGACTTTGACAGCCTCATGGCCGGCCTGCAGAAGGGCGACGCCGACATGGTCCTCGCCGCCATTGAGGTCACCGACGAGCGTCTCGAGGCCGCCGATTTCTCCGATCCCTACTACACCGACCTGCCTCCGATGATCCTTGTCAAGGCGGACAAGGCCGGCGAGTACACCAGCATTGAGTCCTTCTCTGGCAAGAGCGTCGGTGCGCAGACCGGCACGACGAAGGCTGACCTCGTCACCAGCGACATGCCCGGCGCGAATCTCGTGGGCCTTACGAGCGTGAACGACCTTGTCAACCAGCTCGTGTACGACAAGGTGGATGCTATTGTTGTTGACGGCGCCGTTGCCCAGCAGTATGCCAAGTCCAACAGCGATCTCGTCGTGGCGGACGTGAGCCTCGGCGAAGCGTACCCCTACTGCGTCGCCGTGCAGAAGGGCGACCCGAAGGGCCTGCTCCCCTCCATCAACGAGACGATCGCCAAGCTCGTTGCCGATGGCACGATCGAGCAGTACATCGCCGATGCCGAAGCTCTCAGCGATCAGGCGATCGAGTAATATAACCGTACATCCTTCTCTTTGAAGCGTGTGCGCCCTGTCTGTGATCCAGACAGGGCGCATACGTGCCGTTTCGCTCTCCCGCATTTCCCGCGTCCAAATATAGAAAGGGTCAGGAAAAACTATGTGGTGGTCTAATCTGTTCGCCGGCATGTCCCCGGCGAACTTCTTCAACTTCTCCTTCCTGCCGAAGTATCTTTCGTTCTTCGTGCAGGGGCTGGAGTATACGCTGCTCCTCTCGATCATATCGGTAGGTCTTGCGGTCATCCCGGCGCTCGCGCTCGCGCTCATGCGCCTGAGCCGCAACAAGGTTGTACGAAACATCTCCGGCGCTTACATTGCGGTGTTTCGCTCCACGCCGATGATGGTGCAGCTCTACATCATTTTCTACGGCCTTTTCAGCGTGATCAAGATCCCGTCGGTCGTCATTCTGGGCTTCATCGATCTCTCCCGCTTCATCCCCGGCGTTGTGGCGCTCGCGCTCAACTCCTCGGCGTACGTTGCGGAGATCATCCGCGCGGGCATTCTCGCCGTGGACGGCGGCCAGAACGAAGCTGCCCGCTCGCTCGGTCTCAGCTCGTGGCAGAGCATGAAGCTCGTTGTGCTGCCGCAGGCGATCAAGAACATCCTTCCCGCGCTCGCCAACGAGCTTGTAACGATGGTGAAGGAATCGTCCATCTGCTCGGTGCTCGGCATGACGGAACTCATCTGGGGCGCCAAGACCGTCGCGACGACGACGTATAAGACGCTCTCGCCGTATGTCCTCGCGGCGCTCGTGTACTTCGTCATCAACTACCCGGCCAGCGAGGCCATCGAAGCGATCGAAAGGAGAATGCGCCGTGGCGACAGGATCTGAACTCATCCGCGTGGAGAGCGTGACCAAAAAATTCAAGGGCGGCG
>CAKTBC010000072.1 GCA_934533005.1 uncultured Oscillospiraceae bacterium | reverse complement strand
TGCGCGCTGTGGCTGCCGGGCGTTGACCACGCCGGCATCGCCACGCAGATCAAGGTGGAGGCCGAGCTCCGCAAGGAAGGCCTGACCCGCTTTGATCTCGGCCGTGAAAAGTTCCTCGATCGCGTGTGGGACTGGAAGCAGCACTACGGCGACCGTATCGTGGAGCAGCTCAAAACGCTTGGTTCCTCGTGTGACTGGGAGCGCCAGCGCTTCACGATGGACGATCAATGCGCCAAGGCCGTGCGTGAGGCGTTTTGCAGTCTGTACGAAAAAGGCTACATCTACCGCGGCAAGCGCATCATCAACTGGTGCCCGCACTGCACGACCGCCCTTTCCGATGCCGAGGTCGAGTATGTCGAGAAGAACGGCTTCTTCTGGCACATCCGCTACCCGCTGACGGACGGCTCCGGCAGTGTGGAGGTCGCTACGACCCGTCCCGAAACGATGCTCGGCGACGCCGCTGTCGCGGTGAACCCGGAGGATCCGCGCTATAAGGACATGATCGGCAAGACGCTCACGCTCCCGCTCGTCGGGCGCGAGATCCCCATCGTCGGCGACGAGCATGCCGATATGGAGTTCGGCACCGGCTGCGTGAAGATCACGCCCTGTCACGACCCCAACGACTTTGAGGTCGGCCTGCGCCACGATCTGCCGCAGTATCTGATGCTCGACGGCGACGGTAAGATCACCGGCGGCTACAAGTGGGACGGTATGGATCGCTACGAAGCCCGCAAGGCCATCGTGCAGGAGCTCGAGGAGCAGGGGTATCTCGTGTCCATCGAGCCGTGCGTCCACAACGTCGGCACGTGCTACCGCTGCCACAACGATGTAGAGCCGCTCGCGAGCGACCAGTGGTTTGTAAAGATGCAGCCCCTCGCGAAGGAAGCCATTCGCGTCGTGGAGGACGGCGAGATCAAGTTCGTCCCCGACCGCTTCGCCAAGACGTACCTCAACTGGATGAACGGCGTGCGCGACTGGTGCATCTCCCGCCAGCTCTGGTGGGGCCATCAGATCCCCGTGTGGTATTGCGACGATTGCGGCCACATGACCGTTTCCCGCACCGATGCGTGCGAGTGCGAGGCGTGCCATTCCAAGAACATCCGCCGCGAGAGCGACGTGCTCGATACCTGGTTTTCCAGCGCGCTCTGGCCGTTCTCCACGCTCGGCTGGCCGGACAAGACCGAGGATTTGGACTACTTCTATCCGACGGACGTGCTTGTCACGGGCTACGATATCATTTTCTTCTGGGTCGCCCGCATGATTTTCTCTGGCTGCGAGCATATGAAGAAGATCCCGTTCCACACCGTGCTCATCCACGGTCTCATCCGTGACCCGCAGGGCAAGAAAATGTCCAAGTCCGCCGGAAACGGCGTTGATCCCATCGAGGTCATCAACACCTACGGCGCGGATGCGCTCCGCTTCAACATCATCACTGGCAACTCGCCCGGAAACGACATGCGCTTCTTCCCGGAGCGCTGCGAGGCGATGCGCAACTTTGCCAACAAGCTTTGGAACGCCTCCCGCTTCGTGATGATGAATCTCACGATCGACAAAAACGAGCTGCCCGAAACGCTGGAGCTGGAGGATAAGTGGATCCTCTCGCGCTTCAACGATCTCGCGCGCGAGGTCGGCGAGAATCTGGATAAGTTCGAACTCGGCATCGCCGCGCAGAAGATCTATGACTTCATCTGGGACAGCTTCTGCGACTGGTACATTGAGCTCACCAAGGCTCGCCTGACCGGTGAGGATGAGGCTGCCCGTGTGCAGGCGCAGAAGGTGCTGCTCTATGTGCTCACTGAAACGCTCAAGCTTCTCCACCCGTTCATGCCGTTCATCACCGAGGAGATCTATCAGGCGCTGCCGCACGAGGGCGAAGCGCTTATGATCCAGCCCTATCCTGTTTACCGCGAGGATATGGCGTTCCCGGCGGAGAGCGCGCGCTTTGAAAAGGTCATGGAGGCCATCCGTGCCATCCGCAGCCGCCGCAGCGAGATGAATGTCCCGCCGTCCAAGCGTCCGCACCTCTATATTGTCACCGAGGATAAGGAAGCTTTTGAAAACGGCCGCGACTATCTCTGCCGTCTGGCGTATGCCGGAGAGGTGATTGTCTCCGACGATGTGCCGGCAGACGCGGACAAAATGGTCAGCATCGTGACGAAGGACGCGCGCTGCTTCCTGCCGATGAGCGAGCTTGTCGATCTCGACAAGGAGCGCGCTCGTCTGGAAAAGGAGCTTGCGAAAAACCGCGGTTTCCTGGAAAACCAGCGCCGCAAGCTCTCCAACGAGAGCTTCGTCTCCCGCGCCCCGGCCAACGTTGTTGCCGCCGAGCGCGAGCGCGCCGAAAAGCTCGAAGCGCTGATCGCCAATCTCGAGGAATCGCTCCGCCAGCTCGGCTGAAACGCGAAAGCATTGGAAGCAAACACATATTGACAAAGATGTCCCGAAACGCTACAATGACGCTTCGGGACATTTTTTGAGCTTTCCGAAAACTTTTTGCCGATTTTCTGCGTCTAATAAGCAAGAAAGAAAAACCGGATCATTCATCCCGCGCCGCGAGGCGCGGGGGAGGAGAATACACTATGCATAAACTTGTTTCAAAGCGACTCTTTGCCGTTTTGATGGCGGCGCTCCTGTTCGCCGCACTCGGTACGACGGCGCTCGCGGACGACGCCCCTGTCATCAATACCGACGTACCCACCGCGCTCACCGTGATCGAAGGGCAGACGCTCACGCTCACCGTAGAGGCAACGGGCAGCGAGCTCACCTATCAATGGTACAGCGTCCATCCCGAGGGCGATACGCCCGTGGAGGGACAGACCTCCAATACGTACCAGATCGCTGCGGTGGACGCCTCGATCAACGGCGCGGCGTTTTACTGCTTCGTGCAGAATGCGGCGGGAACCACCCAGTCCTCCGTCTGCACCGTTACGGTGCTCTCCAAGCCGGCGCTCACGCAGGATGTGAGCACCACCAGCCAGACGCTGACCGAGGGCGACACCATTGCACTCACCGCCGGGGCGACCGGCGCGGCGAGCATCCAGTGGTATTATAAGAAGGGCGAGGAAGCCCCCAAGCCCATCGACGGCGCGACGACGGCCTCTCTTTCCGTTGCGGCCACGATGGAGTATAACGGCGCAGACATCTACTGCCAGTTCCTGAACGATGCCGGCGCGGTCACGACCTCCTTCTGCCACATCACCGTGAACGCCAAGCCCGCGGCGCCCGTGACGACGAAGGATCCGACCGGCGAGACCGTCACCGAAGGCGGCCGCGCGATCTTCATCGCCCGTGCCGACGGCGCGACGAGCTATGTCTGGCGCATCATCAGCGCCGACGGCACGCAGGTCTACGATTATACCGCCGCGCGCACGGCGTTCCCGTCGCTGAGCATTTCCGGCGGCGACAGCGAAACGCTCACGCTCAGCAACATTCCCTACGACATGAACGGCTGGAAGGTCGCCTGTCTCTTCAAAAGCGAGGGCGGCGAGACTCTCTCCGGCGCGGCGGGCGTTACCGTAACGAAGAAAGCGGCTTCTCTCAGCATTATCACGCAGCCCGTCGGCGGCACGATGGCGGTCGATGAGAATCCCAACTTCATTCTCTCCATTCAGGCGACATCCAGCGACGGCGGCACGCTCACCTACCAGTGGTACAGCGCCTCGACGAACAGCACCGCCGCCATGAAGGCCATCCCCGGCGCGACGAATTCCAGCTACAAGCCCGAGCAGACCGAGAGCACGACGTATTACCGCGTGAGCGTCCAGCTCACAAGCAACGGCACGACCTCCGATCCCTATTATTCCAACACCGTCCCCGTGACGTTCACCGCCACCAAAACGCACACGCACAGCTTTTCGAGCGTCTGGGAGCATAACGACATTTCCCACTGGCACCAGTGCACCTGCGGCGAGCATGGCGACGAGGCGTTCCACACCTATACGTGGACAGTCCTGAAAGCCCCCACTGCGACCGAGGACGGCGAGCAGAAGGGCGTTTGCTCCGTCTGCGGCTATGAGACCATCCAGCCCATCCCCGCGGGTTCTGACGTCGGCGAGGACGAGACCCCGGCCAAGCCCGTGAAAAAGACGAACACGGTGCTGCTTGTCATCATCGGCGTGCTGGCCGTGGCGGTGATCGCCGTGGCAGTCATCCTCGTCCGCAAGGTTCTTCTCCAGAAGGACGGCGAGGACAGCGAAGATGACGGCAATGACGATGAGAACGAATAAAATCAAGACCCTATAAAATTTCCCCCGCCGGTCAACGACCGGTGGGGGAAAAATATAATTCTAAACGAAATGGCGAGTGCAGTTCTTTCCTCTGATAGTCTGCTCAAACATTTGTTTGAAATAGAAAACACCCCTCCGGCCTATGGGAGACCGGAGGGGTGTTTCAGTAGATGCTTAGAATGCCAGCAGCGCCATGGAGAGAATGGCAGCGGTCAGCAGATAGATCGGCAGGCCGCGCCACGCCTTCGGGACGTAGCGCTCGCGAATCTTTGTGCGGACGGCGGCAAATGCCGCAAGCGCCAGCCAGAAGCCCATGCCGGCACCCCATGCCGTGAGAATGCTCACGCCGAGACTGAGGCCGTCGGCCGCGTTGTTCACCGCGAGACCGAGCACGGCGCTGTTGAGCGCGATGACGGGGAAGTAGACGCCGAGGCTCTTTCCGCCGATCTTTGCGACCAACTCCATCGCATACACAACGATGAGCACGATGGCGGCATAGACGAGCGTCTGCAGATAGCCGAGAGAATGCACATCTAGGACAAACTCCTGCACGAGAGCGGCAAGAATGGCGGTGAAGAACATCGCAATGGTCACGGACGAGCCGAGCGCAGTAATCTTCTTTTCCTGCGTTGACCAGCCGAGCAGGGGAGCCGCGCCGAGGAACTTCTCGAGCGCGTAGTTGTTGGCGAGCATCGCGCCAAGCACGATACCGACGATAGTTTTGAACGTCATTACTCGTTACCTCCTTCTGCCGTACCGGCGGCGACACCGGCAAAGCCGGGCTCTTCCTGCGCGGCGCACGCGGCGGGGAAGAGGGCGTTGACGATCGCCGCGACGATGGCGTACACCAGGAAGCCGCCCATGGGCTTCTGGATCGAAGCCACGGCGTGCGCCTTGAAGAACGCGATCTCCTGTCCCCAGACGGTGCCGAGGCCGATAAGCTCGCGCAGCAGCGCGACGGCGGCGATCACCGCAAGGAATTCGATGCCGGTCACGAGAACCTTTCCGATGGCGCAGCCGGAGGTGTTATCGGCACTGCGGCTGAATACCAGCAGGTTGACAGCGGCCACGGCGAGATACACGCCGAGCATTTTGTAAACAGCCGGCAGTACCGCGTGCAGCACGAGCTGTGCGGCAGAAACGAAGAGCGCCGCCGTGAGGATCGTTGCGGCGAGAATCGAACGCTGCGGGAGAATGCGGCGCAGCAGCGCCATCACGAGCGCGGTGAGAAGCATCACGGCAAATACCGTAACGCCCATGGCAAGAGCGCTCTGGAGCGATCCGGTCGCACCCAGCGCGGGGCACGCACCGAGAAACAGTACCCACATCGGGTTCACAGTCATTTTCTTCTCATTCATTGCCAAGTCCTCCGTTCTCTTTCAGAGTGGCAAAGGCGTCGAACACATCGCGCGTCGCAACCTTGACGGCGTTCGTCGTCACCGTTGCGCCGGAGATGAACGCTACGTCGTCCGTCATGGTCTCGCCGGTCAGACCGACGAAGCCTTCCTTATAGCTCGGCGCGTCGAGCGTGTACTTGGAGAAGTATTCCTTCTCGAGAATGAACTCCTTGGCGTTCATCATGACGATTTCGCCGTCGGCGTTGAGGACGTAGTAGACGGCCATCGGCATGTTGCTGTAGCCATAGGGACGGGACACGAAGGCGTAAAGCGTTTCGCCGTTTTCCGTCACGGTGTAGGCAGCGGTCACGGTGTTGTAAACGCCGTCGAGCCCGAGCGGCGCATATTCCGCTTCCTTGGAGTAGTAAGCTCCGAGCTTGGAGATATCGTCGTCCGTGTAGAGATCGCCGTTGTCGCGCGCATACGCGGCGGCGGTCTCGGCAAAGCTGGCGTAGGAATCGGTCACAACGTTGCCGTCTACATCGTAGACACAGGCGCTGCCGGAGGTGTTCGCAATGGCGAGCACGCCCGCGCCGTCCACATTCGCGATAAACGCGAAGCCCGCGCCGTTCGGCGCTTTGTAAGCGGCGGTCACGCCGTCGAGACCGGTATCGGTCTCCTCGCCCTGCATCGCGCCTTCGCTGTTCATGATGCCGGGGAACACGGTCGCGATCAGCTCGGTGAGAATCTGGTCGTCACCCTTGACGCCCGCGCTGACGAGCTCGTTCGCCGTGAGAGCGCTGAAAGCGTCGAGAACGGCGTCATGGAACGCCTTGGAGGAGTAGGTAACACCCGCGACGAGGCTCACGTCCGCGAGCGTGGAATCCTGTCCAACATAGGTCTGCGGGTACGTATCCACGCCCATGTCCTTCGTTTCGGGATAGACGAGCACTTGCGCCCCGGCGATCTTGCCCTCGGCGTCGATGCCGAGCGCGATCTCCATCGGCTGCTTCGTGTAGCCCTGCGAGGTGGTGAGCAGCATCGCATAGCCAAGACCGGCGGTCTCGGAGTAGATGCTCTCCACGGATTCCGGGATATCGACAAGCTCGCTTCCGGCGGAGCCGTCGTTGCTGTAGATAAGATCAAAGCCCTGCGCGCCGGGAAGAACCTCCATGAGCGGCCCGACCGCCTGGGAAGCCTCGCCCTGCTCAATGATCGGCCCGGCCCAGGTGTTGAGACCGGTGAGCAGAAGAGCGAACACGAGGAAGAGAACGATCAGCGTCAGAGCCGAGCGGAGAAAGCTGCCTTTATTTTGCATTTTTCGGCCCTCCCAATCCGAGCGGCGTAGCCGCCGTCCATTTTTCGATCATCGGAGCAAGAATGTTCATCACGAGGATGGAGAGCGACACGCCCTCCGGATACGCGCAGTATTCGCGGATCACGAATGTCAGAATGCCGCAGCCGAGCGCGAAGAATGCCTTGCCCTTATTGTTGATCGGCGAGGTCTGGTAGTCGGTTGCCATGAAGATCGCGCCGAGGAACAAGCCGCCCGCCATGATCTGGTAGAGCGCGGTAACGGCGCTGCCGGTCGTGACGAAATAGAGGACAAACACGCTGCCGACGAAGATCGCCGGGACGTACCAGCGGATCACGCGGCGGATGACGAGATACGCAAAGCCGATGAGAAGCGCGATAACGCACGTTTCGCCGACCGCGCCACCGCGCACGCCGAGGAACATGTCCAGCAGGGAGGGGAGACCCTCGCCGCCGCTGGCGAGAACCTCGAGCGGCGTGGCGCTCGTTACGAGATCAACGCCCTTCGGCATCGCACCGCCGGCGACCTCCGCGAAGGAAACGAGGAGGAATACGCGCGCGGTGATGGCGGGGTTCGCAAAGTTGTGGCCGAGACCGCCGAACAGGCACTTGACGAAAACGATCGCAAACACGCTGCCGAGCACGCACTGCCAGACGGGAACGTTGGTGCTGAGATTGAGACCGAGCAGCAGGCCCGTGACAACGGCGCTGAGATCGCCGATGGACTGCTTGCGATGCGTGATCACATTGAAGAGAAATTCGGAGACGACGGCGGCGATCACGCAGGAGAGGATCGGCACAAGAGCCTTGGTACCGAAGATGACGATCGCGGCGACCGTGGCGGGCAGCAGGGCGAGGATCACGTCCAGCATGATGCGCTGCGTGCTCGCGCCGCAATGGGTGAACGGGGAAGAGGGTGTTTCAAACCGCTTATTCATTACTTTTTCCCTCCTTCCTTATGGTCGGCCTTGTATTTTTTGAGAAATTTCTTCGCGGCGCGGTTGTTCTCCACGAGCGGGCGGTGCGCCGGGCAGACATAGCTGCAGCTTCCGCACTCGATGCAGAAGTTTACATGGTCGCGGTCGAGGAGCAGCGCACGCTTATCGGTGTTCTCTTCTTCAAGATCGTCCGAGAAAGCGGTGGGGTTGAGATTCATCGGGCAATGCGACACGCAGCGGCCGCAGTGGATGCACGGCGAGGGCTCGTGAATGACGCTGTCCGCCTCCGAGAAAACCAGCACGCTGCCGGTCGTCTTGAGCACTGGGTAGTCGAGCGAGGGGACGGCGTGACCCATCATCGGCCCGCCGTTCACAACGCGGCCCGGCTCGCACTTGAGCCCGCCGGCGGCTTCGACCAGATAGCGGTACGGCGTGCCGATCGGGACGAGAAGGTTCTTCGGCTCCTTGATCGCCGAGCCGTCGATCGTGACGACACGGTCAACGAGCGGCATGCCGGTGTCCATGAACTTGGCGACCTTGGCAAGCGTGGAGACATTGATGATGATAACGCCGAGCGTTGCGAGACGCTGACCGGCGTAAACGACCTTGCCGAGGGCGTTATAAAGAATCATCTGCTTGGCACCCTGCGGGTAGGAGCTTTCGAGCTCAATGATGCTCACGGTGGGATCGTCGGCAAAGAGCTCCTTCATCGCAGCGATGGCGTTCGGTTTGTTGTTTTCAATGGCGAAAACAAAATTGTCGGGATGGACGTACTTCTTGAGGATCTCGATGCCGCGGCGGATATCCTCGCCATGGTCGAGCATCATGCGGTTGTCGCTCGTGACGTAGGGCTCGCACTCCGCGCCGTTGATGAGCATGGTTTTGACCGTGTTGCGCTGCGCCGCATCAAACTTCCAGTCAACAGGGAACGCCGCGCCGCCGAGACCGACGATGCCGCTCTCGTGCAGATCGTTGACGAATGCGGCGAGATCCTCCGCGGTGCGCGGGGAGAGCGTGGGATCGGCCTCCATCTTCCCGTCATTCTCAATGCGGATGACCGGAAGATCGTTGCCGAAGAGCTCCGGCATCGGGTCGAGCGATACGACAGTGCCGGAGACCGTTGCATGGACTTCGCAGGTGATGCTGCCTTCGCCGCGGGCGATCTTCTGACCGACGCGGACATAGTCGCCAACGCTGACGACCGGCACGGCGGGGGTACCCATGTGCATGTTCATGGGGAGCAGAACTTCTTTCGGCGGGGGAAGGGGCTCGGCCTTCATTCCGGCGGTGTTCTTATGATGGGGAACGTGAACCGCCTGAAGGCGCTTACGGAATGCCATCAGAATCCAACCTTTCCATTCATTTCTTCTTTG
>CAKTBC010000071.1 GCA_934533005.1 uncultured Oscillospiraceae bacterium | reverse complement strand
CGCCTCTGCGCTGTGCCACGCGCTGCGCCGTTTGGGAAAAACGGCGCATCTTTATAGAAATCCCGAAATCACGGAGAGCTTTATCCCCTTCGTTTCGCCGTACTTTGCGCCAGAAGGATTTGTTCCCGAAACGTGCGTGAGCGTAGACGTGGCCGAAAAGAAGCTTCTCGCCCGCGGCTTTGTGGGGAAGATCGCGCTCAAGCTCGACCACCACGTTCCCCGCGGTGAGCAGCCGGAGAACGCCGTTATCTGGACACACAGCGCCGCCTGCGGCGAGCTTGTTCTCGCGCTCATTGAGGAGCTTTTCGGTGCGCCGGATAAAACGGAGGCCGATCTTCTCTATATTGCCGTCTCCACGGACACCGGCTGCTTCTGCTACGCGAACACCAACAGCGCCACATTCCGCGCCGCGGCGCGCCTTTGCGACGCCGGAGCGGATCTGCCGCGGCTCAACAAGCTCTTTTTCCGCACCAAGTCCCCGGCGCGGCTCGCGCTTGAGGGCATGGTATGCTCCTCTCTCCGCTCTTACCGCGATCATGCGATCAACATCGCTGTCATCACGCTCGACATGCTGCGCCGCGCCGGTGTTACGGAGGACGATTGCAGCGATCTTGCCTCGCTCGCCGGACAGGTGCGAGGCAACCGCGTGTCCATAACGGTACGCGAGCTCTCGGTCGACCCGCCGCGCAGCAAGGTTTCCCTTCGCACGGACGGCGGTGTGGACGCTTCGCAGGTCTGCGCCCGCTTCGGCGGCGGCGGCCACAAAATGGCGTCCGGGTGCGAGCTCGATCTCTCGCCGGATGAGACGGCGGACGCGGTGCGCCGCGCCGTGGAGGAAGCATGGGCGTAAACGGTATTCTGCTTCTCGACAAGGACGAGGGCTGGACAAGTCAGGACTGCGTTTCCAAGCTCCGGGGCATTCTGGGTGAGCGGCGCATCGGCCACGCCGGTACGCTCGATCCGCTGGCTACGGGGCTTCTTGTCGTGCTCGTAGGCCGCGCCACGCGCGCGGCGGCGTTTGCCGAGGCGGAAACGAAGGAGTATGTCGCGGCGTTTCGCCCCGGCCTCGTCACCGATACCCAGGATATTACAGGCAACCTTCTGCGCTCATCGGCCGTCTTACCTACCGAAGAGGATGTCCGCGCAGCGCTTCCCCGTTTCACCGGCGAGATCGAGCAGATCCCGCCGATGTACAGCGCCATTAAGATCAACGGCCAGAAGCTCTACGACATTGCCCGCCGCGGCGGCGAGGTAGAGCGCACGCCCAGGCGCATCACGATCCATTCCATCGACTATCTCGGGCAGCAGAACGGAGACCATATGCTTCGTATCCGCTGCTCAAAGGGTACCTACATCCGCACGCTCTGCCACGACCTCGGCGAGTATCTCGGCTGCGGCGGGTGCATGGCGGCGCTGCGGCGCACGCGCTCCGGGGGCTTTTCGGTGGAAAACGCGCGGCGCATCGGAGCGCTCACGCGCGCCGACCGCGACACGCTTCTTCCCGTAGACACGCTCTTTTCCTCGGCCGCCGCACTGACGCTCACCGCCGCACAGGAAAAGCGCTGCCGCTGCGGCAACCCGTTCCGGACGAACGCGCCGGACGGAGAGACGCGCTTTTATTCCGAAAACGGCGAGTTTCTCGCCATCGGGCGCGTCACGGACGGCGAGGCCGTCACGGTAAAAAGTTTTTTTGAGGTTTGATCATTCATGGCAGAGAGAAAATGCGTTCTGGCGCTCGGCTTTTTTGACGGCGTACACCGCGGTCACGCGGCGCTTTTGAGCCGCACGGTCGAACGCGCCGAGGCACTCGGCGTCGACCCGGCGGTCATGACGTTTGATACGCATCCCGACACCTTTGTGTTCGGCACGCCCGTGCCGCTCATCAACAGCGCGGATGACCGCGCCGCGATCATCCGGCGTATTTTCGGCATCGAGCGCGTGGAGTTTCTGCACTTCACCGAGGAAACGATGCACATGCCGTGGCAGGAGTTCCTCCGGCGCATCCGTGCCAAGCTGGATGTGGCGGGGTTTGTCGTTGGCTACGACTTTTGTTTCGGCTGGCGCGGCGAGGGTACGGCGGAACGTCTGCGCGATTACTGCGCCGCCAGCGACCTCACGTGCGACGTGGTCGACAAGGTCGAACTCGACGGCATCACCGTGAGTTCTACCTATATACGCACGCTGCTGCAAGCCGGGGACATGCTCCGCGCCGAGCACTTTCTCGGCCATCCGCATTTCCTTTCGGACGTTGTCCGCCACGGTCACCGGCTCGGCCGCCATCTCGGCGCGCCGACGGTGAACATGCAGTTTGCGCCCGGCGTGCTCATCCCGCCGCACGGTGTTTACGCCGCGCGCGCCATTCTCCCGGAGGGGGCGTTTGCCGCCGTTACGAACATCGGCGTCCGCCCCACCGTGAGCAGTGAACCGGTCGTCACCGTCGAGAGCCATCTTCTTGGTTTCGACGGAGATCTCTACGGCCGCACGCTCGCGCTCGAGTTTTTTGATTTTCTGCGTCCAGAGCGGCAGTTTGCCGATCTCGACGAGCTTGGCGCGCAGATCGCCCGCGACGGCGAACACGCCTGGCAGATCGTGGAGGCGCGCCGATGAACTTTGCCGATATCCGAAAGAAGCTTTCCGGTGCGCAGCGTCCCGCCAACGCCGATCCCAGCCGCGCCTTCGGCTCGGAGGCCGAAATGATGGAGGCTCTCCGAAAGCAGGAATTTACGCCGCCAAAGATGCGCCCTACGGCGGCAGAGGTCATGGGCAGCATCCGGCAGCGCCTCGCGCGCCCTGTCGCGGAGACGCCGGAACGTTCTCCCCAGTATGAGAACGCCGCGCGTACATATGCCCCCGAGGCCATGGCACAGCCGGAATGGGAAAACCCGTTCACCACGCCCGAAAAGCCGAAAAAACCTGCACGGGACGTGCCGGTATATGAAACGGTCGGCGGCGATATGCCGTTCGAGCGCCGCGCCGCCGCGCCTTACGCGCCGCAGAGCTATGCCCCCTACGGCGGCTATGCTGCGCCCTATCCTCCCACCGGGTACGCACCTTACGCTCCCGCTGCGCCCTATCCGCCGCAGAGCTATAGCGCGAGTGCCTATCCGCAGCCGTACTATAATCCCTACGCCGCTCCTGCGTATGACCCGCGCTATGCCGCGCCCTATCCTCAGAGCGGATATTATGCCCCGCAGCCGCCCTACCCGCCGCAGGGCTATGCCCCCGCACCGGAAATGCCGTACGCGCCGCAGGCCGGGATGGCGTATGCCCCCCAGCCGGAATATGCCGTACCGGACGACGCTGCTTTTTACGGCGATGCCGCCCCCGCCCCGGAGGGTTATCCCGCGCCGCCGTACACCGGTGCGCCGCAGCAGAGCGCCGCGGCGGCAAAGCCGAGGCGCAAGCCGCTGGAGGGTGCCGATCTCCGGTACCTCCTCTGGTCGGGTTCTATCGTCTCCGGTGTTGTGCTCACGCTCGTGGCGTTCGTTTACGCCTGCACACTTTGAATACCGTGAAATGCGCCTCTATAGGAGGCGCATTTTGCATTTTCTAAGATATTTCTGTTAATATCCGGCACCAAAACCGTAGTATATGGGTGAAGGCGAAAGGAGGTGGCTGCCAATGACCGATGCGGAGATCATCCGCCTGTTTTTTGAGCGCTCGGAGCAGGCGATCGAAGAGCTTGCCAAGGCGCACGGCAGTGCCGCGGCAAGGGTTGCCCGGAACATTCTCGGCAGCGAGCGGGACGCGGAGGAGTGCCTCAACGACACGTATCTCGCCGTTTGGAATGCCATCCCGCCGCAGGAGCCTGCGCCGCTGCGGACGTTCGTTTGCAAGATTGCGCGCAATCTTGCTGCGGCAAAATACCACGCCAACACCGCGAAAAAGCGAAACAGCCGCTACGACGCAGCACTCGACGAGTTGGAGGAATGTCTCTCCGACGGCGGCAGCGTGGAGGAAGCCTACGGCGCGAAGGAGCTCTCCGAGGCAATCAACGCCTTTCTCGCGGCGCTGAGCTACTCTGACCGGTTTCTCTTCGTGCGCCGGTACTGGTATTCCGATTCGATGCAGGATATCGCCGCCATGACCGGTTCCACCGCCAAAAGCGTGGCCGTCCGCCTCTACCGTCTCAGAGAAAAACTTCGACATCACCTTATTAAGGAGGGATTGCTTGTATGAAGCGGGAAACGATCTCCGCGGCGCTATGCGGTCTGGACGACCGGTTTATCAGTGAGGCCGCGGTCTATTCTCCCGGGAAAATGCAGGAAAGCCCGGAAAGGAGCGCCCCCATGAAAAAGAAACATCTTGTCAGCCTCGCGCTCGCCGCGGCGCTGATCCTCGCGCTTGGGATCACGGCCTACGCAGCATGGAGCATCCACGCCGCCCGGCAGAAAGAGATCAAAGCCGATCTAAAAATTGAGGAAAACAGCGTAACCGGCTACGCCGAATACTCCTTGCCGGAGACGAGCGGCAGTGCAGTCTCCGACGTCTCGGAAACAGAGGCAGTAGAGTCCGAACTTGTACTGCTCTCCGCTGTAAACGCCGGAGATTTGCAGCGCGTCTATGTAATCATTTCCCCGGTGAACGAAAAATGTATTGCCGAATACCCCGGATACCCGGGAACGCTGAACTTTTCCTGGAGTATCGACGGCACCGACCTCGGCGGCTTTGCCTCGCCGAGGCTTCCGTCCGGCCTCACGCTGCACGGGCAGGAGGCGGTTCGCGACGCCGTTCTGCAATACGCCTATGACCGCGAAACGCAGACGCTGACGCTCGAGTGCATGATCGAGAACGTGTTCCTCGAAAAAGCCGCAGCAGCGCTTAGCACGGATAGCTTCCCACTTCTCGTGCACATGTCCGACAAGGACATAGATATGCAGACCTTCGGGCCGGTAACCTTTACCCCGACGGATGAACAGACGCGATATTTTGATTTCAACCATGCCGTCTACACCGACGCGGCGTCGGACAAGTCGATCGAGATTTCCGGGCTCGAGCTGACGCCGTTCGGCGCGGTGTGGAAGGTGCGCTACGAGGGTGCTGAGGCATTCCACACGCCCGGAGCCAGCCAAGCCGGGTATGAGCCCTACTCGCTGCTGGAAGACATGGTGTGCACCGAGTCGCAGATCATTTTCTCCGACGGTTCGTCCTTCTCCACCGGCGGCGCGCTGAGCGCTCCGTACATAAGCGGCGCGGTGGAACTCCATTGCGAATGGGGCAGCGCGATCAACATAGACGATATCCAGAAAATCGTTCTGGGTGATCTTGTCCTTTGGGAAAATAAGTAAAGCCCCATCCCGCATATTTAAGGCAGGATACCGCCGGAGAGATGTCTCTCCGGCGGCGTTTTATTTCATCGCGAGCGCAAGCAGACGCGCCGCGGCGCTCTCCTCGGCACGGCACTCCGCGGCAAACCGCCGCGCCGCTTCCGGCGCGAGCGGCAGAGCGTTTTCTCCGGCGCTCTCGTAGATCCGCCTCCGCGCCCGGGAGAGCAGAACGATCCGCCGCAGCGCCGAGAGGACGCCCGGCATCGTGCCGGGACGAGACTGTGGCGGTCTCTCCCCCTCGCGGAGGAAAAACTCCGCGTGCAGCGCACGGCGGCGCGCCTCGCAGCGGCGCAGCGGCTCGCCAAGCGGATTCAGGCACGCGCGGCTCGCGCGAACAAGATAGCGCAGCAGCACCGCCGCCTCCGTCTCCAGCCGGAGACATTCCCGCAGCGCATCCGGGGTCTCGCCCTCCTTCGGCGGCGCGGCGGGGCCGTATACGCGCCCGAGTACACGGCGCATCCGTTCCGTATCCATACGATCACCTCTTCGCCCCATTCTATTCCGCGCGGCGCACGCCGTTCCTGTCTTGCAATCCGCGCAAAACTATGCGATAATATAAAATAATCATATCTGTGGGAGGATGCTGCTCATGCCGAGATTCTTTCTCTCCGGCGGAAGCTCGATCGCCGGAGGCACGGCGTTTATTCTGGGAGAGGACGCCGCGCACGCCAAGGTGCTGCGCCTTCGCGTCGGCGACACGATGATCGTGTGCGACGGCGGCAAGGATCACCATTGCACCGTTACGAAGATCACGCCCAACGAGGTCGAGGCCGAGATTTTTGAGGTTGTCCCCTGTCAGGGCGAGCCAAGCGTCCACACCATCATTCTCGCAGGGCTTCCCAAGGGCAGCGATAAGGCCGACTACATTCTCCAGAAATGCACCGAGGCGGGCGCATCGGAGATCTATTTCTTTGCTTCCAGCCGGTGCGTAGCACGCATCCACGGCGACGCGGACAAAAAGGTCGCCCGTTGGCAGCGCATCGCCGAGGAGGCCGCCAAGCAGTCCGGCCGCGGCGTGATCCCCACCGTTGGGTTCCTGCCCGATCTTGCGGAGGCCTTCAACAAGGCGAACACCACCGCCCTGCCCCTCTTTATGTACGAAACCGGCGAGCGCGAAACGCTGCGCGATGCCGTAGAGAGCGCCGGGAATATTGCCTCTGCTGCCATTCTCACCGGCCCGGAGGGCGGCTTTGAGCCGTTTGAGGCGGAGCTCGCCCGCATTATGAAGCTGCACATCTGCTCGATGGGGCCGCGCATCTTCCGCTGCGAGACGGCGCCGGTCGCCGCGCTCTCGGCACTTATGTACGCCACTGGCAATATGTAAAAAACTTCTTCCAATTTTCTGTATATTTCATCGAATCGCCCGCGAAAAAGCATTGCTTTTCCGCGGGCATTCTGTTACAATGCTTTCTGTCAAAAACATTTGTTGTTAACTCAAGGACATTTGATCATTTAGAGAAAGAAGGCGATGCCGTGAAAGTCGCGGTTTTGGGATATGGTACGGTCGGCGCGGGCGTATACCAGATGCTGCTCGACGCCCCCGGTATGGCGGCGGGGCCGGTGCTCGTGCGCCCCGGAAAGGCGGCCGAGTCCTTTCAGGTGAGCGATGCCGCGCTCATTTTCGGCGATCCGACGGTGGACGCCGTGGTGGAAACGCTTGGCGGGCTGGATCCTGCTTATTCTTACGGCATGCGCGCGCTCGAAGCCGGGAAGCACTTTATCACCGCGAATAAAGCGATGGTCGCCGCGCACGGCTTGGAGCTCGCCTCACTCGCCCGGGAGAAGGGCGCGGCGTTTCTTTTCAGCGCAGCGTGCGGCGGCGGCGTGCCGTTTCTCCACAATCTCGCGCTCTCCGCCGAGACCGACCGCATTGAGGCCGTTTCCGGCATTTTGAACGGCACGACGAACTACATGCTCGACGCCATGCAGCGCCGCGGCCTTTCCTATGCCGACGCGCTTTGCGAGGCGCAGTCTCTCGGCTATGCCGAGGCTGACCCGACGGCGGACGTCTCCGGACTGGACGCGCTGCGGAAAATGCAGCTCGCGTGCGCGGTCGCCTTCGGCGTGCTGCCGCAAAGCGGCATGCTCTGCGAGGGCATGGAGCACTTCACCGCCGCGGACGTGGAGGATATACAAGGCCGCGGCCTTGTGTGCCGTCTTATCGCGTCTGGCTGCCGCGCCGGGGAGAGCGTTTCGGCGTATGTGGAGCCGGTGCTCTTTCCCCGCGCCGCGCCGGAGAGCTCGGTTTTTGCAAACAACAACATGGCGCGCTATTCGGGCCGCCGCTGCGGCTCAATCGTGCTGATGGGACAGGGCGCAGGGCGCTTCCCCACGGCGTCCGCGGTACTGCGCGATCTGGCCGCGGCGCAGCAGGGCGCGCGGGCCATGTTCCCGGAGAACTGCCGCGCCGCAGAGGCGGATAACCGCGCGGCGGTACACGCCTATTACATCCGCACCGGCGGCTTTGCCGCCTGCCGGCTGCCGCTCCGATCGGTGCTCGCGCAGGGCGACGTTGTCCGCGCCGTGACCGAGCCGGTGAGCGCCGAGAAAATGCACGCGCTCGCGCAGAACATCCGCAAGGACGGGAACGATCTGTTCTTCGCGGCGTTGGAGGAAGAACTATGCTGAAAGTATGTAAATTCGGCGGCTCGTCCGTCGCGGGGGCGGAGCAGTTCCGAAAGGTGCGCGATATTGTCCTCTCCGATCCGTCGCGCCGCGTTGTCGTCATCTCCGCCGCCGGAAAACGCACGAACGATGACCATAAGCTCACCGACCTTCTCTATCTCTGCCACGCGCATCTGACCTACGGCGTCTCGTGTGCTGACATTCTCGCCGCGATCCGCTCCCGGTTTGTCTCCATCCGCGACGAGCTTGGCCTTTCCTACCGCGTGGAGGACGAATTTGACGCCTACGCCGCAACGCTCTCGCGCGACACGAGCGTGGACGAGCTCGTCTCCCGCGGCGAATACTTCACCGCGCGGCTCATGGCCGAAACGCTCGGCTACGCCTTCGTGGACGCTGCCGACTGCGTGTTCTTTGGCTTTGACGGTCAGTTTGACCGCGCCCGCACCGATGCCGCCATTGCCGCGGCGCTCGAGAAGAACGGGAAGATCGTCCTCCCCGGCTTCTACGGCCGCGTACCGACCGGAAAGATCAAGGTCATGACGCGCGGCGGCAGCGACATCACCGGCGCGCTCGCCGCCGCAGCGGTGAACGCGGACGTATACGAAAACTGGACGGACGTCTCTGGCATCTTGATGGCCGATCCGCGCATTGTGGAAAATCCCCGCCCGATCCCCCGCATCACGTATGCGGAGCTGCGCGAGATGGCGTTTATGGGCGCTTCGGTGCTGCATGAGGAGTCCATCCTCCCGGTGAAGGAGAAGGGCATTGCCCTGAACATCCGCAACACGAACCGTCCGGGCGACCCCGGCACATTCATCGTGGAGCACATTGAGAGCGAGAGCGAGCTCGAGCGCCCGATCACCGGCATTGCCGGGCGGCGCAACTTTACGATCCTCACGGTGCTCAAGCGCAACATGAACGCCTCCACAACGCTCTGCAACGCGCTGGAAATCCTCGACCGCTACCACGCTGCCGTGGAGCACATCACGCTGGGGCTCGACAGCTTCGCGCTCGTTGTCTCGTCCGCGGCGCTGGAAAACACGCTCTACGACGTAATCGCCGATATCCAGAAAACCTGCCGCCCGGACGATGTGCGCGTGCAGGACGGCATCGCGCTCGTCGCCGCCGTGGGACGCAAAATGCCCGCCCGCCCCGGCACGTCCGGCAAGCTCTTCCAGGCGCTCGGCGAGCACGGGCTGAACATCCGCACCATCGCCCAGGGCGCGGACGAGCTTTCGATCATCGTGGG
>CAKTBC010000070.1 GCA_934533005.1 uncultured Oscillospiraceae bacterium | reverse complement strand
CGGCACGCCGCTGCCGGTGATCGAGTGTGAGGAGGACGAAATGTGCGGGGCGGCGCACAAGTTCCATTTCTGCCCGAACAAGAAGAGAGAGAGGAAAACGAAATGAGCAGGAGCAAGGCAATGTTTGTCACAACGATGGTGATGGCACTGTTGGCGGCGGTGATCTACTTCGTGTGGCGCTACGGGCGCGGGTTTGGGATCATCGAGGCGCTGTTCGCGCTATACGGCTACGCCTCCTTCGCCGCCGACATCTGCCGGTGGATGCGCCTGCCGGACGCGGCGATCCTCCAGAGAGGCGGGCGGCACGGATGAAGGCTTGCCCGTTCTGCGGCGCGGAGGCGCGGCGCTCCATAGCCCCGGCGAAGGGGCATCCGATGGGGACCTACATCGCCACGATCCGCTGCGGGAACCCGCACTGCGGCGCGGAGATGCACACGCTGTATCCGGCGCCGCCGTGGACGAAAGACCCCGTGCGGCAGGCAAGACTTGAGATCGAGAGACGGTGGAACAGGAGGTGCGGGAATGTCTGAGTATGCAAAAATTAAAACAGCGCGGACAATCATCTGCGATCTCTGCAATGAGCTCCACTCGGATGAACCCTGCGAACCGGCAGACTGTGACTGGCTGCGGATGCTCGAAGAGGACGCTGGAGACGTTGTGACGGTGGTGCGGTGTGGAGATTGTAAATACAGCACACTACCCAGCATGCAAACGCAGATATATGGGAAGGCAGGAACGCGAACTTGCCACAATAAAAAGTCACCGTGCAATAGAAGAAATGTGTTTTCCGATGATTTTTGCAGATATGGGGATAGAAAAAACGATGCAGATGAACCGAATAGAGCATGAAAGGCTTGAGATCGAGAGACGGTGGAACAGGAGGACGAACGGGTGAAAAGGGCAGTACTCGTGAGCATCCAGCCGTGCTGGTGCGAGAAGATCCTCCGAGGTGAGAAAACGGTGGAGGTGCGGAAAACGCGCCCGACGCTGATGCAGACGCCCTTTAAGGTGTATGTCTACTGCACGAAGCCGCGATTTGAACACGAGGATTTTTTCGCGCTGGTGGGAAAGCAAGGCTTTTATGGCGGCGGGAAAATCATTGGCGAGTTTGTGTGCGGCAGAATCGACCGGCTGGTGCATGTCGGATACACCGGCGACCAAGAGAGGCCGAAGTACCGAATCGTGGACGATTGGCAGAAGGTGCACGACATCTCACGGCTTCTCGAGGCGGCATGCTTGACGGAAGAAGAGCTCGAAACGTACCTGAAAGGGAAAACGGGGTTCGGGTGGCATATCTCGGATCTGAAAATTTACAGCAGACCGGTTGATATCACAAACTTCCACAGCTGTCTCGGCTGCGAGTACGTCGGAGACTGCGACACGTACTGCTGGGATCCGGTGCAAATTCCGCCGCAGAGCTGGCGCTATGTTGAGGAAAACGAAGGAGTGCTGGGCTAATGCAAATGAACCGGATGGAGCATGATCTGTGGGTGCGGGCGGTGAATGAGCTTTGCCGGGCGTGTCCGTTTACGATATGCCCCGGACAGGAGAACTGCACGATGATCGACGAGAGGATAGCGGAGATGAAGGAGGAGCTGAGATAAAAAAACTGGCCATGATCTCGCAGCCGATGGCGGGGAGATCAACATGGGAAATTGACGATACACGAAATCGAGCTATCACCGAGCTGGAACAGCGCGGGTATTACGTTGTGAACACGTTTTTTACAGGCGCATGGCACGGCAAGGAGAAATTGGAGGGGCAGGGCGTTGTCCAAATCTCTCTTCACTTCCTTGCAAAGTCATTGGAAAAGATGAGCTTTTGCCACGCTGTCTACTTCTGCCGAGGGTGGCAGGATGCACGGGGCTGCCGCATTGAGCATGACGTGGCGGTAGCCTACGGCCTTGAGGTGATCGAGGAATGAAGGAGCGGGTTTTGTGCTCCTGCTGCCGGAGAAATTTTTGCATGAAAGACAACTATGTTTCCACATCACTGTTAAGCAGAGGGGATGTGTAGTGAATGGCAATGACGGATTTGGAACAGACAGCAATGGAGCGTCTGCGTCTTGCATCGCAAATGTCGCTGAAACTGTATAAGCAGCCGCTACTGCTGACCGACAGCGGCGGAAAGGATAGTGCCGTAATCTGTAAGCTCGCCGAAAATGCCGGAATCCCGTTTGAAATTTGCCATTCGCATACGACAGCAGACGCGCCAGAGACAGTATATCACGTCCGAAAACGCGCCAAAGAGTACGAGGCAAAGGGCGTTGAGTACACGATAATTCTTCCAACATATCAAGGCAAACGCACTTCGATGTGGGATTTGATACCGAAGAAACTCATGCCGCCGACGCGAGTTGTGCGATACTGCTGCGCGGTATTGAAAGAAACGGCAGGCAAAGACCGATTTGTCGTCACGGGTGTCAGATGGGCAGAATCTGTCAAAAGAGCGGCAAACCGCGGGGCGCTGGAAGTACAAGCCGCTGACCCGAAGAAAAAGCTCATTTTGAACAACGACAACGAGGAAGACCGACAGCTTTTTGAAAATTGCCAGATGAAAGGCAAGCGGGTTTGCAATCCCATCATTGATTGGACGGATCGGGATGTGTGGGATTATCTTACCGATCAAAAGGTTGAGACGAATCCGCTTTACAACGAGGGCTTCTGCCGCGTCGGTTGTGTTGGCTGCCCAATGGCTGGGAAAGCCCGTTACACAGAGTTTGCCCGATGGCCAGGTTTTCAGCGCAATTACATCCGAGCGTTTGACCGAATGCTTGACGCACGAAAAGCTCGCGGGAAGGCCGATGACATGCGCTGGGGAACGACCGGCGAAGATGTGTTTCACTGGTGGATGGAGGACGGCGTTCTTCCGGGACAAATAGAGATCGATTGGGAGGAAATCTTCGATGACAGATAAACAGCTTGGCGGGATGTTTTCTTCCGCCACGGACGAGTGGGCGACGCCGCAGGAGTTCTTTGATGAGTTGAACGAAGAGTTCCATTTCACGCTCGACCCGGCAGCGAACAAAGAAAACCACAAATGCGAGACGTTCCTCACGAAAGAGCAAAACGGGCTCGTTTGTCCGTGGGGGGGACACACGGTGTTCTGCAATCCCCCTTACGGGCGCGAGATTGGCAAGTGGGTGCAGAAAGCGTGGGAGGAACACAAGACGAGCGGAAACACCGTAGTTATGCTACTTCCGGCTCGGACGGACACACGATGGTTTCACGAGTTCATCTACGGAAAAGCCGAAATCCGCTTTGTGCGTGGGCGGTTGAAATTCGGAAACGCAACAAACAGCGCGCCGTTTCCGAACATGGTTGTGGTTTGGAGAGGTGATTGAGGAATGAAGGAACGAGTTTTGTGGGCTTGCGGGGCGTGTGCCGCTGCGGCGGCGCTGCTCGCGGGGACGAAGAAGATCTTGGAAACGCTTATCGGGAGGTGCGGATAATGGCGTTTGATGATGCGGCGCTGGAGCGGGCACTGCGCGCGGAGACGAAGCACGGGCTGACGCTCTACTGCAACGGCGAGACGCTCACGGCGCTCGGCTATGAGTGGATGGCGGTCGTGCCGATGGACGGCCTGCGGGAGCGGCTGCGCGGGACGCTCGGAGCGCTGGTGGAGATGCTTGGATACATCCCGGAGAACGACACGGTGCGGATCGTGCGGAACAAGGGCGGCTATCTCGTGCAGCCGGAGCTGCCGGAGACGGTCGGCGAGGAGATCTGCGGCTACGCCGGGGAAACGTACATCGAGGAGATCCGTCCGACCGGGCTGCGGCTGGGGCTGAATTTCCTGATGCAGAAGAGAAACGGCGAGATTGTCGGCGTGGTACCGCGCGGGGCAAATCTGGACGTGCGCCGGTATGCGATCACGCCGGGCGGGATCGTCCGGCAGGAGGACGGCGACACCGGCGAGCGGCTGTACCGCCGAGGCTATCGACCGCGCGAGGACACGGACAGCGAGGCGACGCTCCGAAAGTGGCGGCATCTGGAGGTGATGAGCTGGTGCGATTGGGACGCGCCGGAGGAATAAAAAACAAGGAGGATAAAAACATGGATTTCAAAAATGCACTCGAGGCAATGAAACACGGGGAGGCGGTGAAGCTGCCGTCGTGGGGCGGCTTCTGGCGATGGGATGCCGAGAAGCGGACCATCATCATGCACACCAAAGAAGGAAAGGAAATGGACATCCGCGAGACGCAGATCGTGGAATACACGCTGCTGAACGTCCTGTCGGACGAGTGGGTGATTGCCGGGCTTGAAAACTGCCCGGCGCTCGGCGGCATAGCGCGCTTCTCCTTCAGCGATGCGATAAAGTTCGTCAAGCGCGGGATGAAAGTGCGCCGGGCCGGGTGGAACGGACGAGATCAGCACATCGAATTGGCGGTAGACATCCGTTACTACAGCGCCACGGACGCGCAGCCGCGTAATGCGTACCATGAGGACATAGGCAGCAAGGCCATCGTGTTCTGCGGGACGCGGGGAGAGCAGATCGGCTGGCTGGCGAGTCAGGCGGACATGCTGGCGGAAGACTGGATGCTCTGCGAATGAGGTGTGAAGAGTGCGTCAACTGGCCGCCGAGCGCAATGGGTAACAAGCCCTGCTGTTTCTGCTATCCGGGCACGCCGATGAACTATTTTCAGAGGAAGGAGGAACAAAAGGACATGGGAAACACGGAATTTACGGAGAAGGCAAAGAAACTCGTGCGGGAGTACACCGCGGATCACCTGGACAAAGCGGACAAAGCGCCGGCCTTTGATGTGTTTGTGGTTTGGAACGCATACATTCTCGGGAACGCGAAGGCGCTTCTCTCGACGACGCTGCCGGATGGCATGTACTACGAAGTAACATACAACAAGGCGAAGAACGAGATCTATCTGGACGCCTACAAGAAGTTCGAGAACATCTGCTTTGCCGTCTGAAATGCGAAAAAAGCCCGCCGGGAGACCGGCGGGCGGCGGCGTATGACGGGGGTTAATGAGAGGGACGGCCGTACTCGCGTTCCATGGCGGAGCGGGTGACGACCCATTGCTTGCCGAATTTCTGGACATCGACGCCGACGGTGAGCTTCCGGTATTCCACGGCTTTGCGCAGGGCGCTTTCGCTGAGACCCCATAGGCCGGTGGCGTCGGCGAACGAGAGCAGACCGGAGAACGGACTTTCGGCGGCGACGCCGTGCTCCCACAGCTCCTCGGCAGAGATGTCGATCTCGTCCGACCACGAAACGCCGTAGCCGCCGGGATCGACGGCGGCGGATGCCCAGAACGCGGGAGACTCCCGCAGCGGGGCGTAGACCTCCATGCGGTCGAGGAGCGGGCGGAAGTCGTAGGATTTCACGGAGCCGTCCGAGAAATTGGCGAGGAGCGTATAGTCCGGAAGCGGCGTGACGGATTTGAGCTTGTGAAACATGAGATACCTCCTTTACGGAAAGCTCCCGGCCTCATTCCAGAGGCGGGAGCACGCGGAACGACTGCGTTTTCCACATGGTGAGAAGCTCCTGCTGGTACGCGGAAGCCCATTCGAGGACGAGCGCGCGGGCCTTTGCGGGGAGGTCGCATTCTTTGAACGTGAGCGTATTGAGATCAAGGACACCGTTCTTTTCCCCATAGAGAATGTGGACGTGCGGGGGATTATGCTCCCCGCCGAGAAGATACATCTTCACGATGATCCCATAAAATCGGGCGATTACCGGCATGATATTGCCTCCTTTCGTTTCTGACTATATTATATCACGATACCGTGACACTTGCAAGAGGAAAAACGAGGAAATTTCCGGTTTGATTTCTGCTGCCGGGGCGCGGCGGCGGAAATGAGGGCGGAAAAGCCTGCGGCGATACCTATATAATTCGCGTGCGCGTGCGCGAATTTTTGCGGACCTGTTAAAAGGCTATCTTTAGGACGGAGGATAAAAGGAGTGACGGCTTACATGGAGTACAAGATCATTTCGGGACCGGTGACGGAGATCCGCCGCGGCTGGATGCCGACAAAGAGAGGCGGCCAGCGCGTTCGGCGGGGAACAAAGGCGAAAAAGTCGAGTATTGAAAAAATCAAACGCAACGAGACGGACGCCATAAAGAAACTCACCCGAGTGCTCAACTGCAATTTCCGGATGGGGGATCTGTGGCTCACCCTTACTTTTCCGGGGAAGGAAGAAATAAACTGGGAGACCGCTCAAACGGCGTTCAACCGGTTCCTCCGAAAGCTCCGCGAGTCGTATCGGAAGGAACAAAGGGCGAACATCAAGTTCGTTTACTCCCAAGGCCGGAAAGATGAGGACGGAAACGATGCCCGGCCACATTTTCATCTCGTCATGCCGGCGGCGGACTATGAGCTCGTCTGCGCTCTCTGGCCACAGGAGGCGGTGACGTACCGCCGTCTTGACGGACGGAAGGATCATGTCAAGATTGCAGAGTATATGATACGAAACGCCAAGGGCGTACCGGGGAAAAAGAAATACCACACGAGCCGCGGGTTAGAAAAGCCTGTCTATACGGAACCGGTGCCGGTGTACATCAACAGCAAGATCGAACTCCCGAAAGACGCGATCATCTGTGAGCAGCATAAAACACGGGATTACGAGAGCGGGTTTACCTCGGAGTATATCCGCTATATTCGACCGGAGAAGGAAAGAAAAGGCAACGGCGCGCGCGTCTCTGCGCGTTCTGTTAAAACAAATGTCAACCAGGGCGACAATCCCTCCGGCGGCGATGCCGCCACCTCCCTTTGCACAAGGGAGGCTAAAAAGGAGGCGAAGAATTGAAATTCCGGCCGATGAAGGGCTGCGGGGCGGTCTGGCAGCAACGCATTGTTCACGCCTTTCTGGAGGCGTACCGGAATCTGCCGCCGCCGGCGCAGGACGAGATCCGGAAAACGATAGAGCGCACAGCGACAGGGCAGGCCGAGGGGCGTGCCCTCATCGCCGTCCTCTTGAAAAACAAATCGCCGGAGACGGCGAGCCGCGAGACGAGCGTGCCGGTGGGCCGGATCTACGAGCTGCGCCGGAATTTCTACGCGGCGTACTGGCCGATGTGAGGAGGGAGAAGCATGGCAAGAGACATCACACCGCGGCAGAAGAAGTTCGTGCAGGAGTATTTGCGCTCCGGCGACGCCACGGACGCCGCCATCGCCGCGGGGTACAGCGCGAAGAGCGCGGCCTCGACGGCCTCGAAGACGCTCAAAATGCCGGGCGTCATTGAATACCGGCGGGAGCTGGAGAAGAAGCTCTTTGACGAGATGGGCATATCGAAGGCGTGGATCGGGCGGCGGCTGGTGGAGATCGTGGAGCGCTGCACGCAGAAGACGCCGGTGCTGGAGTGGAACCCGGAGACGCGGCAGAAGGAGCCGAACGGATTCTGGGAATTTGACGCGAACGGCGCGATCCGTGCGCTGCATGAGCTTGCCGAACACATGGACTTTGCCGAGGGGGAGCAGACAGCCGCCGAGAGCATTGAGGACTGGCTCGCAAGGCAGGAGGGATCGAAGCTGTGAACCCGTGCATAGCTATGGACTACATCGAGAATTGCCTCAAGATCAAGACGAAGAGCGGGACGGTCGTGCCGTTCCGGCTGAACGACGCGCAAAGGAAGCTCTACGCCGTGGCGAAGCGGCAGCAGGACGCCGGAAAGCCCGTCCGGCTCATCATTCTCAAGGCCCGGCAGCTCGGCTTTTCCACGCTGACGGAGGGCCTCATCTTCCATGCCTGCGCGACGCGAAAGAACGTAAACGCGCTGATCGTTGCGCACCGCGAGGACGCGACGGCGAACCTTTTCCGGATGAGCAAGCTGTTCTACGACGAGCTGCCAGCGCCGGTGAAGCCGATGCTGCGCGCCTCGAACGCGCAGGAGCTGGTATTCGAGAACCCGTCGAAGCTCCGCAGCGAGCGGGAGGCAAGGCCGGGGCTGCGCTCCCGGATCCGCTGCGCCACGGCGGGCGGGCGCGGCATCGGACGAAGCGACACGCTGCAATGCGTGCATCTTTCGGAGTACGCCTTCTGGCCGGACGGCGCGGACGGGAAAGCCTCCACGCTTGCCGGTATTTTACAGGCCGTGCCGAGCCTGCCGGGCACGATGGTCGTCATCGAGAGCACGGCGAACGGCTTTGAGGACTTCAAGGAGCGCTGGGACGCCGCCGTTGCTGGGGAGAACGACTTTGAGCCGGTGTTCTTCGCGTGGTTTGAAAACCCGGACTACTCGATGCCGGTCGTGCCGGGGACGGAATGGACGCCGGAGGAGCGGGATCTCAAGGCAGCGTATCAGCTGACGGACGAGCAGCTCCAATGGCGGCGGTGGTGCATTGCGAACAACTGCGGCGGGAGCCTGGACATGTTCCGGCAGGAATATCCCGCCTCTCCCGGCGAGGCGTTTCTCCACAGCGGCACGGGCGTATTCGACAACGAGCAGATCGTGCTCCGGCTGGAGCGGCTGCCCGGACCCGCCGGGCGCGGGGAGTTTACAGACGGCGAGTGGACGGAGAGCGAGACCGGCGCGATCACGCTCTACGAGCTGCCGGAGGAGGGCGTTCCGTATGTGCTCGGCGGCGACACGGCGGGCGAGGGCTCGGACTACTTCACGGCGATCGTCATCGACAACGTGACGGGGAGGATCGCTGCCAAGCTCCGGCAGAAATACAGCGAGCCGGAATACGTCCGGCAGATTTATGCGCTCGGGAGGTTCTACAACGATGCGCTCGTCGCCATCGAGACGAACTTTTCCACCTACCCGGTGATGAAGCTGCAGGAAATGGAGTACCCGAATCAGTACAGCCGCGAGCGGGAGGACACCTACACGCGGCAGATGAGGAAGAGCTACGGATTCCGCACCGACCGGCAGAGCCGTCCGCGGGCCATTGCGAATCTGGTGGAGGTGTTCTCCTCGCATCCGGAGTGGTTCACCGACCGGGAGCTGCTCGAGGAAATGCTGACGTTCTGCTACAACGAGGATCACCGGCCGGAGGCGCTCGCCGGGAAGCACGACGACCTTGTGATGGGCGCGGCGATCACCTACGCCGTGCGGCATCAGCAGCGGATGACGGTGCTCACAGAGCCGGAAAAGCCGCGGGAGAAGCTCATCGACCAGATGAAGCGGCAGAAGAGGGCAAGGAAGGCGTGGTGATGACAATCCCTCAGTCGGCTCCGCCGACAGCTCCCTTTGCACAAGGGAGCCTTACCGAGGCGGGAGAGAACGCGCTGCGATTAGCTATTATACAGGGAGTAATATTTCACAGAAATTTTTCGACCGGAGCGGGAAGCCGCTCCGGTTTTTCTATTTTCGTGGCTGGAAACGCCTGCTGCTTCAACGGGTTTGACGATTCGTGAAAAGTTCACAAAAAAGTCGCCGAGCACGGACAGATATTTCGAGTTAGCCTTTAATCAGCAAGAAAAATACATCGCGGCGACGGCAGCACAGTCGCAGAAAGGACCCACATGGACGAGAACATGGAAGCCGTAACTCCGGAGGAGGGCTCGGAGGGCGGAGTCGTGACCGCAGAGACCGGCGCTGAAGCGGAAAACGCAGGCGAAAAGAAGCAGGAGGCCGCCGAACCTGCCAGACAGAGCCGGGAAGAGAACGCCAGATACCAGGCGGCGCGCAAGGCGGGAGAATCCGCCGGATTCCGACGCGCCGAGGAGCGCTACCAGAGCGCGCTTGCCAAGCTCGGGCTGAGCGATCCGGACGGCGGCGGGGCGATCGACTCGCTGGACGTGCTGGAGAGCTATGCCGACAAGGCGCGCGAGGCGCGGCTCAAGAAGGCCGCGGCGGAGAGCGGGCGCACCGTGCAGGATCTGGAGGAGGAAGAGGACGCAAAAGAGGTCGTCCGCAAACAGAAGCGCGAGCGGGCCGAGCGGGAGAAGGCCGACGCCGAGGCAGAGCGGCAGAAGGACTGGATCGCCCAGGACGCCGCGGCATTCGTCCGGGAGCACCCGGACGTGGATATCTCCAAGCTCGACGCGAACGCGAAGTTCCGCAGGTTCTGCGGCAGCCGGTACGGGAAGGAGCCGCT